>QHVJ01000336.1 GCA_003222275.1 Acidobacteriota bacterium | reverse complement strand
GCGTGCTGTGGCTCCTCGCCAACGCGGGCCGCATCGACCTGCTCTCGGCGCTCCGCACGTGGTGGCCGCTCCTCCTCGTGCTGTGGGGCGGCCTCGAGCTGGCGGCGGCCCTTTCCCGACGCGAGGCGCGTCGCGGAGGCTCCTAGGTGAAGGCAAGCAAGATCGGCCTGCTCATCCTCGTGCTCGGCTTCGGCGGGGCCGTCGAGACCGCGTGGAGCGTGCGCCAGAACATCGGCTTCGGTCCGCAGGGCTGCCGCGTCCTCGCGGGAAGGTTCTACGGGTCTTCCTTCACCTTCGACGCCGAGCGGACCCAGCCCGTGCCCGCGGGGACCGCGATCGAGGTCGTCAACGCCTTCGGCGGTGTCACCCTGCGGGCCGGCGACCCCGGCCAGGTGAAGATCGCGCTGCGCAAGGTGGTGTTCCGGCCGACCGAGGAGCAGGCCCGTGCCTTCGCGAACGAGATCCGCATCGACGCCACCCTCGACGGGAGCCTGCTGCGCGTGGGCACGAACCGGGACGAGCTGGAGAACAGATCGGAGGGCCGCGAGGTCGGCTTCGAGACCCATTTCGAGCTGACCGTGCCCCCGGCCACCGCGGTGACCGTGCGCAACGAGCACGGCCGCGTCGAGGTCGCCGACGCCGCCCGCGCCGACATCACCAGCTCGTTCGACGAGGTGCGGCTGTCGAGGGTGTCGGGCGCCGCGCGTATCCAATCCCGTCACGGCGACGTGCTCGCCTCCACCGTGGGCGGCGACCTCTCGGTCGTGGCCCGGCATGGCCGCGTGGAGCTGCAGGACGTGCAGGGCCGCGCCACCGTGGACTCGGAGCACGGCGACGTGAGAGCCGACCGCACCGGAGGCATCGTGATCCGGGCGTCGTTCGGCGAGGTCGGCGTCGAGGGCGTGCGCGGCGACGTCGAGGTCCGATCGCAGCACGGGCCCGTGACCGCCCGCGACGTGACGGGCGCGGCGACGATCGAAGGCTCCTTCGGCGATGCGCGGGTCGAGAAGGCCGGAGGCGACGCTCGCATCACCGTGGCCCATGGCGCCGTCGAGGCCGCAGACGTGGCGGGGGGACTGGTCGCCGAGACCAGCTTCGGGGACGTGGTGCTGGCGCGCGTGGGAGGGCCGGTCCAGGTCAAGGTCGCGCACGGCGGCGTGAACGCGCGCGTGCTGGAGAAGGGCGCGCAGATCAGCGCGTCGGGCGCGGACGTGGTCATCGACGGATTCCGCGGCGAGGTGCGGGTGGAGGTCGACCGTGGCGGCGTCAGCCTCACGCCGGCGGGTGCGCTCACCGATCCCGTGTGGGCGAGCGCGGCGCACGGCGCGGTGCGGCTGGAAGTCTCCGCCGGCAGCCGCTTCGTGCTCGACGCCACCGCCGAGCCGGGCGAGGTGCAGGTCGACGTGCCTGGCCTCGTGCTCACGTCGACGAGCGCGGGCCTCACGAAGGGCGAGATCGGCGGCGGCGGCAGCTCCGTGCACCTCCAGGCGCGGCACGGCGACGTGCGGGTGCAAGCGGCGACGACGGCGGCGGCCAAGAATCCCTGAGAAAAAAATCTCTCTTGCGTCGCCGGTCGGGCTTCCGGTAGACTCCCTCCCCTCCGAAAACCAACGGGAACCGGAAGCTCCTCTTCCATGACGAAAGCCGCCTCGTTGAATCGCATCGATGCCTCCCGCCCCCTGCTCGAGACGCGGATGCCGGGCCTCCGGTGGTGGCGCCGAGGCAAGGTGCGCGACGTGTACGACCTCGGCGACCGGCTGCTGATCGTCGCCACCGACCGCATCAGCGCCTTCGACGTCGTGCTGCCGAGCGGAGTCCCGGCCAAGGGCATCGTGCTCACCCAGCTCTCGCTCTTCTGGTTCCGCCTCCTCGCCGATCTCGTCCCGAACCACGTGATCACCGCGGACGTCGCGGAGTACGGACCGGAGGTGCAGCGCTACCGCGACCAGCTCGAAGGCCGGTCGATGATCGTGCTGAAGACCGAGCCGCTCCCCGTCGAGTGCGTGGTGCGGGGATACATCGCGGGCTCGGGCTGGAAGGACTACCGCGCGACGGGCGCGGTCTGCGGCATCCCGCTCCCGGCCGGGCTCCAGGAGTCGCAGCGCCTGGACCCGCCGCTTTTCACGCCGTCGACGAAGGCCGAGACCGGCCACGACGAGAACATCTCCTTCGCCCGGGTCGAGCGATCGCTGGGCGCGGAGCGAGCGGCCGAGGTGAGGGACGTCAGCCTGGAGATCTACCACCGGGCGGGTGTTCACGCCGAGGAGCGCGGGATCATCCTCGCCGATACGAAGTTCGAGTTCGGTGTACGCGCAGGGCGGCTGATCTGGATCGACGAGGCCCTCACGCCCGACTCGTCACGCTTCTGGCCGCGTGACGGATACACGCCGGGCCGCGCCCAGCCCAGCTTCGACAAGCAATACGTGCGCGATTACCTGGAGACGCTGGCCTGGGACAAGCGGCCGCCGGGTCCGGCACTGCCCGCCGAGGTGGTGGAGCGGACCCGCGACAAGTACCTCGACGCCTACGCCCGGCTGACGGGCGCGGAGCTGCCGGTCGTCTTCGGGCCGGCGAGCACGCGGTGACGGCGGTCACGGCGCCCGCTTCCGTGCGCGCGCAGACTGCGCCGTCTTCCTGCACTTGAGCGATCTCGCCGCCGGCCGGTCGCGGCCTGCGCGGCACAAGGGGAGCGTCATTCCGTGAAGCAGCAGCTGGACTCACTGGTCACCGAGATGGTCGAGCGGGGAATCCTGTTCGACGAGGCCCGCCGCGAGTTCGAGAAGCGTTTCATCGCGCGGGTCCTGCAGCGTCACCGCGGAAACCTCTCCCGCGCCGCCAAGGACCTGCGAATCCACCGCAACACGCTCGGCAAGAAGATCGAGGAATACAAGCTGGTCGTTCGCGGGGGCGCGTAGGCGCCGCGGGCGCGATCGTCAGTCGCCCGGCCGAGCCCGAGCACGTCGAGAGCCGCTCCCTTGCCTCCGGCCTGCCCGGCCTTGACAGCCGCGCCTGCGACAACTATATTTGGCACTCGCCGGGGGAGAGTGCTAGAGCTTCCCCCATCCTGTTGGAAAGGAGACATTTGGCATGAAAGTTCGTCCATTGCACGACCGCCTGATCGTCGAGCGCGTCGAAGAGAAGGAGACGGTCAAGGGCGGGATCATCATCCCGGACACCGCCAAGGAAAAGCCCCAGGAGGGCAAGGTCATCGCCGTCGGCAACGGCAAGATCCTCGAGAACGGGACCAAGATCCCCCTCGACGTCAAGGCCGGAGACAAGATCCTCTTCGGCAAGTACTCGGGCACGGACATCAAGATCGACGGCAAGGAGTACCTCATCCTCCGCGAGGACGAAGTCCTGGCGATTGTCGGTTAACGAGAACAAGGAGACCGTCATAAATGGCGAAGCAGATCACTTACGGTGACGAGTCGCGGCAGGCGATCCTCCGCGGCGTCAACCGCCTGGCCGACGCGGTCAAGGTGACCCTCGGCCCCCGGGGACGCAACGTCGTCCTCGACAAGAAGTTCGGATCCCCGGTCATCACCAAGGACGGGGTGACCGTGGCCAAGGAGATCGACCTCAAGGAGCCCCTCGAGAACATGGGCGCCCAGATGGTGCGCGAGGTCGCGTCCAAGACCTCTGACGTGGCGGGCGACGGCACCACCACCGCCACCGTGCTCGCGCAGGCCATCTACCGCGAGGGCATCAAGAACGTCACTGCCGGCGCCAACCCGATGGACCTGAAGAAGGGCATCGAGAAGGCGGTGGCCGTGGTCGTGGAGGAACTGAAGAAGCTTTCCAAGCCGGTCAAGGGCAAGATGATCGCCCAGGTCGGCATGATCTCCGCAAACAACGACGAGACGATCGGCTCGATCATCGCCGAGGCCATGGAGAAGGTGGGCAAGGACGGCGTCATCACCGTCGAGGAGGCCAAGACCCTCGAGACCTCGCTGGAGGTCGTGGAGGGCATGCAGTTCGACCGCGGCTACCTCTCGCCCTACTTCGTGACCGACCCGGAGCGGATGGAAGTCGTGCTGGAGAACCCGCTCGTCCTCATCCACGAGAAGAAGATCTCGAGCATGAAGGACCTGCTTCCGATCCTCGAGCAGGTAGCGAAGCTCGGCAAGCCGCTGCTCATCGTGGCCGAAGAGGTGGAGGGCGAGGCGCTCGCCACCCTCGTCGTCAACCGGCTCCGCGGCACCCTGCAAGTAGCCGCGGTCAAGGCGCCGGGCTACGGCGACCGCCGCAAGGCCATGCTCGAGGACATCGCGACCCTCACCGGCGGCAAGGCCATCACCGAAGACCTCGGCATCAAGCTCGAGAACCTCAAGCTCGACGACCTCGGCAAGGCCAAGAAGATCACCATCGACAAGGACAACACCACGATCGTCGAGGGCGCGGGCAAGACGAAGGACATCGAGGGCCGCGTCAAGCAGATCCGGACCCAGATCGACGAGACCACTTCCGACTACGACCGGGAGAAGCTCCAGGAGCGGCTGGCCAAG
>QHVJ01000335.1 GCA_003222275.1 Acidobacteriota bacterium | reverse complement strand
TTGCCACATGGATTCCGCATTGAGGCGACACGAGGCGGCGCATCGATTTCTTGCGGGCGACGTCGAGGCCGAGCTCGCGAGGCGAGGGGTCGTCGCGCACCGCGCACGCGCCGCTTCACGGTAGTGGGTCAGTATCGTCCGCCGAGCTTGCGGTGGTCCCAGCTCACCACCTTCTCCGGGACGATCTTGAGCACCACGCGCTTCGGCGCGCTGGCCAGCGCGCCCGGCTGGACCGGCGACGCATTCGCCTGCGCTCCCGTCCGCCCCTCGAACGCCGCCCTGACACTGGCCTCGTCCTCCAGGATCTCGCAGCGCCCGCGGATCATCACGCCCCGCAGCTCAGCGTACTCGTCGCCGGCCTCGATCATCAGCGCCACCTTGGGATTGCGGCGGATGTTGACGACCTTCTGCGCCTTCCCGTAGGAGGTCATGTAGAAGGCGCCGGCCCGCGCGAAGTAGTTCATGGCCACGACATGGGGGAAGCCGTCCTTGTCGATGGTGGCGAGGGCGGCCTTCTTGCGCTCCCTGAAGAACGCGGCCTGCTCGTCGGGGCTCAGCTGGATCTGCTGCCGTCGGTTGGTCGCCATTCGTGCTCGCCCTCTCTCACGCGCGCAGGTGTGTCAATGGCCGAGAGCCTTGCGCAGGTCCTCCCCCTGGGATTTCCACCACTGGTGCAGGATCGTGATGTCGGTGCCGACGGAGAAATGCCGGACGCCCATGTCGAGGAAGTACTTCGCCTGATCCGCGGTGGCGATCTCGGCGCGGGGCGGCACGCCCATCTTGATGGCCGTTTCGAACACGCGGCACTCCACCACTCGTAGCTGGGGCGAATAGCGCTCGCCGGCTCGTCCGATGCGCCATCGAGTAGTCGGAGCCGCCCCACTGCACCACGTCGACACCTTTGACGGAGAGGACTTCCTCGAGCGTGTCGACCGTTCCCGGCTTCTCGATCATGATGGCCACGACGATGTCGCGCAGGGCCTGGACGTACTCCTTGGTGCCGCCATAGCCCATGTAGGTGAACCGACGGGTGGCCACGCCGTAGGTTCCTCCGTCCTCCGGGGTCTCCGCGCGCACGATGCGCACGCACTCCTGCACGTCGGCGGCTGAACGACAGTCCGCGAACAGGATGCTGTGGAAGCCGGACCCGATCGCCCGTTGCGCGAGGAAGCCCCGCGGCTCCTGGTCGACCTTGAGCTGCATCGACATGTTGTAGATGTCGCCGGCTCGCGCGAGGTTGTCGAGGTCGTGGAGGTCGAAGGGGCCATACTCGCCCACGAACTCGACGTAGTCGTAGAGACCCGTGTGCCCGATGGCTTCCACCACGGACGGCCACGTGGTGTGAATGTGGGTGGACAGCGTGGGCTTGTTGGACTTCAGGAGCTCGCGCAGCTTGTTGGGTCTCATGTCGTATCTCCTATCGTTTCCATCCCAGCCAGTCACAGACAGCCCGGCCCATGACCAGTTCGAGGTCGCGGCCCTTCAGCCAGGGCAGCTCTTCGGTGAACAGCGTCACGCACTGACGCCACGAGCACGGCATGCGCGTGATGTCCGTGCCCCAGAACCAGCGCGCGGGGCCGAAGGCGTCGTAGAGGCGGTGCAGATTGTCGTGGATGTCGCGAAACGGGTAGGGCTGATCGGAATAGCTCGGCGGGCCGGTCGCCTTCATCGCGATGTTGGGATATTTCGCGAGCGTGAGCACGTCCGCCAGATTCGCCCACCGCTCACTCGCGCTCGTGTCCCCCCTCGGGCGACCGAGGTGATCGAGGATCAGCTTGAGGTTTGGGTGCCGCTGGGCGACCTCGCCGACCTTCGGCAGAAAGTTCGCCGCCATCATCGCGATCGGCAGGCCGGCCCGCTCCGCTGCCGGCCACAGCCAGTCGACGGTGCCGTCCGTCGGCCACGTGCTCTGGTCCGGCCCGATGAAGGTGAAGCGGCAGCCGAGCATTCCCGGGCGCTGCTTCCACGTGTCGACCAGCGCGCGGCTCTCGGGCTTGTCGAGGGGGAAGTTGCCGAGGATCGCGAACCGGTCGGGATGCGCGCGCGCGGCCTCCATGCAGAGCTCGTTCGCGTTCGGATCCCACGGCGTGTGCGGCGTGAGGATGGCGGCATCGACACCGCCGGCGTCCATCTCCTTCAGGGCATGTTCTTTGAGATAGGCGGGGATCTGCCGGTGCCATGGGCTGGTGGGGTTGCCCGCATTCCAGAGATGAATCTGCGCGTCGACGATCAGCATGGTCGGCTCCTTATGGTCGTTCACTCGCTCTGGAACGGCGTCGTCCGTCAACTGGGCGGAGCTTAACTCCATTCCGTGCGCAGCAGGCTGTACATCACGACGTTGCGGAACTCGCCCGCGACGCAGAGCCAGTCGCGCAGCAGGCCCTCCTCGGTGAAGCGCAGCTTCGCAGCCAGCCGCCGTGACGACACGTTCTCCGGCTCGATCCGAGCTTCGATGCGATGCGCGTTCAGACGCGTGAAGCAATGCGAGATCACGGGCGGCGCCGCCTCCGTCATGAGACCCTGGCGCCAGCACGACGGCACCACGATCCACCCGAGCGCGAGTCGCCGTTGCTGTTCGTTGTGCGCGTGATAGTTGATCGCGCCCACGAACCGGCCCGCATGAGTCTGGACCGCCCACATGCCATGCCAGCGTGGGTCGGCTTCAGCGGACAGGCGTATGCGCTCGGCGGTCTGCGACACGTCTACCGATGGAGGGAGGTCCCAGTGCCGCATGGCGTCGGCATCGCCGTACGCCTCATGCAGACCTTCGGCGTCGTGCTCGGTGATGGACCGCACGATCAGGCGCGGTGTCTCGAACACTGGCAGCGTCATGTCTCAGGGAAAGCTGACGTCGCCGTACGGATAGAACTTGGAGATGTCGACGTTCCGGTAGGGCAGCGCCTCGAGCCGTACCGTGCCGAGGAATGGCTGCTCCGGCTCGACCAACAGGATCGTCTTCGCGAAGCCCGAATCGTCGAAGCCGCGGCGGAAGTGCACACGAGACTTGATTGCAAAGACCTTGAACTGATCGATCGAGAATCCCGGCCCCGTCAGGCCGAGCGGGTCCATGACCTGGGTGAGATATTCGCTGATCAGCACGACATTGCCTCGCCCGAAGGCGACGCTCACCCAGTGCCGGCCGGCGATATCCGCCACGCCCGTGATCGTGCCCTTGATCCGCACCGGCTGGCCGGCGGACTCGTCGGCCAGGCCGCCAACGTCCGTGTCGAACGGATCGCCGGCCTTCAGACCCTTGGCCACGACCGCCTCGACGACCGTGCGGTCGGCGATGGTGGCAATCAGCACGTCGGCCAGGTCCTGCGCGATCACCTGCTGCAGCACCCACGTCGCCGAGCCAGAGCGGTCGGAATGGTCGGCCAGCACCGCGGGCCAGGCGTCGCGCGCCACCGCCTCCTTGGCGAGCTCGACGCCCTCGGCGATGGGATGCACCGTCGCCGTCTTCAGCAGTGCCTCGCGCCGGCGCCATGCCCACGTCGCGACGTCGTCGGCGGCCTTGCGCGCAAGCGCGGGTTTGCCGTTGGTCATCGCCTGGACCGTCATGCCGACATCCGGCACGTTGGCGAACGGGAAGCCGAAGAAGACGTTCATGTAGAGGTCGGGCTCGCGCGCTTCCCAGACGAGTGCGCGCTGGACGAGGTCCATCCACGGCGAGGCGCCAGTCCATTGCAGGACCGTCGCGGTCAGGATCGGAACCTTCACGGTGGCACTGACAGGTGTGTAGTCGCCGCGGATGGCGCGGATCAGCATGCGGGCCGCGCGCTCGCCTTGCAGGCGGCTGTCGTAGTGCGGGAAGTATTTCGCGCAGAACGCGAAGTCGGTCTGACGCAGGAACTCGGCGTCCTCGTTGCCGTGCGGATCGAAGGTGCCGGCGATGAAGGCGTCGCGGCCCACGATCTCGCGCACGCGGCGGGCGATGTCGGCCTCGGGCCGCGCCACGCCGCGCACACCCATCGCGCCATGCAGGGCGAGATAGACGCCGTGCCATCTCCCGCCACGCTCGAGCTCGGCGATCATGCGGCCGAGAAAGTGCTCGTAGGCCTCCCTCGTGATCCAGCCCGAACCGGTACCGGTCCGGGGCCAGAGCGGCGATTCGATGCCGACCAGCTCGACGCCTTCATGGACGAAGTTCAGAACGGCGATGCGGATCAGTAATCCCTCCGGAGGAGATCGAACGGGCACATACTATCGCGGCCCGCGCCAGGGGCGCGAGGCCGTTCGATCGAACGTCGACGGCCCGGCCGTCGAGAAATGGAGGAGTCGTCATGGCACGCATCCCGATCGCTCCGCCCGGCATGAAGGACCAGCGGCCGCGCTACACCCTTGGCTGGCGCGTGGGCAACACCATCTACGTGGCGGGCCAGTTGCCCTACGACAAAGACGGCAATCTCGTGGGCAAGGGCGACATCAAGGCGCAAACACGCCGCATCTTCGAGCAGATCAAGATGATCGTCGAGGCCGGCGGCGGCAAGATGGACGATGTCGTCAAGGTCACCGTCTTCGTCATCGACGTGCGTTATCGGGAGGCGTACGGCGAGGTGCGCTCGGAGTTCTTCGGGCCCAACCCGCCCGCGAGCACACTGGTGCAGATCTCGAATCTGGCGATCCCAGAGGCGCTGATCGAGATCGAGGCGGTGGCTGCGCTCGATAGTTAACCGCCGGGGTCAGCGTAGCGCTTTGCGGTGCCGGCCTCAGCTCATCCCGTAGAAGCCGAGCGCGCCGCCGGCGAGCACCTGGTGCTTCGCCTCGGGGGACAGTGTTCCGAGGCGCTCGCGGAGCATCTGCGGCGCGCCCGGGAAGAAGCCGTCCGAGTGCGGATAATCGGTGGCCCACATGATCTTGTGCGGCCCGATGTAGTCGGCCAGCACCGCGATGCTGCTCTCGACCGGCTCGAACGAGATCCAGCAATTGCGCTGGAACAGCTCGCTCGGCCTCGTCTTCGGCGCGGACTCGTTGAAGCCCTGGTCATCGAAGTGCCGGTCCATGCGGTCGAGCCACGGCGCGATCCAGCCGCCGCCCGACTCGAGAAACGCGACGCGCAATCGCGGATGACGGTCGACGACACCGCCCCAGATGACACTCAGCGCCACGAGCATCATCTCCATCGTGTGCGAGACCATGTGGCGCGCCGCGCGGTCGTCCTCGAACCGATCGACGCCGACGGTCGGCATCGCGTTGGTCGATCCCTCGTGGAAGCCGATGGAGACATCGAGGTCCTCGGCCATCGTCCAGAACGGCTCGTACATCGGGTCGCTGATCATCTTCTTGCCGTGATACGGGTTGGGCCGCAGGAACCCGCCGCGCATCCCGAGCTTTTCGCGGGCGTAGCGCATCTCGTCG
>QHVJ01000169.1 GCA_003222275.1 Acidobacteriota bacterium | reverse complement strand
GGGTGGGGACGACCAGCCTGCGGCGGCGGGCTCAGGTGGCGGCGTTGCGCCCCGACCTCGTCCTCCAGGATCTGCGGGGCAACGTCGACACGCGGCTCCGCAAGCTACGCGAAGGAGCATGCGACGCCATTCTCCTCGCCGTGGCCGGCCTGGAGCGCCTGGGCCGGCGCGGCGAGGTCACCGAGGTCCTCGAGCCCGACGTGTTCCTGCCCGCACCCGGCCAGGGCGCGATCGCCCTGGAGTGCCGCGAGGACGACGGGCCGGTCGCGTCTTCGGTCGCGCCGCTGAACGACCCCCAGACCTCGCGCGCCGTCGCCGCCGAGCGCGCCCTGCTCGCCGGGCTTCAGGGCGGATGCAATGTGCCTCTCGGAGCGTATGCGGTGGAGGAGGACGGCGCGCTGCGCCTCACCGCCTTCGTGTCGCGCGCCGACGGCTCCGGCCTCCTCCGGGGACAAGCGCGCGACGTCGATCCGTTGCGCGCGGGAGCCGCGCTCGCCGAGCAGTTGCTGGCGCGCGGGGCGCGGGAGCTGATGCAGGGGTGAAGCCGCTCCAGGATCGGCGGATCCTCGTCACCCGCCGGAGCGAGCAGTCCCGCTCTCTCGTCGATGCGCTCTCGGCGCTCGGGGCGACGGTGGTGGAGGTTCCGCTCATCGCGCAGGAGCCGCCCGAGGATGGGGGTCCCCTGGATCGCGCCCTCGGCCGGCTGGCGAGCTACGAGTGGCTCGCCTTCACGAGCGCGAACGCCGTGGATGCGGTGGCCGATCGGCTCGACCAGCTCGGAGGCAAGCTCCCCGCCCGCCTTCGGCTGGCCTCCGTGGGGCCGGCCACCGCGCATGCGATCGCCGAGCGCTTCACCGGCCGCGGGGTGGACCTCCAGCCCGTTTCACGGTACCGGGCCGAGGGCCTCGTCGAGGCCTTCCGCGCCCTCGATCTCGCCGGCCAGCACGTTCTGCTCCCGGTTTCAGACCGCGCCCGCGACACGCTCGCGGCCGGCCTGCGCGCGCAGGGCGCCCGCGTCGAAACGGTCATCGCCTACCGCACGGTGACGCCCGGCGACGCGAGCGATCGCCTGCAAGGCGTGCTCGCGGAGCCGCTCGACCTCGTCATTCTCGCTTCGCCCTCAGCCGTCGACGGACTCACGGGCATCCTGGGCGAACGCGCCCGCGGGCTCGCCGTGGCCGTGATCGGTCCCGTTACCGAGCAGGCGGCGCGGGATGCGGGTCTGGACGTGCGAATAGTGGCGTCGCCGGCGACCGCGCAGGGGCTGACGACGGCTGCGCAAGGCTTCTTTGAGAAGCGGCCAGATCGGGGATGACGCGTAAAGGCAACAAGCGCAATGACTTTTAATGTATCCACCGGGGGCGCGACAGGCCGGATGTCGAGGCCGTCACCCGCGATCACTGCGCGTCAGGTGCTCGTCGATGTACAAGTCGGTCCGGACGAAGTGAGTGATCTACCACGTTTGACAGCTTTCTCCGGCTCGCCTAACATCTGATCTTTAGTCCTGTGCGCCGGGAGCCTGCCGAAGGCGCCTCGCCGTGCGGACCATCCCAAAGCCTGGAGGTTTCGTAGGACACATGCCGGAAACTGAGAAGACGGAGCGCACCCTCGCCCCCATCGGGGCCAAGACGTCGGCCACGGCTCAGGCGGAAGAGCCCGAGCCCGGGGAGGGCGCTGCTCCCGACCCCGAGGAATTCGAGCGCCTGCTCGACATGTACGACGTGAGCTTCAAGAACTTCGCCGAGGGCGAGGTCGTGAAGGGCATCGTGCTGCAGGTGTCGGATTCAGAGGTCATCGTCGACGTCGGCTACAAGTCGGAGGGGATCATCCCCGTCGACGAGTTCCGCGACGAGACGGGCAAGATCAGCATCAAGGTCGGCGACACGGTCGACGTGCTCCTGGAGAAGACGGAGGACAAGGAAGGCTACGTCGTCCTCTCCAAGGAGAAGGCCGAGAAGATGAAGGTCTGGGACGACGTGGAGCGCGCCTACCAGGAGCGCCGCGTCGTGATCGGGCGCGTGATCGAGCGCGTGAAGGGCGGCCTCGCCGTCGACATCGGCGTGCGCGCGTTCCTCCCCGGCTCCCAGGTCGACCTCCGCCCCGTGCGCAACCTGGACAGCCTCAAGGGCCAGGAGCTGCGCATGCGGGTGATCAAGGTCAACAAGAAGCGCGGCAACATCGTGCTCTCACGCAAGGCCGTCCTCGAAGAAGAGAACGCCGAGAAGAAGCGCGACACGCTGGAGACCCTCGAGGAGGGCAAGGTCCTCATGGGCACGGTGAAGAACATCACCGAGTACGGCGCCTTCGTGGACCTCGGCGGCATCGACGGCCTGCTCCACATCACCGACATGTCCTGGGGCCGCATCAATCACCCGAGCGAGGTCCTGAACGTCGGGGAGGAGATCAAGGTCCAGGTCCTGAAGTTCGACCGCGACAGCGAGCGCGTGAGCCTCGGCTACAAGCAGCTCAAGGCCGACCCCTGGACGACCGCGACCCTCAAGTACCCCACGGGGAGCCGCGTCAAGGGCAAGGTCGTGAGCCTCACCGACTACGGCGCCTTCGTGGAGCTGGAGCAGGGGGTCGAGGGCCTCATCCACGTCTCCGAGATGAGCTGGTCCAAGAAGGTCAAGCACCCCTCCAAGATCCTCACCGTGGGCCAGGAGGTCGAGTGCGCGGTCCTCGGCATCGACCAGGAGGCGCACCGCATCAGCCTCGGCTTGAAGCAGATCGAGTCGAATCCCTGGCAGGAGCTGGCCGACAAGTACCCGGTGGGCGCGAAGCTGCGGGGCAAGGTCCGCAACCTGACCGAGTTCGGCGCGTTCGTGGAGGTCGAGGAGGGCATCGACGGCCTCATCCACATCTCGGACCTCTCCTGGACCAAGCGCGTCAAGCACCCCTCCGAGATCCTCAAGAAGGGCGACACCGTCGAGGCGGTCGTGCTCAACATCGACGCGGAGAACCAGCGGCTGTCGCTCGGCCTGAAGCAGCTCGCCACCGACATGTGGGACGAGTTCTTCGCCCACCACAAGGTGGGCGAGATCGTGGAGGGCAAGATCGTCCGCCTGACCAACTTCGGCGCGTTCGTGGAGCTGGCGGAGGGGATCGAGGGCCTCGTGCACGTCTCCGAGCTGGACGAGAAGCGGGTGGACAAGCCGGAGGAGCAGTTCAAGGTCGGCGACACCTACCCGATGAAGATCATCAAGATCAACGAGGGCGAGAAGAAGATCGGCCTCAGCATCAAGGCCGTGAAGCAGGACGAGTACCAGAAGGACCTGGAGAGCTACCGCGAGACGGCGGGATCCGACCGCTCCACGCTCGGCGACGCCATCCGCGCCGCCCAGGCCCGCGTCGTGGAGGATCGGAAGGACGAGGCCGAGGAAGAGGAGTAACGCGTGACCAAGGCGGAGCTGGTCGAGACCGTCTCGAAGGTCTCCGACCTGACCCGCAAGCATTCCGAGGTCATCGTCGACGCCGTCTTCACGTCCATCATCGACGCGCTCCAGCGGGGCGACAAGATCGAGCTGCGCGGCTTCGGCAGCTTCCGCGTCCGGCGGCGGGGCAGCCGCACCGGCCGCAACCCCAAGACCGGCGCCGGTGTCGTGGTCCCCGCGAAGAAGATCCCGCACTTCAAGCCTGGAAAGGAGCTGCGGGAGCTGATCAACCGCCGCTGACTCGATGTGGTCAGCCTCCCTGTACCTGAAGGACCCCGCGGGCGCCCGGTTCGTGGCCGGAGGCCCCGCCGAAGTCGAGCTGCTCCTGGGCTCTCCTCTGCCCTCGCTGCCCCCGCCCGACCGCGAGGGCGGCCGGAGCGTCTTCGCCGTCCGCTTCCATCCCCAGCTCCGCACGCTGCTCCTGCGCTTCCTGCAGGGGCTGCTCAGCCAGATCGGCGCCGAGGGCGCCGCCCCCCCCGACCGCGCCGGCCGCGACCTGCCCCGCGACCAGGCCGATTACGAGGAGGCGCTCGAACGCCTGCTGCAGTCCGTGCGCGCGGCCGATCGGCGGCTCGGCCTCCTCAACCTGTGCTGGCTGGCCCTCACCCGCGACGTGGCGGAGTCGCTGCACGAGCTGGAGGCGAAGTCGCCCGCGATCAAGAAGGCCAAATACTCGCTCCACCCGCTGCTGTCGTCGTTCTACAAGCGCGTGAACCAGAGCGCGCGCCGCGTCGTGGACCGCAACTGCCCCGGCCGCGTCGCCTTCCTGGCCGGCACGCGCGAGAACACCGCCCTCGTGGACGCTCTCCTCGACGACGGCTTCGCCTTCACCGAGCTGAGCATCTCCGACGTCGACTTCAACCAGTTCCTGGCCGCCAACAAGCGGTACCGCCTCTCCGCCGACGTGTTCTTCGAGCTGTACTCGATCCTGGTGCGGGAGACCGAGCGCCGGCTGCGCGAGGGAGACCGGGGCCTGCTCGCCCGCATGGCCCGCCACCTGCCCGACCTGCCGAAGGAGCACTGGCAGACGCCGGCCGGCGCGGCGAAGGTGATGATGAACAGCCACGTGCTGCCCTACCTGCTCGCGGATGCCTGGACGACGGGCACCCGGCTCATGGCCTCCGCCCGCATCAAGGCCGAGGCGGACAAGCGCCGTCCGGCCGAGATCGTCGACGCGTTCCTCGACCTCATCTCGGGCGTCAAGCGCTTCGAGATCCTCGCCCACGTCCGTGACCAGGTCGTGCTCCACGGCCCGTTTGGCGCCTCCCTCGACGACCGCGTGAGCAAGGGCATGCGCCTCTACGAGTTCGGCGACTCGGCCACCGTCCTCAACAGCGCGGTCAACGCATCCGTGCTCTTCCTCGACCTGCGCGGCTTCACCAAGACCTCCGAGGGCCACATCTCGGAGCGCGACCTCACGCGGGAGCTGTACACGGTGTTCGACGAGTTCGTGCCCCACGTGCGCCGGTTCGGGGGAACGGTGGACAAGTTCCTCGGGGACGGCATCATGGTCAACTACGGGACCGATCACCTCGATCCCCTGAACCCGCTGAACGCCCTGCGGACGGCGATCCTCTGCCAGGAGACGCTGCAGCGGATGCGCGAGGAGGGCACGACGTACTTCAAGATGGGGATCGCCATCCATTACGGCCGCGTGTACATCGCGCGCTTCATCGCCGACGAGCAAGCGGTGCAGACCACCGTCATCGGGCGCAACGTCAACCTTGCCGGCCGCCTGTCCGCGGGGGCGACGCGGGCCCTGGACGAGGACGAGGAACCCGGAGCGGCCGGTCGCTCCGGCGCCCCCGGCATGTCGGTGACGGTCGACGCATCGGGGACGCTGATCAACGAAGGGATCGCGATCAGCCGCGACACGCTGGTGCAGCTCGAGAGCCAGCTCCCGCTCGTCCACGTCGAGAAGGACGGCCGCAGCGTGATGGAATACTTCGACGAGCAGATCTCCAAGCGGATCCAGCTCAGCTACGCCGGGGACGCGAAGTTCAAGGGGGTCCGCTCGAGCTTCCCGGTGTACGCGGTGTCTTTCGAGGGCTGATGGACGTTCTCTGGGCTCCGTGGAGGGAGAAATACGTGACCGCGGGCGCAAAGGAGCCGGGCTGCGTGCTGTGCCGGGCCATCGAAGGGGCGGGCGGGCCCGACAGCCTCGTCGTGCACGTGGGCGCCCACGACTTCGTCGTCATGAACCGGTATCCCTACAATCCCGGGCACATCATGATCGCGCCGCGCCGCCACGTCGCGACGCTCCACGACGCCACCGCCGAGGAGCTGACGGAGATGATGAGCCTGGCGCGCCGGGCGGAAGAGGCCTTCCGCGAGGTCTACAAGCCCGACGGCATGAACATCGGCATGAACCTCGGCCGGCCGGCGGGGGCCGGGGTCGCCGACCACATCCATCTTCACGCGGTGCCGCGGTGGATCGGCGACACCAACTTCATGGGCGTGGTGGGCGGCGTGCGCGTCATCCCCGAGGAGCCGGGCCAGGCCGCCACCCGCCTCCGTCCCTGCTTCGCGCGATGAAGAGGCGGACCGCGGTCGCGCTCGGCGGCCTCCTGCTCGCGGCCGGCGCGGTCGCATCCGCCCAGGCCCCCGCGAACCCCGTAATCACGACCCTCACCATCTTCGCCGGCGCCGCCGACGGGCTGTGGCGGTCGAGGGACTGGGGGGGGAGCTGGGAGCGCGTGCAGGGTGCCCAGGGCGGCGCCGCCCCGTCGGGAGCCGTCCGCTCCATCCATCCTCTCGGGCCCCGGGTCTACGTGGGCGCCGAGCGGCAGGTGCTGGTGTCCGACGACTTCGGGGAGACCTGGAACGCTCTCAGCGTGCCGGGGCTGGTCCTGGCCGTGTTGCCCTCGCGTTACCCGCAAGCCGACTCGACCCTCTTCGTCGGCACCACCGAGGGCCTCCTGAAGTCGCCCGACGCCGGGCGCACCTTCGATCGCCCCGCGCTCGCGGGCATCCCGGTCGGCCGGCTCGAGTGGCCGGGCCCGGCCCTCGTCGCCGCCACCGGCCGCGGCGTCATGGTGTCGCTGGACGGGGGAACGAGCTTCACCGGCCCCGGGACCGGCCTGCCCGAAGGCGACGTGCTGTCGCTCGCGCTCTCCGCTTTCTTCGTCGTCGACCCCGTGCTGTTCGCGGGCACGGTCGCCGACGGGGTCTTCCGGTCCCGGGACGGAGGCAAGACCTGGAGCGCGGCCGGCCTCGATGGCCAACGGGTCGGGGACCTCGTGTGGCTGGGGCCGTTTCTCTATGCCGCGACAGGCGCCGGCGTCAAGCGTTCCGAGGACATGGGCCACACATGGGTGACCCTGACCGATGGCCTGGAAGGACGGCCGGTCCACCGGCTGCTCTTCCCGCTCGCGCCGGCGTCGGGCGCGGAGATCTTCGCCGCCACCGACCAGGGCGTCTGGCGCAGCGCCGACGGCGGTCTGCACTGGCAGCGCTCGGGCCTGAACGGACGGTTCGTGCTGAGCCTGGGCACGTTCCCGCCCCCGCTCCCCGTGCGGGGAAAGAAGAAAGGATGAAGTTCGCGAAAGCCCACGGCCTCGGCAACGACTTCATCCTCGTGGAGAGGGGGAGCTGCCCGGCGGAGGCGGCGCCGTGGGCCCGGCGCCTGTGCGACCGGCACGAGGGCGTCGGCGGCGACGGCGTCCTCGTCTACCTCGTCCAGGATGGCCGCGTGCACATGAGGCTCATCAACGCCGACGGCAGCGACGCGGAGATCTCCGGCAACGGTGTGCGATGCCTGGCCGCATGGGCGGTCAGCCGCGGGCTGGTGCCGCCCCGCCACGTCGTGCAGACGGTGCCGGGACCGCGGCCGGTGGCGGTGGAGGCGGTCGGAGGCGCGCGCTATCGCGTCGCCACCGACCTCGGCCCGGCCATCCTCGCCAGCCGTGACATCCCGGTGCGCCTCGACCCGCCGCGCGACCGCGTGGTCGACCATCCCCTGGAGGCGGGGGGAGAGACCGTCCGCATCACCGCGACGTCGCTCGGCAACCCGCACTGCGCGGTCTTCGTGGACGCGCCGCCCGACGACGCCCGGTTGGCCCGGCTGGGCGCCGCCCTCGAGTCGCATTCCTTCTTCCCGCGCAAGACCAACGTCGAGTTCGTGTCCGTTCCCTCCCGCCGCGAGATCCGCGTGCGATTCTGGGAGCGAGGCGTGGGCTACACCCGCGCGTCGGGCACCGGGTCGGCGAGCGCGGCGGTAGCCGCGATCGTCAAGGGACTCGCCGACCGCAACCTGCGTGTCGTGTGCGACGGCGGCGTATTGGAGGTGGAGTGGCCGGAGGGCGGCCACGTCCATCAGGTGGGCGAGGTGGAAGTGCTCTTCGAAGGGGAATGGCTCGCGGACACGTCCCGCTGACAGCACGTCCCACCATCAACGCCGAAACCGGACTTCGAATCGTGTTTGGCTGGGGTCAGCGATTCGAAACGCGCCGCTGCGTGCTGGGCGCCAGGATCATCGGCAGTGGCCGCAGTTCCCTGCGCAAGGGATCGAGCAAGACACCCAGCGACTCCAGGGTCACGGCGCCCAGCAGCGTACTGTCGCCCTTCTCACCGAAGATCACCGGCGAGGCGCCTTGCCGTCCCTCCAAACGAAAGACGGCGTCACCCATCCGCCGCGTCACCTCCGAGCCGTCGGCCAGGAGGAAGGTGCGGCGGGAGTGAGGCTTCACGCCGAGCCTCTCGAGAGTGCGCGCGGGTACGACCGAGTAGACGGCGCCCGAATCCACCAGGAATTTCACCTGTGCGAAGCGGCGCGCCCGCGCTGGATTGGCGATACGGACCGACACGTGCGTGAGGGCCATGGCCCATCCCGAACACACTCTAGCACGTCGGGTGACGCGCTGAGGTCCCACGACCGCCGGGTTAGAATTGCGCTCGCGCCGCCCTCCCCGCCATCGAAGAGGACCGGCCGGCCGAGGTGTTCGAGTGGGTGACCGGGCCGACATCGCCGCCGACTTCTTGCGCAGCGCGCGTGCCCGCCTGGAGTCTCTGAAGACCCTGGGCGAGCAGGCCATCGCCCGGGTCGACGATGCTGACCTGGCGAAGAGCCTCGACCCGGAGTCGAACAGCGTCGCCGTCCTCGTCCAGCACATCGCGGGCAACATGCGCTCGCGCTGGACCGATTTCCTCACGACGGACGGCGAGAAGCCGGACCGCCACCGCGACACCGAGTTCGAGCCGGGGCTGACCACGAAGCCACAGCTCATGCAGCGCTGGGAGTCGGGCTGGGCGTGCCTCTTCGCCGCCCTCGACGCGCTGAAGCCCGACGACCTCACGCGCACGGTCCTGATCCGCGGCGAGTCCCTGAGCGCCCTCGACGCGATCAACCGCCAGCTCGTCCACTATGGCCAGCACGTCGGCCAGATCGTCTACCTGGCCAAGCACTACAAGTGGCAGACGTGGGGGTCGCTGAGCGTGCCGCGGCGGCGCGGCTCGAGCGCCTAGAGCTAAAGGCTGCGAGCGAAGCGGGATTTACTCCCCCCGGGGCCGCGTAGCGGACCCGCTGGATCAGCGGCGGCGAATTCACTTCGACGTCGTGGAAGACGCGAGCGGGGGTTCAAGGGGGCGCGCCGCAGCGCCCCCTTGCTCATTCACGCTGGCGACTTCTCGGGCCCGGGGCGGAACGAACGCAAGGACGAGCGCCAGCGCCAGCAGCCCCAGGTCTTGAAGGATCAGCTTTGCGCCCGCGGCCCGGCCCTCGCCGCTGACGCTGAAGCAGCCGCAGTTCTCGACGTCGATGCCGTGCGCGAGCGCCCAGCCGACGGCGGCGAGAAACATCACGAGGAGAAGAGCCGCGGTGAGCGCGGCTTCCCGCCGCCAGACGCCCACGATCAGCAGCAGGCCGGCGAGCGCCTCGATCCACGGCAGCGTCACCGCGAGGGTGTTGGCGGGCACGAAGCCGAGCGCCGCGCTGGGGCCGATCAGCCGATAGTGGTAGACGATGCGGGCGAACTCGCGCGGCTGCTCGATCTTGTCGATGCTCGCATAGATGAAGACCGCGCCGAGCGCAATGCCGAGGAGCCAGTGCAGCGCGGGATGACGCAGCGCCCTCACGGCTCCTTTCCCTCCTTCGTCGGGTAGCCGGCGTCGGTCCACGCCGGCCAACCCTCGTGGAGGATGGCGGCGTGGACGCCCTTCTCCCTCAGCTTCCGGGCCACGATGTGGCTCGCCTCGCACCCGTAGCCGCTGCAGTAGACGACGATGTCGAGGGTGTTGCGCAGGCGCGGCTCGAGGCCCGCGAAGGCGCGGTCGAAGTCGTCCTCCGGCAGCGGCCGCGCGCCGGGGATGTGGCCCATCTCGTAGAAGGCGACCGGACGCGCGTCGAGGAAGAGCGCGGCCTTCTCGAGACGCTTCTTCGCCTCGGCCGCGTCGATCTCCACTACGTCCTCGCCGGGCTTGATGTAGGCGTTGCCCGACAGGGCGATGCCCCGCCCGCCGAAGGCGTTCCAGGCGAGCCCCATGACCGACCCCGCGGCGACGATCGCGGCCACGCGCCAGACTCGCATCCCGCCAAGCTACCACACGCGTGGCGCGGCGGTACAGCGATGGCGCAAGCGCCGCGGCTGTGCTAAGTTAGCGGCTTCGGCGAGGCCGTCCTCACCGGCTCCTCCCAAGCCATGCCGCCCATCTCCTCGGACGCCCTGGTCCTGCGCAGTTACAAGCTGGGCGAAACGAGCAAGGTGGTGGTGCTCCTCACCCGCGAGCGGGGCAAGGTGCGGGCGGTGGCGAAGGGGGCGCGGGGCCGGCGCAGCCGGTACCAGTCCGCGCTCGAGCCGCTGAGCGAGGTGCGGGTGGGGCTGTATGGGCGCCAGGGCGCCGAGCTGTACCGGCTGGGGGAGTGCGAGCTGCTGCGCTCGGCTTTCCCCGCCGGCGCCCGCGGGCTCGACGAGGCGATGGCCCTCTCGTACTTCGCCGAGCTGCTCGACGCCTTCGCGCAGGAGGGCGAGGCGGAGGACGCGGTGTATCGCCTGGCCCTGGCGGTGGTGGACGCGGTGGAGAAAGGCTCATCGGTGACGGCGCTGGCGCGTTACCTCGAAGCGTGGCTGCTGCGGCTGCACGGGCTCTACCCGTCGCTCGACCACTGCGCCGCCTGCGAGAAAGAGCTGCCGGCGGGCGAGGTCGACTACCACGGCCCGGCTCACGGTTTCGTTTGCCCGAGCTGCGGCCCGGCCTCGGGACCGGGGCTTACCGCCGCCACTCGCGGCTACCTGCGGCGGATCTTCGGCCTCGCGCCCGCGGCCGTCGGCGCCTCGGGGGAAGGCGAGTCGGCGAGCCTGGAGTCTTTTCACCGCGACCTGATCCGGCGGCACCTCGAGCGCGACCTGCGCTCGATCCGCGTGCTGCGCGACGTGGCGCGGGAAGTGCGATGACGGCGCGCCGCCCGGAGGGTCCGACGCTGCAGGACGTCATCGCCACGCTGCAGGCGTACTGGGCCGAGCGAGGGTGCCTGGTCGCCCAGCCGTGGGACGCCGAGGTGGGCGCCGGCACCATGCACCCCGAGACGTTCCTGCGTGTCCTGGGACCGAAGCCATGGCGTGTCGCCTACGTCCAGCCGTCGCGGCGCCCCGCCGACGGCCGCTACGGCGAGAACCCGAACCGGCTCTACAAGCACCTCCAGCTCCAGGTCATCCTGAAGCCGGCGCCCGCCGACGTGCAGGACGTGTACCTGAAGAGCCTGGCCGCCCTCGGCATCGACCCCGCCGCCCACGACGTGCGCTTCGAGGAGGACAACTGGGAGTCGCCGACGCTGGGGGCCTGGGGCATCGGCTGGCAGGTGCTGCTCGACGGCCAGGAGATCACGCAGTTCACCTACTTCCAGCAGGCGGGCGGGATCGACCTCGCGCCGATCTCGGCCGAGATCACGTACGGCCTCGAGCGGATCACGATGTACCTCCAGGACGTGGAGGACGTGTACGAGCTGCGCTGGTCGGCCGATCGCCTGTACGCCGACGTGCGGAAGGAAGAGGAGTACGAGCTGTCGCGCTACTCCTTCGAGCTGGCCGACGTCGACCTCCACCGGCTGCTCTTCGACCGCGCCCTCGCCGAGGGCTGGCGCGTGCTGAAGGCAGGGGATCGCACCGTGCTGCCGGCTTACGACTGGTGCCTCAAGAGCTCGCACGCCTTCAACGTCCTCGATGCGCGGGGCGCCATCTCGGTGAGCCAGCGGGCAGGGATGATCCTCGGTATCCGGAAGCTGGCTTGCGCGATCGCCGAGCGCTGCGTGGCGCCCGCGGAAGGAGACGTGGCGCGTGCCTGATTCCACGCGAGCCGAGTTCCTCCTCGAGATCGGCTGCGAGGAGATGCCGGCGCCGTGGCTCCCCGGCCTCCGGGAGCAACTCGCGCAGCGTTTCGGCGAGGCCGCCGAGCGCGAGCACCTGAAGCCGGCCGAGGTCCGCAGCGCGGGCACGCCGCGCCGGCTCGTGCTGGGGGCCGACGTGCTCGGCCGCCAGGAGGACCGCGAGGAGAAGGTCTGGGGGCCGTCGCTGAAGGTCGCGCGCGACGCGGAAGGGAAATGGACGAGCGCGGCCCAGGGCTTCGCGCGCAAGAGCGGGGTCGCTCCCGAGGCGCTGGCCCAGGAGGCCCGGAACCCCGCGGCGCCGTCCGAGCGGAACCTCGTCTTCGTGAAGAAGACGGCGGGGCGGGCGTCGCTCGACGTGCTGCCCGCGCTCGTCGCCTCGCTGCTGCGCTCGCTCGCGTTCCCGAAGCGGATGAGCTGGGACGCGTGGCTCGAAGACGGCAAGGGCGCGTTCCCCTTCGGCCGGCCGATCCGCTGGCTGGTGGCCCTCCTCGACGGGAAGGTCGTCCCGATCACGATCTACGAGCTCGAGAAGGGCGCGAAGGGGCGGGCGATCGTCGACAGCGGCGATGTCAGCTTCGGGCACCGGTTCCTGCCGCGAGGAGCGGCCGGGCGTCCGCTCCGCGTCCGCTCCTACGCCGACCTCGAAGCGCGTCTGGAAGAGGCCTTCGTGGTCCTCGACCCGGCGCAGCGGGAGCGCCGGATCCGCGAGGGGCTCGCCGCGGCCGCGGGCACGGCGCCGAAGGACGACCACGGCCTCGTGGACGAGTGGCGCGACCTCGTCGAGTACCCGACCGTGGTCGTGGGCCGCATCCCGGCGGAGTTCCGCGCTCTGCCCCGGGAGGTCCTGGAAACCGTCCTCGTGCACCACCAGAAGTACATTCCCCTCAGCGAGGCGAGTGCGGTCACCCGGTTCGCGGCCGTCACCAACACGGACGCCCGGTTCGCGGACGCGATGGTGCGGGGCATGGAGCGGGTGGTGGTCGCCCGCCTGCGCGACGCGGCGTTCTTCTACGGCGAAGACCGCAAGCGGCCGCTGGCCGAGCGCGTACCCGACCTGGCCGGCGTCACGTTCCACCAGGGCCTCGGCACCTACGCCGACAAGGTGGCCCGGCTGACGCGTCTCGTCGACGCGATGGGCGCCGACCTGGGACTCCTGACCAGGCCCGAGCACGACGTGGCGCGGGAGGCGGCGCGGCTGGCCAAGGCCGACCTCACGACGCTCATGGTCCGCGAGTTTCCGGAGCTGCAGGGCGTCATGGGCGGCATCTATCTCACCGTGGAGGGCGGCCAGTGGGAGGGCGTGGCCCGGGCCGTGCGCTGGCACTATCATCCGCTCTCCGTGGAAGAAGAAGCCGCACCGAAGGGCGCCGTCGAAGGCAGCGACGCCACCGTCTTCGGCGCCGTGTCGCTCGCCGACAAGCTCGACTCCGTCGCCGGCTACTTCGGCCTGGGGCTCGCGCCTACCGGGAGCAGCGACCCCTACGGCCTGCGCCGCGCGGCCCAGGGGGCGGTGCGCGTGCTCCTGGACTTCTGGCACGCGGGGCCCGACGAGAAGCGGCCGAGCCTGAGGCGGCTCGTCGCCGCGGCGATCTCCGGATACGAAGGCCACCTGAAGCGGCCCGCGGCGGAGGTGGAGCGGGAGCTGGAAGCGTTCTTCCTCGACCGCCTCCGTTACGTGCTCGTGGCACGCGGCTATCCGGCCGACGAGGTGGAGTCGGTGCTCGGAGCGCGCGACCCCGACGCCCTCGACGATCCCCACGAGGCCTGGCTGCGGCTGAAGGCGCTCCATCGCGTGCGCTCGGAGGCCCACGAGGACTTCGAGCACCTGGCGGTGGCCTTCAAGCGGGCCAAGAACATCCTGGGCGAGCAGAAGGCGGCGGCCGTGGATGCGGGCCTGCTCATCGAGGCGGCCGAGCGCGAGCTGCACGCGGCCGTCGCGCGTCTTTCCGCGGCCAACGGCGCCTACGAGGGACGGCTGCGCGCGCTCGCCGGCCTGCGGGCGCCGGTGGACCGCTTCTTCGACGACGTGCTCGTGATGGCCGAGGACGAGAAGATCCGGGCCAACCGGCTCGGCCTGCTCTCCCAGGCCCTCTCCCTCTTCTACCGCATCGCGGACATCTCAAAACTCGGAGGACAAGCGTGACCCAGTACGTCTACTTCTTCGGCGGCGGCAAGGCGGACGGCAACAAGGACATGAAGGACCTGCTCGGCGGCAAGGGCTCGGGCCTGGCGGAGATGACCAACGCGGGCCTGCCCGTCCCCCCGGGCTTCACGGTCTCCACCGCGGCCTGCAACCTCTTCGTGGAGCGGAAAGGCAACCTGCCCCCGGAGATCGACCGCGAGATCGAGCAGGCGACCGGCCGCCTCGAGAAGCTCATGGGCAAGAAGCTCGGGGCGGCGGACGATCCGCTGCTCGTCTCGGTGCGCAGCGGCGCCAAGTTCTCCATGCCCGGGATGATGGACACCATCCTCAACCTCGGGCTCAACGACCGGTCGGTCGAGGGGCTGAAGGAGAAGACCGGCAACGGCCGCTTCGCCAAGGACTCCTACCGCCGCTTCATCCAGATGTACGGCAACGTCGTCCTCGGCATCGACAAGGATGCCTTCGAGCACGAGCTACAGGCGGTGAAGCAGAAGAACAAGGTCAAGGCCGACGTCGACCTCGGCGAGAAGGCGCTCGACGACGTGATCGAGCGCTACCAGGCGGTGGTGAAGAAGCAGACCGGCCACGATTTCCCGCAGGATCCCCGCGAGCAGCTCACGGGCGCGCGCGATGCGGTGTTCAAGTCGTGGATGAACCCCCGCGCCGCGACCTACCGCAAGCTGAACGACATCCCCCACGACCTCGGCACCGCCGTGAACGTCCAGAGCATGGTCTTCGGCAACATGGGTGACAGCTCCGCCACGGGCGTCGGCTTCACCCGCAACCCCTCCACGGGGGCCAAGGAGTTCTACGGCGAGTTCCTGCAGAACGCACAGGGCGAGGACGTGGTCGCGGGCATCCGCACCCCCCACCCGATCACCGACCTCGAGAAGGCGATGCCGCAGGCCTATCGCCAGCTCCGCGAGATCACGACCCGGCTGGAGCGGCACTACAAGGACGTGCAGGACTTCGAGTTCACGATCCAGGACAACACCCTCTACATGCTGCAGACGCGCAACGGGAAGCGCACGGGCGTGGCCGCCGTCCACATCGCGGTGGACCTCGTCGACGAGGGCATCCTCAAGCCGCACGAGGCGGTGGCCAAGGTGGAGCCGGCCTCGCTCGACCAGCTCCTGCACCCCGTCTTCGATCCCAGGGAACGGGCGAAGGCCGAGATCGCGGCCAAGGGCCTGCCCGCCTCGCCGGGCGCGGCCACGGGCGCGGTCGTCTTCACCGCCGACGAAGCCGTGGCCTGGAGCCAGAAGGGCAAGCGCGTGGTGCTCGTCCGCATGGAGACGGTGCCGGACGACATCCACGGCATGAGCGTGGCCCAGGGCATCCTCACCGCCACCGGGGGAATGACATCACACGCGGCGGTAGTAGGCCGGCAGATGGGCAAGCCATCCGTCGTGGGCTGCGGCTCGCTCCACATCGACGCCAGGGCCAAGCGGCTGAAGGTCGGCGGCCAGACGCTGAAGGAGGGAGACCCCATCTCCATCGACGGGTCGACGGGCGAGGTCATCCTGAAGGAGATGCCGACCAGCCCGTCCGAGGTGCTCCAGGTCGTGGCGGGGAAGAAGAAGCCGGAAGCGTCCGCGCTCTACCGGAAGTTCGAGAGGCTGCTGGGCTGGGCGGACGACGTCCGGCGCCTCGGCGTCCGCGCCAACGCCGACATCCCGCGAGACGCCAAGGTGGCCTTCGCGTTCGGGGCGCGCGGCATCGGGCTGTGCCGGACCGAGCACATGTTCTTCGCCGAGGACCGTCTGCCCTACGTCGTGAAGATGATCCTCGCCGCCGCCCGCGGCCAGCGCGGGCTCGACGTGACCCGGCGGCTCCAGGAGCGGCTGAAGGAAGCGAAGGGACACCAGGCCGCCGAGCTTCGCCAGGAGCTGGCCAAGCTCAAGAAGGAGTACGGCCGGGCGATGGCGGACTACCAGGGCGCGCTGAAGAAGCTGTTGCCGATGCAGCGGTCGGACTTCGCCGGGCTGTTCAAGGAGATGCACGGCCATCCGGTGACGATCCGGACCCTGGACCCGCCGCTCCACGAGTTCCTGCCCAAGCGCGAGGAGCTGATGGTGCAGCTCGCCACGCTGAAGGCCAGGGGAGAGTCTAAGAACAAGGCGGCCATCACCAAGGTGTCCAGCCTCCTGCGGGCGGTGGAGGAGCTGCACGAGTTCAACCCGATGCTCGGCCACCGCGGCTGCCGACTGGGCATCACCTACCCCGAGATCACGAAGATGCAGGCGCGGGCGATCTTCGAGGCCGCGGTCCAGGTCGCGAAGAAGGGCATCCCGGTGAAGCCCGAGGTGATGATCCCCCTCGTCGGCCACGTCGAGGAGCTGAAGCGCCAGAAGAAGATCGTCCAGGACGTGGCGAGGGAGGTCCTCGGCCGCGATGGAGCCGGCGTCGAATATAAGATCGGGACGATGATCGAAGTGCCCCGCGGCGCGCTGACCGCGGACGACATCGCGCGCGAGGCGGAGTTCTTCTCCTTCGGCACCAACGACCTCACGCAGATGGGCTTCGGGCTGTCCCGCGACGATGCGGGCAAGTTCCTGAACTACTACATCGAGCACGGCCTGCTCGAGAAGGATCCCTTCGTCTCGCTGGATGTTTCGGGCGTGGGACAGCTCGTGGAGATCGGCGTGAAGAAGGGCCGGCAGACCAGCTCGGGCCTGAAGATCGGCATCTGCGGCGAGCACGGCGGCGACCCCGCGTCCATCCGGTTCTTCCACACGGCGGGGCTCGACTACGTGTCCTGCTCTCCCTACCGCGTGCCGATCGCGCGGCTGGCGGCGGCCCAGGCGCAGCTGGAGAAGCCGGTCGGGGATTAGAGCTCCGCAGAGAGCGCAGAGGTAGCAGAGAGCGCAGAGTGCTCACTTACTTCCAGTGTGTGGACGGCAAGGTCCGGAGGATCGACCGGTTCACGCCGGAGATGTTCAGCCCGGATCCCAAGGTCCTGCACTGGATCGACCTCGACACCCCTACCCCGGAGGAAGCGCGGATCCTCGAAGACCCGTTCCACTTCCACCCGCTCGCGATCGAGGACTGCCTCGTGGACGTGAACCATCCCAAGGTCGACGACTACGACGCGTACATCTTCCTCATCGTCCACGCCGTAGGCTTCGACGACAAGACCGGCGAGTTCCGCACGAGCGAGCTCGACATGTTCCTCGGCCGCAACTATCTCGTCACCCACCACGAGGGGCCGATCGCCGGTGTCGTCACGGCCCAGGAGCAGTGCGCGCGGGGAGTCATCACGTCCATGCCGCGGGGGGTCGACTTTCTCCTCTACCAGATCCTCGACCAGCTCTTCGAGCGGTACATCCCCAACCTCGATCTCCTCGAGGAGCGCATCGAGACCGTCCAGAGCGAGGTCTTCGAGGCGAAGACCGCCGACGTCCTCGAGCAGATCTTCGACCTCAAGCGCGACGTCAGCCAGCTCCGGCGCATCTGCACCCCGGAGCGGGAGCTCGTGCATCGCCTCTCGCGGGGCGAGTTCGCGGTCATCGGCCCGAAGGCCACCGTCTACTTCCGGGACATCTACGACAATCTCTACCGGATCGTCGACGCCTCCTACCAGTACCACGACATGATCCAGGGCCTGCTCGACGCGTACCTGAGCGTCGTGAACAACCGCCTCAACGAGACCATGAAGCGGCTGGCCGCGATCGGCGCGGTGTTCGCGGCCGTGACCGTGATCGCCGGCGTCTACGGCATGAACTTCGAGCACATGCCCGAGCTGCATTGGAAGTACGGCTATCCGTATGCCCTCGGGCTGATGGTCTCCGCCTCCGCCGCGCTCCTCTGGTGGTTCCGCCGCAAGCAGTGGATATGATCCACCAGCTCCCCGAGGACCTCGTCAACAAGATCGCGGCCGGGGAGGTGGTGGAGCGGCCCGCATCGGTGGTCAAGGAGCTGGTGGAGAACGCCCTCGACGCCGACGCCTCGACGGTGACGGTGGAGATCGAGGCTGGCGGCAAGCAGCTCGTCCGCGTGCGCGACAACGGCGAAGGCATGTCGCCCGAGGATGCCGAGCGCGCCCTCGACCGCCACGCCACCTCGAAGCTCCGCGCGCTGTCCGACCTGCACGCCATCGCCACCCACGGCTTCCGGGGTGAGGCCCTGCCTTCCATCGCCAGCGTCTCGCAGCTCCGCCTGTGCACCCGCGAGGAGAGCTCCCCCAGCGGGACGGAGGTGGAGGTCCACCACGGCCGCCGCGTCCACGCCCGCGCCGTCGGCCATCCCCGCGGAACGACGGTGGAGGTGCGGGACCTGTTCGGGTCCGTCCCCGCGCGGCGCAAGTTCTTGCGCGTGGAGCCGACCGAGACCGGCCACGTGGCGGAGGCGCTGACACTTCTGGCCCTGGCCCGTCCCGGCACCGGCTTCGTCCTGAGCTCCGCGGGCCGCGCGCTCGTCCAGGCTCCGGCCGTGGACGGCCTCGCCGCGCGCATCTACCAGCTCTTCGGGGGCGCGGCGCTCGACGGCCTCGTGCCCGTGGAGGGAGGTGCCGACTGGGTCGTGGCGCGGGGCTTCGTCTCCCGGCCCGACCGCCCCGGCTCCGCCCGCGCGAATCTCCGCCTCTTCGTGAACGGCCGGCCGGTGCGCGACCGGGCGGTGGCCAAGGCGGTGGCCGAGGCGTACCGGGGGGCGGGGGCGGGGGAGTTCCGCGGCGATGCCTTTCTGTTCCTGGAGATGCCCCTCCACCTCGTCGACGTCAACGTCCATCCTGCAAAGACCGAGGTGCGCTTCGCCGAGCCGCGCACGGTGTGGGTGGCGGTCGAGCGGGCCGTGCGCGAGGCGCTCTCCGAAGGCGCCCGGGCGCAGGCGCCCCGCGCCGTTCCGGCGTCGTCGGCCCGATCGGACCCCGCCCGCATCGAAGCGGCCGTCGAGACGTTCCTCGAGCGCGGGGGCCGGGTGGCGGAGGCGCCGCGGATGTGGAGCGCCTCCGAGCCCGCCGCCGCGCCCGCACCCATCACCACCGCGACCGCCGGCCCCCTGACGGCGCTCGGCCAGTACCGCCTCACCTACGTCGTCGCCACCGACGGCGAGGACCTGCTGCTCGTCGACCAGCACACCGCCCACGAGCGCGTACGCTTCGAGGCGCTGCAGGAGCGGGCCGAGAAGCGCGCCGCCGAGTCGCAGATGCTGCTCACGCCGCTCGTCTTCACGCTGCCCCCGCGCCTCCGCGGGTTGATGCAGGCGAGCCTCGAGCCGCTGAGGTCGCTGGGCTACGACCTCGAGCCCTTCGGCGGCGACTCGGTGCGGGTGCGGGCGGTCCCCGCGCTGCTCCGGGCCGGCGACCCGGCCGCCGACCTGCAGGCCGTGCTGGAGGACCTGACCGAGCGCGAAGGCTCGGAGTGGGCGGTGGCCGGCGTACGCGACCGCCTGGCGGCCACCCTCGCGTGCCATTCGGCGGTCCGGGCCGGGCAGCCGCTGAATCTCGACACCATGTCGGCCATCCTGCGTGGGCTGGGCCGCACCGCCCACCCGACGCTCTGCCCCCACGGCCGGCCGACGATCGTCCGCCTGCCCAGGGAGGAGGTCACCCGGTGGTTCGGCCGCGGCGGTTGGAGACGTCAGTGAAGGGCCGGAGCTGGTCCTGGCTGCTCTATGGCCTGGGACGGCTGCTCCAGGTCACCGGGCTCGTCGTGACCCTGGTCGCGGCGACGGCGTTCTTCGGCACGCCGAGCACGGCCGCGATGCTCCGCATGATGCTCACCGGCGTGCTGATCTTCGTGCCCGGATGGCTGCTGGCCCGCCGCGACCCCCGCAAGACGTGAGGGTCAGCGCGCATGGCGCCGCGTGTACTCGCGGTAGGCTTGGAGGATGCGCCGGTGGACGGGGCCGGGCCGGCCGGACGCGACCGGCTTGCCGTCGATGGTGCGGACGGGCGCGGCCTCCTTGGTCGTGCTGGTGATGAAGACCTCGTCGGCGGTGAACAGGTCGGCCACGAGCAGCGTCTCCTCCCGGGCGGGAACGCCCAGCTCGCGGCAGAGGTCGAGGACCAGGCGGCGCGTGATGCCGGAAAGGATCCCGGCCGCCAGCGGAGGTGTCGTGGCCCGGCCACCCTTCACGACGAACACGTTGGAGCTGGCGCCTTCGGCCACCTCGCCGAGGTCGTTGAGCAGAAGCGTCTCCGCCGCGCCCTGGGCCTGTCCCTCGCGCACGGCCAGGATGTTGTTCAGGAGGTTGTTCGACTTGATGGCCGGATCGAGGGCCCGGGGATGATTGCGCCTCACGGACGCGATCACGACCGCGATGCCCTCGGCGTAGTCGCGCTCGGGCGGCGGCTCGAAGGGCTTGACGACCATGACGAGGGTCGGGCCCTTGACGCGGTCGAACCGGTAGGAGATGTCGCCCTCGCCCCGGGTCAGGATGATGCGAATGTAGGATTCCTCGTTGCCGGCGCGAGCGAGCAGCTCGCCCAGGCGACGCGCGAACACCTCGTCGCCGAAGGGGGGCGCGAAGCCCAGGCGCGCCGCCGAGGCCCGCAGGCGCTCGAGGTGGCGGTCGAGGTGGAAGGGCCGGCCCGCGTAGGTGCGCAGCGTCTCGTAGACGGCGTCCCCGAAGGTGAAGCCGTTGTCCAGCACGGAGACGCGGGCCTCCGCCCCAGGGACAACGTTCCCGTTCACGGAGGCGAACACACCCATGGTCACACCTTGAAGCGCGGCCCGCAGTGGGGAGCCGCGAGGCTAGCAGAGCGATGACGGCCACGCAAGCCATCGTGCTCGGGATCGTGCAGGGGCTCGGCGAGTTCCTGCCCATCAGCAGCTCGGGCCATCTCATCGTCGTTCCGTGGCTCCTGGGCTGGCCGGACCACGGCCTCGCTTTCGACGTCGCGCTCCACCTCGGGACGCTGGCCGCGGTGCTCTTCGCCTTCGCCGGAGACTGGGTGCGGCTCGTGTCCTCGGCGGTGCGCTGCGTCCTGCGCGGCCAGCCATTCGCCGAGCCGGAGGCGCGGCTGCTGTGGCTGCTCGCGCTGGCATCGGTGCCGGGGGCGATCGCGGGCCTCCTCCTGGACGAGTGGGCGGAGACCACGTTCCGATCGCCCGCCCTGGTGGCCACGACGATGGCGCTGATGGGCGCCGTGCTGCTGATCGCCGACCGGCGCGCGTCGCCCGCGGGGCCGGGAGCCGAGCAGGTGAGGCTGGGGCACGCCGTCCTCGTCGGCCTCGCGCAGGCGCTCGCCATCATCCCCGGCGTCTCCCGCTCCGGCTCCACGATCAGCGCCGCCCTCTTCCTGCGCTACCGGCGCGAGGAGGCCGCGCGCTTCAGCTTCCTGCTCGCCACGCCCATCACCGCGGGAGCGGCCCTGGTGAAGGTCCCTCACCTGCTGCACACGGCGGACCTGTCGGTGGTGGTGCCGGGCATGGTCGCGGCTGCGGTCTTCGGCTTCCTCGCCATCCGGGTGCTGCTCGCATACGTGCGTGGCCACAATTACGTCCCCTTCGTCGTCTATCGGTTCGCCTTCGCCGCCCTCGTGGTGGCGGTTCTCCTCGCGCGGAGGTAGCGGTCGATGATCCCCGTCGTCAACGCCACCGAGATGCGCGATGCCGACCGGCGCACCATCGAGGAGATCGGGCTCCCGGGCGCGGTGTTGATGGAGAGCGCCGGGGCGGCGGTGGCGCGAGCGATCGGCGAGCGCTTCCCGGGCGCACGCCGGCCCGTGGTCCTTTGCGGCAAGGGCAACAACGGCGGCGACGGGTTCGTCGTCGCCCGGTGCCTCCGGGAGCTGAAGCCCTCGGTCTTCCTTCTCGGCCTGCGGGCGGAGGTGCGGGGCGACGCGCTCCTCCACCTGGGCGTCTTCGAGCGGTCGGGAGGAACCGTCCACGAGGTGGCGGACGAGGCGGGCTGGGTGGCCGCGCGGCCGACGGTCTTCGGAGGGGATCTGCTCGTCGATGCGCTGCTCGGAACCGGGCTCAAACAGGCGCCGTCGGGCCTGGTGGGCCAGGCGATCCGCGATCTCGCGCAGCGGCCGGAGCCGGCCCGCTCCCCGCTGGTCGCCGTCGACATCCCCTCCGGCCTCTCCTCCGACAGCGGCGAGACGCCGTGGGCCACGCTCACCGCCGCCCTCACGGTGACGTTCGCGGCGCCGAAGTACGGGCACGTGCTGCCCCCGGCCTGCGAGAGGGTCGGGGAGCTGGTCGTGGCCGACATCGGCATCCCGCGGTCGCTGGTAGAGGGGGCGCAGCTCTGGCTGCTCGAGGCGGGCGACGCCGCGCGCGTCTTCGCGCCGCGCGCGCCCGGCGCCCACAAGGGCACCTTCGGGCACGTGCTCGTCATCGCGGGCTCGGTGGGCAAGACCGGCGCGGCCGTGCTCGCGGCCACGGCGGCCCTGCGCACGGGCGCGGGGCTCGTCACGGTGGCGACGCCGGCGCCGGCGCTCCCGATCGTCGCCGCGGCGCGCGCGGAGCTGATGACCGAGCCGCTGCCCGTCGACGCCGGCGGCGCTCTCGATGAGGCCGCGGTGACGCGCGCCCTTGCCCTGGCCAAGGATCGCGATGCGGTCGTCCTCGGGCCCGGCCTCGGCCAGGAGGCGGGCACGCGGTCGTTCGTCCGCGAGCTGGTCCGGCGGTGCCCCACGCCGCTGCTCGTGGACGCGGACGGCTTGAACGCCCTCGCGCCGTCGGCCCGGGAGAAGGGCGCGAGCGACGCGCTCCGCCGCTCCGCGCCCACGGTCGTCACGCCCCATCCGGGCGAGATGGCGCGGCTCGTGTCGTCGAGCGCCTCCGAGGTGCAGCGGCGGAGGCTCGAGACCGCGCGCGCATTGGCGATGGAGACGGGCGCGGTGGTGCTCTTGAAGGGCCAGCGCACGATCGTCGCGCGCGCCGACGGCCGCGCCGCGGTGAACCCGACCGGCAATCCCGGCATGGCCACCGGGGGGACGGGCGACGTGTTGTCGGGCGTCATCGGCGCGCTTCTCGCGCGGGGCTGCGATGCCTGGACGGCGTCCACCGCCGGCGCCTACCTGCACGGCCTCGCGGGCGACGAAGCGGCGGCGCGCCTCGGGCAGGAGTCGCTCCTGGCCGGCGACGTCGTCTCCCATCTGCCCCGCGCCTTCCGGGCCCTCGAGCGCGCGCGTGCGTGAGACGCTGACGCAGTCGGAGGCGGAGACGGAGGCGCTCGCGGCCGAGCTGGCCGCCGCGTTCCGCGGGGGCGAGGTCGTCCTGCTCTCCGGTGAGCTGGGCTCGGGGAAGACCGTCTTCGTGCGGGGCCTGGCCCGTGGCGTGGGGGCCGATCCGGAGGAGGTGGCGAGCCCCACGTTCGTCCTGCTCACGCGCTATCCGGGGCGGCTCACGCTGCATCACGCGGACCTCTATCGGCTGGCGGGCGGAGGCGACGACCTCGAGCTGGGCCTGGAGGAGCTGCCCGGCCCGCGCGGCGTCCTCGCCGTCGAGTGGGCGGAGCGGCTCTCCATCCACCCCTGGGATCCCGCCCTGGCCGTCCGCGTGACCCTGGAGCACGCCGGCGACGACACGCGGCGGGTGCGGATCGAGAAGGAGGCGGCGTGAGGAGGGCGGCGGCCATCGTCGCCCTCGGCTTCGCCGTCGCCCCCCTGGGGTGCCGGGACCGCCGAGCTCCGGCGGCGCACGCCCCCGCCGCGTCCGGCAACCGCCACAACGTCCTGCTCGTCACGATCGACACGCTGCGGGCCGACCACCTCGGCGCGTACGGTTACCAGCGGCGGACGAGCCCCCGGATCGACGCCCTCGCCCGCGCGGGCACCGTTTTCGAGAGCGCGTACACCGCCTGGCCGAAGACGCGGGGGAGCATGGTGATCATGCTGACGGGGCGCAATCCGTCGCGCAACGGCTACAGCAAGACGCACCCGGTCCTCCTCGATCTCAACCCGACGCTGGCCAGCGTGCTGAAGGAGGCCGGCTACGCGACCGCGGCCATCGTCGACAACCCCAACGTGGCCGCGCAGAACGGCTACGCCAAGGGTTTCGACCGATACCGCGAGACCTGGGAGGAGAAGTCGCTCGCCACCGAAGCGGATCGGATGCGCGCCATCACCGACGGCGGCATCGCCTTCCTGCGCGGTGCGGACTCCGACCGGCCCTTCTTCCTCTGGCTGCATTACGTCAATCCCCACGCGCCGTACACGCCGCCGCCGCCCTTCGACACGCGCTTTCTCGACGCCGCGGCCAGCGCCGGCCCCCGGCTGGGGCTGGTGCCGGGCTTCCACGGCGGCATTCCCAAGCGGTGGGCCGTGAGGGGCCAGGACCACCTCGGGTACTACGTCGCGCAGTACGATGGGGAGGTCGCCGCCGTCGACGAGGAGGTCGGCCGGCTCGTGGACGCGCTCCAGGGCTCGGCGGCGGGTAAGGACACGGTGGTGATCCTCACCTCGGACCATGGGGAGAGCCTGGGCGAGCACGATTATTATTTCGACCACGGCGAGGACCTCTTCGAGCCGAGCCTCGCCGTCCCGCTCCTGGCCGTCGTCCCCGGCGGCAAGGCGGGCGTGCGCAGCCGCGTCTTCGCCTCCACCCTCGACGTCGTCCCCACCATCCTCGACGCGGTGAAGGTCTCCTACCCGCCGGACCTGGGCGGAGTCAGCCTGCTCGGCGCCGTCATGGGCAAGACCGCGCCGGGACGCGAGCGCCTCTTCGCCCAGAACGACCGGAACCTGGTCGCGACCTGGGACCATCGCCTCAAGATCGTGGGCACCCCCGAGGAGGGGGGGATGCGGTTCGCGCTCTACGACCGCTCGAGCGACCCCGCCGAGAGGCACGACGTCTCGAAGGCGCGGCCCGACGAGCAGCCGGCCCCGCGCCAGGTGCTGCAGCTCTTCCTGCGGCAGAGCGAGAAGGAGTGGGAGCAGACCCGGCGTCTGATCGGCAACGCGCCGGGAGGAGACCGGCTCAGCCCGGAGGCCTGCGCGCAGCTGAAGGCGCTCGGCTACGTGGACGCGAAATGCAATCCGTGAGCCGCTAGGAGGTTCCGATGGCACGTTCATTCGCCGGCGCCGGCGTGGCGCTCATCACGCCCTTCACGAAGACGGGGGATCTCGACGAGGCGGCCCTGCGGCGCACCGTGCGCCGGCAGATCGAGAGCAGCATCGACGTGCTCGTCCCGTGCGGCACCACCGGAGAGGCGGTGACGATGACCCCGAAGGAGCAGCTCCGGGTCATCGAGATCACGGTCGAGGAAGCGGGCGGCGGCGTACCGGTGCTGGCCGGCACGGGCACGAACGACACCCGGGTCTCGATCGAGAAGAGCAAGGCCGCGGCGGCGGCCGGCGCCGTGGGTGTCCTGTGCGTGGGGCCTTACTACAACAAGCCGACGCCCGAAGGCTTCTACCGGCACTACACCGCCATCGCGGATGCGAGCCCGGTGCCGGTGGTGGTCTACAACGTGCCGGGGCGCACGGGCAGCAACATCGACACCAAGACGCTGCTGCGGATCGCCACGCACAAGAACGTCGCCGCGGTCAAGGAGGCGTCGGGCAATCTCGGCCAGGTCATGGACATCCTCCACGACCGGCCCTCGGGCTTCCAGGTGCTCTCGGGCGACGACGCGTTCGCGCTCGCGCTGATGGCGCTCGGCGGCGAGGGCGTGATCTCGGTGTGCGCCAACCAGGTGCCGCGGGAGATGCACGACCTGGCCACCGCGTGCGCGCGCGGCGACCTGACGGCGGCGCGGAAGATCCACTACCGGCTGCTGCACCTCATGAACCTGAACTTCGCCGAGTCGAACCCGGTCCCCGTCAAGGCGGCGATGGCGCTGATGGGCCTGTGCGAGGAGTCCTATCGGCTGCCCATGTGCCCCCCGAGCAACGGCACGCGCGAGGCGATGCGGGCCGCCCTGAAGGAGCTGGAGCTGCTGCGGTGAGCCTGCCGGAACAGATCGAGGCGCTCTACGAGCAGCCGCCGGACGCGCTCGGGGCCGAGGCCCGCTCCGCGTTCGAGACGTTTCGCGACGGCCTGGAGAAGGGGCAGATTCGCGCCGCGGAGCCGTTCGCGGGCGGCTGGCGTGTGAACGGCTGGGTCAAGAAGGGCATCCTCCTCGGCTTCCGTCTCGGCAAGGTCGTGGCCATGGAGCCCGCCGGCCCGCTGCGTTTCTTCGACAAGGACACCTATCCGGCGCGCCGCCGCGTGCCCGAAG
>QHVJ01000334.1 GCA_003222275.1 Acidobacteriota bacterium | reverse complement strand
CAGCTGAGCGGCCGGTTCGCATTCGAGGAGATCCGCAATTCGCTGGGCCAGCGCATCGTCCGCATGGCGGCCACCGGCGTCGAGATGAGCTTCGCCAACAGCATGCTGGTCGTTCACAACGGCGAAGGCGTGCTTCTCATCCTGCCGGCTGGCGTCGCGGGCCGTCTGAGCGCCCAGGTTGGCCTGGCGGCCAACAGCGGCGTCTCGCTGCGCGGCAGCTTCTCGCTCGAGTTCAACACGACGAGCGCGGCGATCAGCCAGACGTTCAGGATCGGCGCGAACACCACGGTCCTGGATCTCGTGGCGGGGCCGTTCCTGAGAGTGTCCGGCGATGACGTCAGTCTCGTGGTGGCGGGCCAGACGCTGAGCGGCAACTTCGCCTTCGAGCAGATCACCACGGGGCGTGGCCAGGACGGCATCCCCGGCACGCCCGACGACATCCTCGCGCTGCGAATCGCGGCGACCGACGTCAGTCTCAGCCTCGGCGACGGATCGGTCAGCATCCTGAGCGCGACGTCGGGAAGCGGGACCTTCCTGATCATCGACAGGGCCGGTTCGCCGTCGCCTGGCAGGGGGATCGCAGGTCGGCTGAGCGCCACCGTCGCGCTGCGCGGCGTGCCGGGCGTGTCGCTGAGCGGAACGCTCGCGGTCGAGATCAACAACACGGGCGAGGAGATCGACCAGGTCTTCTTCGTCGGTGGTCTGCCGGTGCCGTTCAAGATCGAGGCGGGCAATTTCGTGCGCGTCTCCGGCACCGGCGTGCGCGTCGACGTGCTCGGCCAGACGCTCACCGGCAATTTCGCGTTCGAGGAGCGCACCGTTGACAAGACCGTGACGGTGACGTTCAGCGAGGTCGAGTTCGGTCTCGGCGACGGGACTCGCGACTTCGTCCGCGTCACCAAAGGCGCCGGAACGCTGATCCTCATCAAGGACGGCCTCTACGGTCAGTTCACCGGCTCGGTCGCGGTGGACATTCCCGACGTGACGTTCTCCGGGGCCTTCATCGTCCAGCTGAATTCGACCTCTACCGCTCGAACGATCTCGGGCGGCTCGGTGAGCCTCGCCGCCAACAGCCTCAAGATCGACGCCACTGGCGTGACCCTCGCGATCGCGGGCCAGCAGGTCAGCGCGAGCCGCTTCACCGTGGAGGAAGTCACGACCACGGCCGGTCGGGTCGTTCGCATCACGGTCCAGAACTTCGGGCTCAGGCTGCGAAGCGGAACGACCGACTTCGTCACGGTGAGCGCCGCCACGGCGATCGTGGAGGTCAATCGACTGGGCGTTGCGGCTCGCGTCACGGGCCTGACGCCGACGTTCAATCTGCCGGGGCTCACGTTGAGTGGCGGGACCTCCTCCTTCGAGCTGAACACGGCGCCCGTGCCATTCGATCTGGGTGATGGCTCGGCGCCGTTGCCAGCGGGTCCCTTCCTACGAGTGAACGTCCAGGGCGCCAGCCTGGCGATCACCAGCGGTCCCACGCTCACCGGCAATTTCGTCTTCGACCAGAGCACCCGGTCGGGGTTCGGAGCCGGCACCGCTCTCGTGCCGAGCGACACGAGCGCCACCACCGCCATCGCTCTCGCCGACGTCGACGGTGACGGCGATCTCGACCTGGTGACCGGCAATGCCGGCACTCCGGCCCAGACCAGCAATCTCTATCTGAACAACGGCAGCGGCGGGTTCAGCCTGGCCGCGGCCACGCTGTTCCCGAGCGACGCCGGCGCTACGACGGCGATCGCTCTTGCGGACGTGAACGGCGATGGGTTCGTCGACCTGGTGGTCGGCAACAACAACCAGAGGAACCGGGTCTACCTGAACCGCGGCAGGCAGACCGTCGGCACGACGGTCACCTGGCTGGGATTCGCCAGCGGCCAGGACGTCTCCACCGATCAGCGCGCGACGACGTCCCTCGCGGTCGGGGACGTCAACGGCGACGGTCTTCCCGACCTGATCGTCGGCAACAACGGCACGGGGAATCGCCTCTATCTGAACCAGGGCCTCGACGCGACGACCCATGCCTGGCTCGGGTTCGCCGCCGGCACCAACATCGGCAGCGAGACCGATCCGACGACCGCCGTCGCGCTCGGCGACGTCGATGGCGACCGTGACCTCGACCTGATCGTCGGCAACCGGAACGCGGTGAATCGTCTCTACCTCAACAACGGCACCGGCACCTTCAGCCTGGCGGCCACGAGCCCGTTTGCCGCCGCGCAGGCGACGACGTCGCTGGCCGTCGGCGACGTCAACGGCGACGGCGCTCTCGACTTCGTGGTGGGCAACGCTGGGCAAGGAAACCAACTCTATCTCAATGCCGGCACCCAGATCGTCGCCGGGATTCCCACGTGGCAGGGGTTCGGCGCCGCCCTGCCGATCACGACCGATACGGACGCCACGACGTCGCTGGCGCTCGGGGACGTGGACGGCGACAACGATGTCGACCTCGTCGCCGGAAACAACGGCACCGCCAACAAGCTCTACCGCAACAACGGCTCGAAGACGGATCCGTTCAAGGATGTGTTGCCCGTTTCGCTCGCCGAAACGACCGGCCTGGTCGCCAAGGCGACGACGTCCGTGGCGCTCGCAAATATCGACGGCGACCACGACCTCGACCTTATCGCGGGCAACACGGGCCAGCCTAAGGTCGTCTACTCGAACGATCAGGTGAAGGTGACCCGCATCGCGCTCTCCAACATCACGGTCAGTCTGACGCCCACCGGAGGCACCTCGGCCGTCAGCGTCAAGAACGGCCAGGGCGCCCTGGTGCTCACGACGGCTGGAATGGCGGGCAACTTCTCCGGAGCGGTCCAGGCCACGGTCGGCGACTTCGGCGTGGACGCCAGCATCGCCGTGCGAATCAACACGACCGCGTCGGCGGTCGACGAGACCATCGACGTGGGTGGCGTGACCCAGGTGATTCGCTTCAGCCCCGCTGAAGTTGCCACAGGTGGCAGTCCGTTCATCAAGTTCGCCGGGTCGGGCACGATCAGGATCGGCAACTTCATCGAGATCGAAGGCAGCTTCACCGGCAGCCCCGCGTCGGCCTTCGGCACCGCCAACATCTTCGTCGGGCAGGGCCCCTCCAAGCTGGCCGACGGCTCCCGCAACCCGAGCGCGGCGGGGATCCTGCTCAAGGACGCCCGCTACGAATTTCAGAAGGACGCGAACGGCAAGTACGCGCTGTTCGCCGACGGAGAGACCGAGCTGCTCGGCATTCCGGGCGTGACGCTGTCCGGTCACCTCACGGTTCGCTACAACGAGACCGGGGCGAGCGTGACGCTCTCGCACATCCCCGACGGCCCGGACGCCGACACCAATCCCGACACGGTGACGCTGCTCGCGACCGACAACGCCAAGCAGGTGTCCGGCACGATCGGCGTGACGATCCTCAACCAGACGCTGTCGGGGCAATTCGCGTTCAGCCAGAATGCCGACGGCAGCTTCAGCGTCACGCTGAGCCCCGACGCCGGTCCGGCCTCGGACGTGGTGCTGAACCTCGGTGACGGCAAGGACACGACGGGTGACGGCACCCCCGACGTCTTCCCCGTGACCGTCACCATCGCCTCGGGCTCGCTGACGCTGGCGAAGACCGGCCTCTACGGGTTCGTGACCGCGACGCCGACGATCAACGTGACCGGCTTCAGCCTCGCCACGACGGTGTCGCTCCGGATCAACACGACGGCCAATCCCGTCACGGTCGGCACGATCCTCATCCCGGCGAACTCTGTCCGGGTCGAGGCCAGCCCCGCCACGCTCACCGTGCTGGGCCAGAGCTTGACGGGCAACTTCGTCTTCGAGCAGGTGACCGGGCAGCTGAGCCCGCAGGCGCAGAACAATCCCGGCGCCCAGCCGCCCAAGTTCGTTCGAGTCGCCGCCAGTAACGTCGCCTTCTTCATCGGCGACGCCACCACCCCTGCCGGGGTCCGGCTCCAGAACGGCGAGGGGTTCTTCGTCGTCACCCCGGCCGGCCTCGCCGGGCGGCTGGGTGGCACGATCACGTTCGCGATCCCCGGCAACGCCGTGGGCTTCGAGGGCACGTTCGGCGTCGCCATCAATACGACCGTGGTCCGGGTGAGCGAGCAATTCGAGGTCGGCGCCGACACGGTCAACCTGGTGCTGCCGGCGGGGCCGTATCTCCGCGTCGAGGGCACCGGCGTCCGCCTGACGCTGGTTGGCCAGCGCATCAGCGGCGATTTCGTCTTCGAGAAGGCGACGAGTGGCAGCGGAGACATCGTGCGCGTGCTCGCGCAGCACGTCAGCGCGGCGCTCGGCGACGGGGGCACGAACTTCGTCACGCTCGACGGCGGGTTCGGCTTCTTCGTGATCCGAGGTGGCGCCGGCGGTGGATTCGCCGGTGAGATCGGCGGTGACGTGTCCGTCAGCGTGCCCGGGGTGACGCTCCAGGGCCGGCTCTCGCTCGCCGTGAACAACCTGACGAGCGCGGTCACGGAGACGATCACGTTCGGGCCGCAGAACAACGCCACGACCGCCGTGGTCCTGGGCGACGTCAACGGCGACGTGCTTCCCGACCTGATCGTCGGGAACAACGGCGGCGGAAACCTGCTCTACCTCAACGACGGATCCGGGAACCCCTTCGACGCTCTGACCGCCCTCAAGATCGGCAGCGAGACGGATCCGACCACGGCCCTCGCGTTGGGCGATCTCAACGGCGACGGCGCACCGGATCTGGTCGTCGGGAATGCGGTCGGTACCGCGAACCGCGTCTATCTGAACGACGGCACCGGCATCTTCACCCTGGCGCCAACCGTCGACGTCGGCGTCAACACGAGCAATGGCACCACGTCGCTGGCCCTCGGTGACGTCGACGGCGACGGGAAGCTCGACCTGGTGGTCGGGATCGACGGCGCGCCGAACGCGTTCTACCGGAACCGCGGCAGAGATACCTCCGGCGTGTGGCAGGGATTCGAGGCCGCCAGCCCGATCGGGTCCGAGACCGACAACACCAGGGCCGTCGCGCTCGGCGACGTGGACAAGGACGGCTATCTGGATCTCGTCGTCGGCAACTACGGCCAGGTCAACCGGCTCTATCGAAACAATGGGACGACCCCAGGCGCCCGCTTCGCCGCGGCGATCAGCCTGGGCACCCAGGCGCGCAGCACGACGTCCATCGCGCTGGGTGACGTGAACGGCGATCAGTTCCTGGACGTCGTGGCCGGCAACGACGGCCAGCCGAACTTCGTCTACCTCGCGCTCACGACCGGGACGCCCAAAATCTGGTCGAGCTTCAGTGCGGGCCAGCAGGTCAGCGCCGACACGGACGCGACGACCGCCGTCCGGCTCGTCGACATCGATACCGACGGGGATCTCGATCTCATCGTCGGCACCCGCGGAACCCCCGCCCAGGCGGACCGCCTCTATCTCAACAATGGCAGCGCCGTCTTCACGCTCGACCCGTCCGGCAGGCTCACGAGCGCGACGAACGCGACGACGGCGCTCGCCGTCGGCGACGTGAACGTCGACGGCCGGCCGGACCTGATCGTCGGGATCAACGGCGCCCCGAGCCGGATCCATCTCAACGACGGCGCCGGCAAGCTCGGCGACGGCGCCGAGCTCGGCGTGGTCAGCCTAAATCTGCCGATGGGCCCGTACCTGCGCTTCGAGGGGCAGAATCTCAACCTCGTCGTGCTCGGCCAGACGCTCACCGGGTCCTTCCGCTTCGAGCAGCAGAGCCGTCCCGACGGACAACGCGTCGTCACCGTCGACGTCCCGTCGGCGACGCTCACGCTCGGTGAGGGCCTTGCGCCCTTCAATCTCAGCGGTTCGTTCCTGATCAGCAACGGCGGCCTCGCGGGCAAGCTCGAACTCGGCACCTCCTTGAACCTCGGGCCGGTCAGCCTCAGCGGCACCCTCGCCGTGCTGCTGAACACCCAGACAACCCCGGCGACCCTCAACGACGCTTCCCAGACCCGGCTGCCGGCTGGGCCGTACTTCCGGATCGAGGGCACCGGCATCAACGTGACCGTCGCCAACGTCGTGCTCCACGGCGACTTCGCCCTCGAGCAAACCGTCAACCAGGTGGGCCAGCGCCGCCTCACGATCGCGGTCAGCAACGGCTCTCTGAGCGTCGGTCCCATCAGCGTGACCGGCGTGACCGGCGTCCTGGTCGTCCTGCCCAGCGAGGCCACCGCCGCAGGAGGCCTCGCGGGCTCGCTCAGCGCCAGCATCAACCTGGGCGGGCTCGTCGCCGGCGTCACGTTCTCCGGCACGTTCGGCGTCGCCGTGAACCAGACGGCGCGTGCGGTCAACGAGCGGGTCACCGTCGGCGGCACCACGCTGACGCTCGATCTGCCCGCCGGTCCCTACGTGCGCGTCGAAGGCATCGGGGTTGAGCTGAACGTCCTGGGGCAGACGCTGAGCGGCAACTTCGCTTTCGAGCAGATCACGAGCACGGACAACGGCACCTCGACGTCGCGGACGATCACGCGCATCTCCGCCAGCAACGTCACGCTGCGCCTCGGCGACGGCACCACGGACTTCGTCACGCTGACGGACGGCCAGGGCAGCTTCGTCATCCTCGACATTCCGGGCCCGAGCCCGGCCGCGAAGGGGCTGGCAGGCCAGCTCAGCGGAACCGTCGGCCTCAACGTGCCCGGCGTGTCCTTCACGGGCGCCCTGGGGCTCACGCTCAACAACACCGGTCTTGCCGTCAACGAGACGTTCACCGTCGGCGGGACGGCGACGACGTTGAGCCTCGACGCGGGCAGCTACGCCCGGATCAGCGGGACCGGTGTCACGTTGACCGTGCTCGGACAGCGGTTGAGCGGCGATTTCTTCTTCGAGCAGGCACGCAAGCCCGGCCCCGACGGGACTCTCGGCACGGCCGACGACCAGCGCGTGGTCCGTCTCGGCGGTAAGAACATCACGCTCTTCCTGGGCGATGACAGGGGTACTCAAGCCACATCCGACGATGTGGGCTTGCTCGTCCAGCAGACGCTGGGCCAGGACGCGAAGTTCCTGGTGACCGACGCCGGGCTGGCCGGCGAGGTGGCCGCGACCGTGTCGTTGAGGGGCATTCCGACCAGCAACGTCACGATCGGTGACCTTTCGATGCGTCTGGAGATCAACAACACGACCCGGGCCGTCAACGAGACGATCACCGGGCTGACGAATCCCCTGGTCCTTCCCGTCGGACCGTACGTGCGCGTCGAGGTCGGCACGCCGTCGGTGCCGATCAGCCTGACCGTGTTCGGGCAGACGCTGAAAGGCGTCTTCGTCTTCGAGCAGGCCACCAGCGCGGGGCCGGATCACCAGCTCAACACGACCGATGACGTGAAGATCATCCGCGTGAGCGCCACGAACGTCGAGCTGTTCCTGGGCGACGACAATCAGACGCCCTCCAACCTCTCGGACGACGTCGGGGTACGCATCACCAACGGCAGCGCCTTGTTCCTCATCACGCCCGCCGGGTTTGCCGGCGAGATCACCGCGTCGGCGAGCCTGCGCATCAGCGATGGCAACGCGGCCACCGTCAACCAGGTGCGCGTGGCGATCAACAACCTGAGTCAGGCGGTCGACGAGCAGTTCAGAATCGGCGGCAGCCTCCAGACGTTGTCGCTGCCGATGGGACCCTTCGTGCGTGTCGAGCTGAACGGGCTCACCCTCACGATCCTCGGCCAGCGCCTCAGCGGCGATTTCGCGGTCGAGCGGGTAGCGCTCGGCGGGCCCGTCACCATCACCGCCGCGAACGTCGCGCTGCGCATCGGGACCGACCAGCGTGACTTCGTGACTGTCAGCAACGGTCAGGGATTCCTGCGGATCTCAGGCGGGACGGGTGGTGGCGTCTTCGGCCGTCTCACGGCCGCGGTCACCGTGAACGTGCCCAACGTGCTCGTGAGCGGCACGTTCGACGTCCGGATCAACACGACGACGACCGACCAGACGGTGAGCCTCGGGGGCCAGACGCTCACGCTCAAACCCGGCGTGAAGGTGAGTGGAACGAACGTCACCCTCGGAATCCTCGGCCAGCAGCTGACCGGCAGCGTCACCTTCGAACAGGACACCGCCGGCAACATCGGGCTCGCCATCAAGGACGCGAGCCTGCGTCTCGGTGACGGCACACGGACGTTCGTGACGGTCGCGGTTTCGCAGGGCGCTGTGCTGATCACCAACCAGGGCATCGCCGCGAGCGTCACCGCCGGGATCACGCTGAGCGCCGACCTGAGCCGGGACTTCCAGTTCAGCGGCACCGTTACCCTGGCGCTCAACACCACCACGGCGCCCGTCTCGCGGACGTTCACGGTCGGCGACGCCGGCTCCGTGACGCTGAATCTGCCCGCGGGTCCGTTCCTGAGGGTGCAGGCAGGCCTGGCGGGCAACCCGGTGACGTTGAAGGTGCTGGGCCAGACCTTCAAGGCCGTGTTCGCCTTCGAGCAGGCGACCACGGCGGGCGGCGCCCAGATCGTCCGCATCGGCTTCACCGAGGTGGAGCTGTTCCTCGGGGACGATCGCGGCGATACCGACCCGAGCAACGACGAAGGTGTCCGCCTCACCAATGGCGCGGGCTCGATCCTGGTCACGCCGCAGGGCATCGCCGGTGAGTTCGGCGGCACGATCGCAATCACACCGGCTTTGCAGAGCCACTTGACCGGATTCACGATAGGCGCGGACCTGCTGGTCCAGATCAACAACCTCGCCATCCCCGTTCACGAGACGTTCGGATTCGTGGATGCGCTCGGGGCCGTCCACACCAAGACCCTGAATCTTCCGGCCGGGCCCTACGTCCGCGCATCCGCGTTCAACGCGAGCCTGACCGTCGCCACCGTGGCGCTGGAAGGCAACTTCTTCTTCGACCGCGTGACGCGCACCACCGGCGGCGCCACGAGCACGGTGACCCGTATCGCGATGGCGGGAGTCAGGATCACGAACGCGGGCGCCAGCATCCCCGGGCTGAGCAGCATCGAAGGCGCCTTGATCATCTTCAGCGCCCGGTCGGGCGTCGCCGGAACGATCGCCGGCCAGGTGGAGGCGACCGGTGGAGGCTTCACCGCCGGCGCCAGCGTCGGCGTCTCCTTCAACACCACCGGCGCCGCCGTCCACGAGACCATCGACGTCAACGGCCGCGTGCTCGTCCTCGACCTGGACGCCAGCCCGACGTTCTCGTTCGAGGTCCGTGATCTCGATTTCAATTTCAACAACCTGCTGGAGATCCGCGGCAACTTCCATATCAGCGGCAACGCGTTCAGCGGCAGCGGCCTCGAGGTCTTCATCGGTCAGGGTCCCTCGCTGCTCGCCGACGGCACGCCGAATCCCGACGCGATCGGCGTCCTCATCACAAACGCCCATATTGACTTCCAGACTGGTTTCCCCTCGGCCGGCGGCGGTCCGTCGCAATACGTCCTCGTGGCCTCCGGGACGATCGCCCTCGTCGGGCTCGACGGGCTCGTCGTTCAGGGCACGGTCACGTTCCAGGTCAATACGACGCCGCAGCCTCACACGGTCGGCGGACAGAACATCTCCGCGAACACGTTCTCGTTCGTCGGCACCGGCGTGAAGTTCAGCGTGGGCGGCGTGCTCGAGATCACGGGAGGGCTGGCGATCACGCGTCAGCCCAACGGCGTGCTCGACGTGTCCATCTCGAACGCGGAGATCGGCGTCACGGTCGACAACAAGAAAGTGTTCACGATCAAGGGCAGCGCCGCGTTCACGATGGGCAGCGCCGGAGGCTTCCGGCTCAAGACCTTCAGCGTCAGCGACTTTTCGATCTTCGACCAGACGGCGGGACCGGTCACCTCCGCGACCGGCGCCAACGGCGCCACGACCACCCCGACGGCCTTCCCCACTGCCGACCTGGCGGGTCCCTTCAACGGCGCGGTCGTCGTGGCGAGCGACTTCCTGCCGCCGGCGCCACCGTCGCAGCCGACGCGGCCGTACATCGACGTTCGGTTCAACGACCCGAACGGCGTGGGGCTCCGCGAGGCGTCGATCCTAGACGACGCTCCAGAGCTGGAGCTCTCCTTCAACGGAGCGCCGCCCGTCACGGTGAGTGGCGTGCCGACGCGCCTGGTGTACAAGCTGAGCACGGGGCAG
>QHVJ01000333.1 GCA_003222275.1 Acidobacteriota bacterium | reverse complement strand
CAGCTTGGGCCGGCGCGCCATTCTCTTGTACACGGCAAGCTGCTGGCGCAAGGCGAGGTTCTCCAGGGCGAGTTGCCGACGGCCGTCACACAGAAACGGGAGGAGTCGAAGCAGGTAGAGCAGGAGCGTGATCATCGAGCCTAGGTTCTCACCGGATCAGAGCCGACAGATCAACGACTTGACCGCGGACGGAATTTTGGCGAAGGACACGCCGCCGGACGATGGACGTGCCAGGCCAGAGCCAAGTCAGCTATGCCTACGACGACGCCGACCAGCTCAGGATCATCACGCAGGGAACGTCGGTCGTCAGCTTCGCCTACGACGACGCCGGCCGGCGCACCAGCCATACCCTGCCGAACGGCATCGTGACGGAATACACCTACGACCCAGCTTCGCGCTTGACCGCACTTACCTACAAGCTCGGCGGAAACACGTTGGGGACCCTCAGCTACGGTTACAACGATGCAGGTGAGCGGATAGCGGTGGACGGCACGTGGGCGCGGACGAGTCAGCCAGCGGCCGTCGCCAGCGCGACGTACAACGCTGCGAACCATCAGCTGACTTTCGGTGCCCAAGCGCTGACGTACGACCTCAATGGCAGCCTCACGAGCGACGGGACGAACACGTACACCTGGAACGCCCGGAACCAACTAACCGCGATCACCGGGCCGACGCCGGCCACGTTCATGTACGACGGGCAAGGCCGACGCAAGCAAAAGGCCGTGAATGCCGCGACGACTGATTTTCTCTATGACGGCCTCAACATTGCGCAAGAGCAGGCAGGTGCAGTGACGACGAATAGCCTCGTCGGCCTCGGCATTGACGAACGCTTTGTCAGAAGTAACGCGACGGAAACTCGAGACCTGCTTATTGATGCCTTGGGTTCGACGATTGCGCTCGCCGATGGGTCGGGCAGTATTCAGACGAGCTATACATACGAAGCGTTCGGTGTCTCGACTACAACTGGCGCATTGTCAGCGAATCCCTACGGCTATACAGGACGAGAGAGCGACGGTACCGGACTCTATTACTATCGGGCGCGGTACTACCAGCCCGGCCTGCAGCGGTTTATCAGCGAGGATCCCATCGGGTTCGGAGGCGGCGACTGGAATTTGTACGCGTACGTTCGCAATAGTCCAACGACCCTGATTGATCCGACTGGCCTTCTGGCGTTCTTCTGGCACGGGGGCATTTCAGCGCTCGCGGCATACAATTGCGGTCGGAGTCTCGGAGATAGCCTCATTTTCGGATTGAACACGATGCTGGTGGACGTCGGCACCCAAGGCACGACGGCCGCGGACGCAAACATCCATGCGATGTTAGGAACGACTGACGAGAATGGTGCTCCGCTGCGACAGACGCCGGCCGACGCCGCAACACGGATCGAACTTATCATTTCGACAGGCCCCGACTATCTTGCTGCGCACACCGCTCAGGACAAAGCGGCAGCCCAACACTACCTCCAGCCCTGGTTCGGTCGCCAGACTGTTGGGCATATCTGGCACGATGCATTCCCAAGCCTCGACGAGTTGCGGAAAGCATACCAGGGAACTCGGGAGGTGCTTGCTGGGCGGAAACGGTCTTGCACCACCGCGCCATGAGAGTGCTTGACTTCAGATTCTGGAAGTCGAAAATGCATCAGCGAAGACGGTACGTTATCGGACTGGCAATTGGTTCAGCGATCCTTCTTGTGAGTTCCATCGGAATGGCTCAGGACATCGATGAGAAGAGGTGGAAGACTCACGCCTTCGTCACCTGGTATGACGTTGGCGCGCCATTGGGCAAGTTCATTTTGATCCGCAAGGACGCCAATGTATGCGCCATAAGATTCACGGAGTATCACAGAGGAAACGATGCTAAGGCACCCACAGTCTTTAGCTCAGGCGAAGAGAGCCTCGACGCTAAGTATGAATGCTTCTGTCGCAGCGAGGGCGGCGGCGGATTCGGCAATGCGACACTGGGAGAGGTTAACAAGAGCGCGTCGTGGGGCATCGGCCGCTTAGCGTTTGGTGGTGGGAAAACGAACGTGAGGTGTGGACCATTTAAGCTCCCATGGATGTATCCCGCAAGAGTTAGTTTTCATATCGAAGGAACTAAGTTGGGTGATCACGGAATAGAACTGGCGCCAACACGGTGGAGCACTATTAATGAAGTGAATTTGAGCGCTCGTCTTCGTTGGTTCCGCTATGACGAGCGCCGAAAGCCGACATATATTCCGAGCGAAGACCTGTGAGACGGGACAATCTTTGGCTTCCTGCTTCTCATGACCCAGAAGCGCCGCCGCTGGTTGGTTCATCTCGATCCCGTGAAGTCCTAGACTTCCTCAGAAGATGACCCGCCTCAGGCGACAGGATTCGAGGGTGACGCGTCGGGGATGATATCGCTGATCACGACAGATACCGCTGTCAAGCCGATCGCCGGCAGGAACTGTGGCTGCAAGTAGTAGCGGTACGGATGCGGTCGCGGCGATCATTGGCATCATCATCGCCGTGCTCGTCATTCTCGGCGGCGCGTACGGCCTCCGACACGCCATCAGCTACTCAATGCAGAACTCACACCTCGCTATTCGCTTGCTGGGCATAACTGTCCAACGAGTGCCCTTCTCGCATGTTGACCGCGTCGAGGTGATTCCGTTTACATCCGTGGTACCGCTCACTCGTTCTTTCCGCGCGGATATGTTCGTCTCCCTGAAGTGGTGCGGCTACCGGGAGAAGGTCGTCGCGATCACAAAGCGCACCGGCCTCGTCAAGCGAGTCATTGTCAGCGCCGAAGATCCGGACGAGTTCGCGAGCTTCTTGAGACGAGCGTCCGGGAGCGTCAGGGACTGATTCGACACGCTATCAGTCCACCGGCCGGAAAAACGATGCGACTAATCTTCATTATCGGGCGCGGTACTACGACCCCGACCTGGCCCGCTTTATGAGCGAAGATCCTCTGGCCGGATCGCGAAACCTCTATACGCTGCGCGAAACAACCCGCTCCGTTACGTTGATTCGATAGCGTCCGCGCTGCTGAAGGCGGTGGCCCCTTTCGAGACCGCAGCCAGAAGCACGTGGCCGGCGCTTCAACGCGCGAATCAGCCCACGAGAAGGGTAGAGATAGCGCTCCGCGCGGCTCAGCGCGTCTCCACAACTCCTTGAAATTCCGGCATCCAGATTCGACCATATCCCGCCGGGGTCACCACCGACACTGGACTGGTGGTTCCCGCCAGGAGCCGTCCGAACGACCCCCGCCCGGAGAACTCGTAGATCCGAGCCTCCGGGCGGGGCTTGAACACGATCCGGCCGACGACGAGGTTCCGGAGGATCTCCCGCGCCTCGGGAACCTCTCGCCGCAGCATCGCCCGCCAGTCGGCCAAGCGGTGGCGGATCTCGCGCTCCAGGCGCGGGATGTCGTGGCGGCCGATCCGCGCGGTCGCGTCCAGCTCGATCAACGCTCGCTCGCAATGCTCGCGCTGCGCCTGGCGCTCCTTGAGTGCCGCCAGGAGGGCCGGCAGGTCGCCGCCGCTCGCGACCGCCGGCCGTGAGTCGGCTGAGCTCGCCGTCCAGGCGGCGCATCTCCTGGGACCCCTTGCCGGTGACGGGCACGTACACGATCGTGCTCGATCCGGAGTACGCGAACACGCTGTCCTTCGACTTGCTGCTTTCCGAGGCGATCAGCGCCACGATGACGGTCGGCGGCTCGTCGCTGCCGATCACCATTCCGCGGGCGGGGCAGCGCGCGCGCGTGAGCTTCGACGGGACCGCCGGCCAGCGCCTCAGCATCGGCCTGACGTCGTCCACGCTTTCCGGTGGGAGCCTCACGGTGCTGAAGCCGGACGGCAGCACCCTCTCCGGCCCCTCGACGATCGGAACGTCCCCGGCGGGCATCGACCTGCCGGTGCTGCCGACGACGGGCACGTACGTCATCCAGATCGACCCGAGCAGCAACTACACGGGCGGGCTGACGCTCACGCTCTCCGAAGAAGTCACCGGCACGATCGTGCCCGGCGGCTCGGCCGTCACGGTAAGCATCAGCCGGGCGGGACAGCGCGCGCGGCTGACGTTTACCGGCACCTCGGGTCAGCGCCTGAGCCTGAAGACGACCGGGGTCACGATCGGCCAGGCGGCTGTCTCGATCCTTCGTCCCGATAGCTCTACTCAGGCGGCCATGACCGCCTACTACGACACAGTGGGGTTCCTCGAGCCCACGACGCTGGGAAGCAGCGGGACCTACGCCCTGCTGATCGATCCCAACGCCACCAACACCGGGGACATCACGGTCACCCTGTACGACGTGCCCGCGAACCCCACGGGCTCGGTCACGATCAACGGCCCGGCGTTCACCGTCAGCTTGCCCGTGCCCGGGCAGAACGGGGACGTCAGCTTCTCGGGCACATCGGGAGAGGGCATCACGATTCGCGGCGCTAACAACACCATCGGCTGCCTGAGTCTGACTCTCTTCGAGGCGGGCGGGAACAGCTCAGGGATCTACATCTGTACGACGACCTTCACGATGGGCTGGACGCTTGGCAGTACCGGCACGCACGTGATCCGCGCCGATCCCGACACATGGCATACCGGCAGCGTGGACGTCAGCGTGACCGATCCATGAGGGAGGAAGGCCGGATGCTCCTTCGGAGACTCCTCTGGGCGGCGCTGGTGGCGCTCTTCGTCTCGTCGGTGTCCCACGCCGAAGCACCGCCCGGGACGGGTCCGCTCCTCGCCGGTCAGACGGCGACGGCGCTGGCGGGTAACCGGTGGCTGCTCGTCGGCGGTCAGTCGACCGCGGGCGCGACGGGCGCCGTGCTTGTTTACGATCCGGCGACCGGGGCGCGGACGTCGTTGCCGTCGCTGGCCACGCCGCGTGTAGGCCACACCGCGACGGTACTGCCCGACGGCGGTGTCCTGATCGTCGGCGGCGTGGGCATGTCCGGCGACGCGATCGCGGCGCCCGAGGTGATCGACCTTGGCGTTAGCACGACGACCGCGCTCGATGAGGCGGGGCTGCTCGCGCGCGCCGGTCACACCGCGACGCTTCTCACCGACGGACGGGTTCTCATCGCGGGCGGCCGCGGCAGCGACGCCGTAGCGGCCGCGCAGCTCTGGGATCCACGGAGCCAGGAAGCTCAGGCCATCGACACGCCGCTGGCCCAGCCGCGGACGGAGCACACGGCAACGCTGCTGGCCGATGGCTCGGTGCTGCTCTGGGGCGGACGCGACGCGGCCGGCGTGCTGGTCGGGGGTGGAGAGATCTTCGATCCGCAGCGCGGGCGGTTCAGTACGGTCAGCGTGGCGCCGACCTTGCCGCTGCCCGGCGAGACGCCGCAGCTGGCAGGTGCCGCGCCCGCCGA
>QHVJ01000168.1 GCA_003222275.1 Acidobacteriota bacterium | reverse complement strand
CCCACCCGGAATGGCCGGAGGCGGATCGCTATCGTGACCGGATGGCCGAAGCGCGCCCGTTGTTGCTCCTTGCCATCCCGGTAGCGCTGGGCGCGAAGGCCGGGGCGAACGCGCCAAACGAGTCGGCCTGGATCCTGGTGGCCCTGGCCGCGCTCCTTCTGTTGCTCGCTTTGGCGGCGGGGCGCGTGGCCGCGGCGGCCGCATTGGCCGCGGCAGCCTTTGCCGTGGCCGGAGGCGCCGCGTCGGCGGAAGCATCCCGCTACGACGCGTCCCCGCTCCGGCAGTGGACGGCGGCCCACGAGGACGTCGAGGCGCCGGTCTCGCTGCACGGCGTCGCCGTCTCGGACGGCCGCGCGGGCGACCGGCTCCAGATCATTCTCGAGGTCGAGAGCCTTCAGCTTCGCGGGCAGGATCAGGGCCTGACCGGCCGCGTGCGCCTCGACGTGGGAGGCAGCCCCTCCGAGGATCTGGCGATCATCGAGGGCGATCGCATCGAAGCGTGGGCCGTCCTCCGCCTGCCCCATGGATTCGGCACTCCGGGCGCGTACGACGCCGCGGCGCAGGCGCGGCGCGACGGGACCCACGTCTTCGGCTACGTCAAGAGCCGCCGCCTCGTCTCGAAGGCCGGACGGGGCGACGTGGGCTGGCTTCGCGACGCGGCGGCCCGCGCTCGCCAGCGGGCGCGGGAAGCGATCCTCGCGTACGTCCTTCCCGGTCCGGAGCAGGGCCTCGTGCGTGCGATGACGATCGGGGACCGCACCGGTGTAGAGCCCGAGACGGCCGAAGCATTCCGCATCGCGGGGACCTATCACGTTCTCGCCCTCTCGGGCACGCAGGTGGCGCTGGTGGCCGGCCTCGTCCTCTGGCTCGTCACGTGGTTCGAAGCGCCGCCGGTCGCCCGGGCGTTGCTCGTCTCGTCGGCGCTCGTCTTCTATGCCGTCTTCGTGGGCGGCGACGTTCCCGTGGTGCGCGCAACGGTGATGGCGGTCGTGATGCTGGCCGGCCGTGCGCTGGACCTGGACGCGGACCTGGCGAACCTTCTCGGCCTCGCCGCGATGCTGCTGCTCCTCTATCACCCCTCGTGGATCGGGGACGTCGGCTTCCAGCTCTCGTTCGCGGCGACGCTGGGCCTCTTGCTGCTGTCATCGGTGTTCGCCGCCCGTCTGCCGCGGATGAAATGGGGATTGGAGCGGGCTCTGGCGGCCTCGCTCGCCGCCCAGGCCGCCCTCGTTCCGCTGCTGCTCGTCCATTTTCACCGCCTCGCGGTCGCAGCCCTCCTCCTGAACCTCGCCGCGGTGCCCCTCTCGGGTGCCGTGCTCCTCGCCGGCTTCGCCGTCGTGGCCGCCTCCGCCGGGCCGGCCGCTCTCGCGGCGCGGGTGGGCGACGTCGCGTGGATCTCTGCCCACGCCCTGCTGCGCTCGGGCGAGGTGGTGCGGCTCGTTCCCGGATTGGATATGCGTCATCCGACGCCACCCACGTGGGCGATCGCCGTCTTCCTGACGGGGCTGGTTCTGCTGTGCGCGCAGGGACGGTTGCGCGTGGGCGTGATGGCCACGGCCGGCGGCTTCGCCGCGCTCCTCTTCGCCGCGCGTCCCGCTCCTGCCGACGGCCGCCTGTCGTTGACCGCCCTCGACGTGGGCCAGGGCGATTGCCTCGCCCTGCGCTCGCCTCGCGGCCGCCTCTGGATGATCGATGCGGGAGGCGCGTTCGATGCGCGCTTCGACATCGGAGAGGCCGTCGTGGGGCCGTACCTCTGGGGCCAGGGTTGGCGGCGGATCGAGGCGCTCGTGCTCACGCACGCCCATCCCGATCACGTCGGGGGAGCGCCGTTCCTGCTCCGCGCCTTCGACCTGCGCGACACGTGGGAGGGGCCCGCTCCGCGTCACGACCGCGGATACGCCGATCTCGACACCGCGCTCCACGCGGGCGGCGCCTCCCGCCGGACAGTGTTCCGCGGGGTCCGCGCCGACTGGGACGGCGTGGCGGTGCAGGTCGAAGGCCCGCGGCCGCCGGGCCGTCCGCCCTGGACCACCCGCAACGACGACTCGCTCGTGCTGGCGCTGCGCTGGGGAAAGGTCACGTTCCTGCTCACCGGGGACATCGAGGCCGCCGGGGAGGATGCCCTGGGCGCAGTGCCCGCCGAGGTCCTGAAGGTCCCGCACCACGGCAGCCGTTCGAGCAGCACTCCCCGGTTCGTGGCCGCGGTCTCGCCCCGTGTCGCCCTCGTCTCCGTCGGCCACGCGAACCACTTCGGCCATCCCCACCCCGAGGTCGTGGACCGTTATGCGCGCGCCGGCGTCTGGCTGCTGCGGACCGATCGGGACGGCACGGTCACGGTCTCCACCGATGGCGAGCGTGTGTTCGTGCGGACCTTCCGCGACGGTCAGGAGATCGTGCGCTGAGGCGTCGCGTGCTCGCAGAACCTTGATCCGGAAGGGGGTTGTGTTAACATCCCCGTTCTGCCGAGGAGCGAGTGTTCCAAGCCGCTTCCCGCGGCCGGTGCGCATCTCCGACGCGGTGAAGGTGGCTTCCCCAAGGTGACGGGCGTCGCGCGAAGGCCATGACCGAGGAAAAGAAGCCTTTCACCGTCAGTGATCGTCGCCACTTCACCGCCGAGGGGGAGACGCGGTCGCCAGCACCCGAAGAAACGCCCGCCCCGCCGCCGCCTCCTCCCGCGCCGAACGTCGAGAAGGCGGAAATGCCTGAGAGGAACGCGGCGCCCACGGTGCGCACACCCGAGGAGGGCGCGCACCCACGGCCGGCGGGGGGTCTGGGGGGTGCGGAGCACCCTCCAGCTGAAAGAGCGAGCGAGGGATTGCTGCGCGACTCCCCTTCGGAGAGTCGCGCCAGCGCGTCCTCGCTGCGCTCGGACGACACTAGCGAGCGAGCGGGGGGTCTGGGGGGTGCGGAGCACCCTCCAGCTGAAAGAGCGAGCGAGGGATTCACTCCCGAGCGAGCGGAAGACGCCGAGGCTCCGCCGATGGATTTCATCGGCCTGCTCGTCTCCCTCGCGACGCAGGCCGGATACTTGATGTCGCCGGAGCCGGGGAGCGGCGCCCCGCCCGACCTGGCCGGCGCGCGCTCGATCATCGCCCTGCTCGAGATCCTCAAACAAAAGACCGAAGGCCGGCGAACTCCCGACGAGGATCGCGTCCTCGACGGGCTCCTCTACGAGCTGCGCATGGCCTTCGTGTCGCGGACCAGGCCGGAGAAGGCGTGAGGCGATCCTCGGCGGCCAGCCTCCTGGTACTGGCCCCGCTTCTCGTCGGGGCGCAGCCCGCGCGCTCGCCGTCGGCGGAGAAAGTGATCGACGTGCGGGCGGCGCGTCCGCCGGCGGGCAATACCTTCGAGGCGCTGTTCAGCGCGTATCGGAAGGCGGAGCAGAAAGCCGACACCGACGGCGCGTTGAAGGCGTGGCGCGAGCTCCGCCGTGTCCGCATCGAGCGGAACATCCGCAGCCTGGAGCCGGTGGCCATGGCCACCGTGAGCCATGGCCTGGAGGGGCTCGCCAAGGGCGAGCGCGATCGCGCCGAGGAGGACTTCAACGGCGCGATGTCGCTCGACCCTCATCTGCCGGATGCGTACTTCGCCATGGCGCTGTCGGAGATGCAGAAGGTGCCCCTCGGGATCGTGCCCGCCCTCTCCGACACCGCCTCCGGGCTGACCGCCCGCCTGCCCACCATCCGCGGCCGCCAGAACCTGCGCATGCTGCTCGTGCCGGTGCTGCTCCTGAGCGTGCTCGTGACGGCGACGGTGTTCGCGGGGGTGATGGTCATCGCCCACGGCACGCTCCTCCTCCACGACCTCGAGGAAGCCTTCGGGCCCGAGCGGAGGGCGCTGGCGGTGGGCCTGTTCGTCTTCGCGCTCGTCCTGCCGGCGGCGCTCTTCCAGGGTTACGGATGGCTGCCGCTGTGGTGGCTGGCCCTGCTCTTCCTCTACATGGAGGGCGTCGAGCGCCTGGCCGCGGCCGCGATCCTGATCGGAAGCCTCACGGTAGGCCCGTTGGCCAAGGACCTGGACACGCGCATCCTCGCGCAGCAGAACCCGCTCTTCCGGGCCGGCATCCTCTCCGCCGAGGGCGGTCCGGACGCGAGAGCCATCGTGGACCTCGAGGACGCCGTCGGCAAGAACCGCGACGACCGCGACCTCGTGTACCTCCTCGGCATCCAGTACAAGAAATCGGGGCGCTACGACGACGCCGCCGCGCTCTACCGCGAGATCCTTCAGGCCGATCCCCGCGACGCCATCGCGCTCAACAACCTCGCCAACATCGAGTTCGCGAACGCGGAGTACCCGGCGGCCATCGCCCGCTACAAGCAGGGCATCGAGTCCCACCCGCCCGCACCGCTGACGGCGACCTTCTACTACAACCTCTCCCTGGCCCATCTCCAGCGCTTCGAGTACCAGCCCGCGCAGGAGGCGCGCTCGCAGGCGGACCGGCTGGCGGGCAACCTCGTGCGGACCCACGACAGCCTCTGGAAATACGACAAGGGGGACTACGCGGTCGTCGACATGGGCCTCGACGAGGACGACCTGTGGACGAAGTTCGCCGGGACACCCTCGGGTATCCGGGAGAAGAACGTGGCCGGAAAGGGGACCGGGGTGCCGCGCTCGGCGCTGCTCAGCGCGACCGTGGTCAACCGGTTCGCGGGCGCGCTGGGGGTCTTCGCTCTCGTGGGACTCGTGCTCTGGCGCTGGCGGGGCTCGCGCGCCTTCACCGTGCGGTGCGTGAAGTGCGGCACGCCGTTCTGCAAGCACTGCCATCTCGGCCAGACCGCGGTCGGTTTGTGCAGCCAGTGCCACCACCTCTTCGTGGTGCGTGACGGCGTGTCGGGTCCCGCTCGGAACCGGAAGCTGCTGGAGGTGCAGAAGGAAGAAGAGCGGCGCGATCGCATCTTCCGCCTCCTGTCGCTGATCTCGCCCGGCGCCGGCCACCTGTACGCGCAGAGGACGCCCTTCGGGCTCGTGCTGGTCTGCGGCTGGTCGCTCCTGCTCGTGGTCGCCTTGCTCGCGGGACGCGTCCTGCCCTACACCGAAGCCCCTTCGACCATCGAGAAGCCGTGGGGCCTGGGACTGATGGCCCTCGTGCTGCTGGCCCTCTACGTGGTGGCCAACCGGTCGCGGCCGGAGACGGACGTGATGCTTCCCGCACGCCGCAGCCCGCCGCCCGCCCGGCCCGGCCGGGCGGCGTGAGGTAGGCCGCCGCCGATGGCCCTCGAAGGAACCATCAAGGACTTCGGGCTCCCGGACATCTTCCAGCTCATCGGGCTGCAGCGGAAGACGGGCATCCTCACGCTCAACAACGAGAAGGACAACGTCACCGTCACCTTCGAGGGCGGGATGGTGGTGATGGCCGACCAGACGTCCAAGCGGCTCGAGGACCGGCTGGGCAACGTGCTCGTCAAGCAGGGGAAGCTCAGCAGGGAGCGGCTCGACGAGGCCCTGCAGACGCAGAAGGCCACCCTGCAGCGCCTGGGTCACGTACTCGTCGCCCAGAACTACATAACGGCCAAGGACCTCAAGGACGCGATCCAGGTCCAGATCTCCCAGACCGTGTTCAAGGTCTTCCGCTGGCGCGACGGCGAATACCACTTCGCGCCCGCCGACACGGTGGAATGGGACCGCGACAGCTTCTCTCCCTTGAGCGCCGACTTCATCCTGATGGAAGGGATCCGGATGGTGGACGAGTGGCCCATCATCGAAAAGAAGATCCCGTCCATGGACATCGTGTTCCGCCCGGTCGTGGACGCGGGGATGATCGAGGTGGGCTCGGCCGACGGCAACGAGGGCGCCGCCAAGCGCAGCGCAGCGAGCTCCACGAACAAGATCCGATTGACCCCCGAGGAGGAGCGCATCTTCCGCAAGGTGGACGGCAACCGGACCGTACAAGGCATCATCGACGCCACCGGGCTCGGGGAGTTCGATACCTGCCGGATCCTGTTCGACCTCCTGAACCGGAACCTCGTCTCGACGGTCGGGAGGGGAGTGACCAAGGAGACGGAGGTCAGCCCCGCCGCCCGCGTGGTCTCCGCCACGCCCGGATACGTGCTGGCGGTGGTGGCCCTCGCGCTGGCGGCCGCCGGCACCCTCGCCCACTGGAGCAACCCCTTCGCGATCGCGGGCCTTCCCCCCATGCTCGAGGGCTCGTACGGCATCCTGCTGCAGGGGGTGAGCCACGTGCGGCTGGAGCGGCTGGACCGCGCGATCCTGGCCCACCACCTGAGCCACGGAACGGTGCCCCACACGCTGGAGGATCTCGTCACGGAGGGACTGGTCGATCGCACCTACCTGAAGGACCCCTGGGCGCGGCCGTTTCACTACGCCCTCACGGAGAGCGGCTACCTGCTGAGCGGGGTGGACGACACCGGGCGGACCATCCCCCCCGTGATCGAGAGAGTCCTTCCCCCCGAGAAGCCGTAGCCTCCCCGATGGAGGTGGTGCGCCTCGACTCCCCCGAGCCGCGCGGCTGGCCGCAGGCCGCGGTGGCGGTGGGGAACTTCGACGGCGTGCACCGCGGCCATCAGGCCCTCGTCGCGCTGGCGGTGCGCGACGCGCGGGCGGCCGGCGGCACGTCCGTGGTGCTGACCTTCGATCCCCATCCCGCGCGCGTCCTCAGCCCCGACCGCGCGCCCGTCAGCCTCACGACGCTCGACCAGAAGGCGGAGATCCTCGCCGCCCTCGGCGTGGATCGCCTGGCCGTGCTTCCCTTCACGGCCGAGCTGTCGCGACGAGAGCCGGAAGACTTTGCGCGCGACCTCCTCCACCAGGCCCTGGGGGCCCGCGTCGTGGTCGTGGGATCCAGCTTCCGGTTCGGGCGCGGCCGGAGCGGGGACCTGGCCACCCTGCGGCGTTTCGGCGAGACGCTCGGCTTCCAGGTCCACGGCCTGCGCCCGGTGATCGCGCGGGGAGGACCGATCAGCAGCACTCGCATACGCGAGGCCCTCTCCCGGGGAGCGGTGGATGCCGCGAAGGACTTCCTTGGCCGGCGCTTCTTCGTGGACGGCCTCGTCGTGAAGGGAGAGGGGCGGGGCCGGCGTATCGGCATCCCAACCGCCAACCTCGACGTCGTCAACGAGACGGTGCCGGGGGGCGGGGTCTACGCGTGCTGGTGCCGGGTGATCGGCCACACCTCGCCTCCCCGGCCCGCGGCCGTGAACGTGGGGCGCCGGCCGACGTTTGGCGGCGGCGTGACGATGGTCGAGGCACACCTGCTCGATTATGAAGGCGACCTCTACGGGCGCACGCTCCGGCTGGAGTTCGAGGAGCGCCTCCGGGAGGAGCGGACGTTCCCGGGCGCCGAGGCCCTGGTGGCCCAGATCCGAAGCGACATCATCGAGGCCCGCGGGGTGCTGAGGACGCCCTGACGCGCTATATTCGGGCTTCATGGCCGAGCTGACCGTCGAGACTCGCGACGTGGAAGGGGTGACGCTCCTCTACCCGAAAGGCTTCATCAACGCCCACACCGTCCGCGTCTTCGAGGGTGAGATCCAGAAAGCGCTGGCCCAGGGGCGGTTCAAGATCGTCGTGAACTGTGGGGGCCTCGCCTACATCGCCAGCGCCGGCCTGGGGGCCATCATGGGGGCGATCGAAGAGATCCGCGGCAACGGCGGGGACCTGCGGCTGGCCAACCTCAACGAGACCGTCCGGAACATCTTCGAGATCCTGGGTTTCAACCACCTCTACCGCATCTACGCGTCGGAGGTAGAGGCCATCACGAGCTTCCGCCGCGCCGAAGAAGCGGGCTCCTGAGGCCGTGCGGGCCCCCAAGCCGAGCCTGATGATCTCCATCCCCAGCCAGACGTCGTTCCTCGGCCTCGTGCGGGATGTCACGAAGAAGATGGCGGAGTCGGCGGGGTTCACCGATGGGACGGCCGAGCGTCTCGCGCTGGCCGTCGACGAGGCCACCACCAACGTCATCGAGCACGCCTATCACGGCTCCGGCGACCGCGAGATCGAGCTGCGCATCGAGGACAGGGGGCCGGAGTTCCGCGTGGAAGTGGTGGACAGCGGCGCGACGGTCGACCCGCGAACCGTGCCCCGCGTGGACCTGGACCGCTATGTGACCGAGCGCCGCACGGGGGGCCTGGGCGTCCACCTCATGGAGAAGATCATGGACTCCGTGACGTTCCGGCGCTCGGCCCGGCGCAACGTCTGCTGCCTCGTCAAGCGGAAGGACCCGGCGCCCTGACCGTGCACGCCCCCGTCGTGTTCCAGTACCAGCGCGCCCTCGATGCCTTCCGGCGGGAGGGCGGCTCGCCGCCGCTGCTGAAGCGGATGTCGGAGCTGATCTCGCTGCTGGACCTCACGACCACGCTCAACTCGAGCTTGTCCGGCGCCGAGATCCTCGACGCCGCCCTCCTCATCGTGATGGGCCAGCTGCCGGCGACGCGCGGCGCCCTGTTCGTGCGCGGGGAGGACGGAGGCTACCGGGTCCAGGCGTCACGCGGGCTGCCGGCGGGGGCGCCCGCGCAGATCGACCTCGAACCCCTCGCGGGGCCCGAGGTGATCTTCCGCCGGCAGGGGGCGTGCGCCGAGGCTTTCGACGCGTACGGCCTCGACGTGCTGTGCCCGATCTTCAAGGCCGACCGGCCGATCGCGGTCCTGGGGCTGGGGGCGCGGGCCGACGGCCACCCGTTCGACGACGAGGAGGCCGCGTTCCTGCAGAGCGTGGCCGCCTGCGCCGCCACTCCGATCGAGAACGGGCTCATCTATCACGAGCTGAAGCGCGTGAACCAGCGCCTCTCGGTCAAGGTCTTCCAGCTCCACAACCTCTTCGACGTGAGCCGCGAGCTGACTTCGAGCTTCGACGACGAGGCGATCGAGAGCCTGGTGACGACGACGCTCATGGGCCACCTGATGGTCTCCCGCTGTGTCCTCTATCGCACGGCGGACGGACGGCTCGGGCTCGCCCACGCCCGGGGCGTGCGCAGGGAGGACCTGGGCCGCGCCTTCACCGAGGCCGAGGCCCAGCCCGTTCTCGAACGCCTGCGCGCTCCGCTCTCGGTGGCGGAGCTGCCGCCGGGGCCGGTGCGGGAGCGGCTGGCGAGCTCGGGTCTGGCCCTGGTGGTACCGCTCTCGGCGGGGCAGAACGCGGAGGGCTTCCTCGCCGTGGGGGAGCGGGTGTCCGGGCTGCCTTTCACCGAAGAGGACCGCGAGTTCGCCCAGACCCTGGCCCGGCAAGCGGTGGCGGCCCTCGAGAGCGTGCGCCTGCACCGACTGAGCGTGGAGCAGCAGCGTCGCGATCGCGAGATGCAGATCGCCCGGGAGATCCAGCAGAGCCTTTTCCCGCGGTCCTGCCCGGAGATTCCCGGCTTCGAGGTCGCCGCGCTCAGCCATCCCTGCCAGGAAGTGGGCGGCGACCATTACGACGTCATCCCTCTCGAAGGCGGACGACTCGCCCTGGCGGTGGCGGACGTGTCGGGCAAGGGCGCGCCCGCGAGCATCCTGATGGCTTCGGTCCACGCCTCGCTGCGCGCCCTGGCCGGATCGAGCCCGCCCGCGGCGCTCATGGGCCGGCTGAACCAGTTCATGCTCGCGAGCACCCAGGAGAACAAGTACGTGACGCTCTTCTACGCCGAGCTGGATCCGGCGACGCGTCGCGTCGTCTACGTCAACGGCGGCCACGTGCCCCCGTGCCGCGTGCGCGTGGATGGAAGGTCCGAGCGGCTGCTCGCCGGCGGCCCCGCCCTCGGCCTCCTTGCGGGCGCCGACTACGAGTCGGGCGAGGCCGTGCTGGAGCCGGGCGAGGTCCTGGCGGTGATGACCGACGGCATGACCGAAGCCGCCTCCCCGGAGGATCGCGAGTTCGGCGACGAGGGCGTTCTCCGCGTCCTTCGCGCTCACCGCTCGCAGGGAGCGCAAGCGGTGCTGGACGCCCTGGTGCGCTCCGTGCAGGCGTGGACGGGCCCGGCCGGGTGCTCCGACGACCTCACCGCCCTCGTCCTGAAGGCGCTCTAGAGATGAACCTGCACAATACCCTCACCGGCCGCGTGGAAGCCCTCGCGCCCGAGCAACCTCCCGAGGTCCGAATGTACGTGTGCGGCCCGACCGTGTACGGTCGCGCCCACATCGGGAACTTCCGTTCTTTCGTGGCCACGGACCTCCTGCGCCGGGCCCTGCGGTACAAAGGGTGGCGGGTGAAGGAGGTCATGAACGTCACGGACGTGGACGACCGGATCATCCAGCTCGCGGCGAAGGCCGGAAAGGACCTGCGGAGCTTCACCGCCGAGCACATCCGCTCGTTCGAGGAGGACCGGGCGACGCTTCGCATGGACCCGCCGGAGCTGGTCCCGCGGGCGACCGAGCACATCCCGGACATGATCGGCCTCGTGCAGAGGCTCATCGACCGCGGCCACACGTACACCGCCGACGGCAGCGTCTACTTCAAGATCGCCACGTTCCCCGAGTACGGCCGGTTGTCCCGGTTGGACGTGGCGGGGATCCGCTCCGGGGCCCGCGTCGACACGGACAAGTACGACAAGGAAGACGCGCGGGACTTCGTATTGTGGAAGGCCAAGCAGGACGAGCCGGAGTGGGCTCAATGGGACGCTCCCTTCGGCCGCGGCCGTCCCGGCTGGCACCTCGAGTGCTCGGCGATGAGCATGAAGTACCTGGGCGAGACGTTCGACCTGCACTGCGGGGGCGTCGACCTCATCTTCCCTCACCACGAGAACGAGATCGCGCAGAGCACCTGCGCGACGGGCAAGGCCTTCGTGCGCCACTGGATGCACGTGACGCATCTGCTCGTGGACAACGAGACGATGTCCAAGAGCAAGGGGAACTTCTACACGATCCCGGACCTGCTCGAGCGTGGCCACCGGCCGGACGCCGTCCGCTACCTGCTGAGCGCCGCCCACTACCGCAAGCCGCTCAACTTCACGTGGGACGGGCTCCACCAGGCGGCGACGTCGATCGACAAGGTCCAGGGCTTCGCGCGGCGACTCGACGAGGTCGACCGGGACGGGCCGGCACTGGCGGTGGTGGAGGAGGCGGTCCGCATGGCGCGGGACGCCTTCGACCGGGCGCTCGACGAGGATCTCAACACGCCGGAGGCGCTCGCCGCGGTGCACGAGCTCGTCAACGAGGGCAACCGCCTCCTCGCCGAGGGCGCCCTCACGCGCGAAGGGGCCGCTCGGTTGCGCCGCCAGCTCGAGTCCATGGACTCGGTCTTCGCGGTGCTGCTTCCCGGCGAAGACCGGTTGTCCACGGAAGAGCAGGCCCTCCTCGATGCGCGCCAGGAGGCACGGCGGAAGCGGGAGTTCCAGAAGGCCGACGAGCACCGTAAGAAGCTGGAGGAGATGGGTGTGATCCTCGAGGACACGCCGAAGGGGACGCGGTGGCGGCGGAAGCACTGAGGGCGCTCGTCTCGCGGCTGCGGGGCCCGCATTCGGGGGTGCCGGGGGAGTCGTTGGCCTGCCGCCATCTCGAAGGCAACGGCTTCGTGATCCTGGCCCGGAACTATCGGTGCCGGTCGGGCGAGGTCGACGTGATCGCTCGCCACGGTGAGGTGACGGTGTTCGTCGAGGTGAAGGAGCGCCACGGCGCCTCCCACGGCGCGGGATGCGACAGCGTGACCTTCGGCAAGCGGCGCCGCATCGTCCGCGCCGCGCGGCTCTACGCGGTGTCCCACCGCCTGGACGACACCCCTCTGCGGTTCGACGTGGTCTCGATCGACTGGACGGACGCCGTGCGTCCGACGATCCGCCACGATCAGGGCGCGTTCAACGTGGACGGCGGCTGAGTGCCGTCAGCGACCGTGAAGGTGCGTCCCATCCTTGTGTTCCCGGGGGAAGACGCATAGAGTGGCACCTCCTCGCTAGCAAAGACGGGATTTGCTCGCCGTGCTCGCGGCATGATGGCGGACTGCGCTGAGCAGGAGAAGGAGGGCTGATGCGCCGTCTTCGGGTCGCAATCCTCGACCTGCTCGAAAAGGGTCCGTCGAACTCGCTGTGGGCCCGGGCCATGCAGCCCAACTTCGCGAGCATCATGCCCCAGGTGATCGGGGTGTGGTGCGAGCAGGCCGGGCACGACGTCACCCTCGTCTGCTACACGGGGCGGGAGGACCTGGCCCGCGAGCTGCCGGCCGACACGGACCTGGTCTTCATCGCCTCCTACACGCAGACGGCGCACCTCGCCTACGCGCTCGCCAACATCTACCGGCAGCGCGGCGCGGTGACGGCGCTGGGCGGATCGCACGCGCGTTGCTACCCGCACGACGCCGCCCGGTACTTCGACTACGTGCTCGGCTTCACCGACCAGGCGATCGTCGCCGAGGTGCTGCGGGACTGCGCTCCCCATCGGCCCATGGGACTGAGCCTCGCCGCGAAGCGCCAGCCCGCCCAGCTCCCCGGGGTCAGGGAAAGGTGGAAGTTCATCGAGCCCACCATCGCCAAGGCCGCGGCGATCAAGATCGTCCCCATGATCGGCAGCCTCGGCTGCCCGTACACGTGCAGCTTCTGCATCGACGCCGCCGTGGAGTACCAGCCCCTGGACAGGAACCAGATCCGCGACGACCTCCGCTTCCTGCTCGGCAAGATCGAGCGGCCGATGGTGGGCTGGCACGATCCCAACTTCGGCGTGCGCTTCGACGAGATCATGACCACCATCGAGGCCGCCGTCCCCCCCGATCGCATCGACTTCCTGGCCGAGAGCAGCCTGTCCCTGCTCTCCGAGCCGCACCTGCAGCGGCTGCAGCGCAATGGGTTCAAGGCGATCCTCCCCGGGATCGAGTCCTGGTATTCGCTGGGCGGCAAGTCCAAGACCGGAAGCCGCACGGGCCTGGATAAGGTGCGGCAAGTCTCGGACCACGTGAACACGATCCTGCGCTACGTTCCCTACGTCCAGGCCAACTTCGTACTGGGCCTCGACGAAGACGTGGGCGAGGAGCCCTTCGAGTTGACCAAGCTCTTCGTCGACATGACGCCCGGCGCCTTCCCCGCCTATTCGCTGCTATCCGCCTTCGGACAGGCGGCGCCGCTGAACCTCGACCTGCAGCGCGACGGCCGCGTGCTGTCGACACCCTTCCACTTCCTCGACAACAACAAGGCCACCAACGTCCGGCCCAAGAACTACACCTGGCCCGCGCTATACGACAACATCATCGGTCTGCGGCGCCATACGTTCTCCTGGCGCGCCATCGGACGGCGGATGTGCGCGAACCGTGTCCGCACCGCGCGCTGGATGAACTTCGTGCGAGCGGTGTCGGCCGAAGGCTTCGGCCGCATCCGTCACGATTCCACGGTGCGCCGGCTCCTCGACCACGACCCGTCCGTGCGCCGCTTCTTCGAGGGCGAGAGCGAGGTCCTGCCCGCGTTCTACACGGAGCGGGTGCGGAAGGACCTCGGCCACTGGTGGGACGCCCTTCCCGAGGGCTCGCTGCGCCACGATCCCAACGCCTACCTCAAGGCTCACCAGGCGGCCCAGGCCCCGCCGTCGGCATCCTGATGCCGCGCCGGTGAGCGCCCATCCCGTCGCCCGCTACATTCCGCTCCTCATCGCGGGTGACGAGCAGGGGCTGCGGGACCTGTTCCGCGGCCCTCCCCGGATCAACGATCCCTACGTGGGCTGGGTGCAGGAGTCACGATTCGACCAGTTCGTCGAGAACAGCCATCAGGGGCTGCGGGAGCGGAGCGCGTCGGTCGAGCACGTCACCACGATCGAGACCAGCGGCGGCGCCACCGAGGAGTGCGTCCTGCGCCTGGTGCGGTTCGGGGACATGGTGTCGCTGCCGGTGGCGATCGCGAGCGACTCTGCGCCCGACGCGGGGCTGGAGTCGATCCGGGTATACCACAGCATGTGGCCGCTGCTCGGGTTCCATCTGGTGCGCGCGCCCGTCCTGCCCGTCCTGGCCGCGGTCGTCCTCCCCGACGTCGTCGGCCGCTACCACGATTGCCTGGCGCGCGGCGACCTCTCCGGCATACTCGAGCAGTTCGCGCCCGCAGGCGAGCTGCGCGAGCCGAACGGTTCGCTCCCGGTCCATCGGGGCGCCACCGAGCTGCGGCGGTTCTTCACCGTCCTCTTCTCGAACGGAGGCGGTCTCGGCCTCGAGACCTGCGCGATCGCCAACAAGGGCGCGTCGTGTGCGCTGGAGTACGTGGTCACGCGCTGGGGTCGCTCGCGCCTGACGCACCAAGCGGCGGCCGCCGTCTACGAGCGCGCCGACACCGGGCTCCTGGCCGGAGTGCGGATGTACGACGACCTCGAGCACCCGTTCCTGCGGAACTAGGCCACTGCGGTCCGGCGTCTATCGGGCAGAAGAGATGGAGCGGGAAACGGGATTCGAACCCGCGACTTCGACCTTGGCAAGGTCGCACTCTACCACTGAGCTATTCCCGCCCTTGCTGTTGATCATCTTACGAAGTGCCGGGGGGCCCCGTCAACCGGGCGACACCCCGCGGTGAACGCCGGAATTCCGGTCGAGCGGCGGCGACGACGGAACTCGCCCCGGGGCGAGTTGCCTCCGGTCCGGATCTTGATCGACCTCCGGCGTTCTTCTATAGTGGAGCGCTCGGGGCGGCGTAGCCAAGTGGTTAAGGCGGAGGTCTGCAAAACCTCTACTCTCCGGTTCAAGTCCGGACGCCGCCTCCAACTCAACTTCCTCGTCTAGGGACGCTTCCGAGAACTGCTCGGGAGCTTCCGCGCCGTCTGACTTTGACCAAGCTCCTGTGAGCGCGGCGCGCGGGTGCCGCACTCCTGGCAGTCGCTGTCGGTCGAGCCGGGCCTTGTCGGCAGTCGCTATCGCACCCTACGGAGACGGGTCGTTCCGTAGATCTCGAATGGCTTCCCTGGGGCGGCCAATTCGAAGGTCTCAGTGAACTCGTCGTCGGAGACCTGCTCGTATGTCTCGCGCGCGCTCCATTCACCCGGGAGGTTCTCGATTTGCTCACTCTCGAACACGAGGACCTTGCTCGCGTCCTGTCGCGGGGCGAGCCGGTAGGTGATCACGAAGCCCTCCACATGGAATTGCCTGAAGACGACAGTCTGCCGGACCTTGTCGTAGCCCAGGAAACTCCAATGCTCGTGTACCTCACCCTTGGGATTGGCCGCTTGCGGAGCATATTCAGACTTGTTGCGCTCGTGCAGGAACCGCTCGTGGAGGACGGGCTCGTAGCTCCGTGTGACCACGCCCTGGCCCGCCTGTCCCTCGGAGCTACCGCGCCACCGACCGACTAGGAAGCGAACGTCCTGGAGCGGATCCGGCCGCGGCGTTGGCTGCTGTGAGTGCACTTCGCCGGAGGCTAGCGTCACCAGGATGACCGAGATGCCCCATCTGTTCATCGTGACCTCGCTGCCGGCATGGAGTCGGGCGGCAAATATTGGCCCCTGTCGAGTTCTATTACGCGTCCCGGTCGGGTTCTTTAGCGACCTGTGGCAAAAAATACACCGGCCGGCCTATCGTTAAGACCGTGTTGAGGAAATGTCGCTAGAAAAGGAATCGAAGCGGGACGACACGAAGGGATGGTGGAGCATGAAGGGACTCTCGCACGGAGTTCTGCCAAGCGCTCTTGGGCTCGCTGTTTCTGTCGGGCCGGGGCTCATGCCGGCGGAGCAGTCGTCGCCGGCACCCGGCTCCCGAGGCCAGATCTTGTGGCAGTACGAGACGGGCGGCTGAGTCTTCTCTTCCCCCGCGGTCGCGGGGGACCTTGTGTTCATCGGTTCCTGCAATGGCGTGATCCATGGCATCGACAGGCGGACAGGGCAGGCCAGGTGGAAGTACAACGCTCTCCAGGACGGTGGAAAGCAAGCTGAGTTTCACGGAATCCCAGTTGTCACCGCGGACCTGGTTGTCTTCGGCAGCGATGACCGCAACCCGGGAGGTGTTGGATACGTCTATGCCTTCGAGCAGAAGACGGGGATCATCCGGTGGAAGTATCGAGCCGGCGCCGGCGTGATGGCCGACCTCGTCCGCGACGCTGACCGCTTGTATGCCGTCACGCTCGGAGACGAGCTCGTCTGCCTCGATCTCGCTACGGGGCGGCCGAATTGGCGTTTCTCCACCGGGTGGGTCAATGAAGAGATGACCAACGTCATGGCCACGCCGGCCGTGATCGCGGGACTGGTCTTGTTCGGCGGGCAGAACGGCGTCGTTCATGCGCTGGACGCCAGTTCCGGCCAGTTGATCTGGAAGCGGGACGTCGGTGCGCGTGTCGCCACCCCTCTGGTGACCGCGTCAGGGGCCGTCTACTTCGGAACGTTCGATCATCGCGTCCACCGCCTGGCTCTGGGTCCTGATGGCGCGCATTCAGAGTTTGACCTCGGCGGCAACCCCTTCGGGGCGCCGGTGCTTCTGGGAGACGCCCTTCTGCTTCTTGTCTACGACAGCCCCGATGCGCCAACGCTCAAGGCTTTGGATCACACGCTCAAGGAGGTTCGGTGGAAGCGGGAGACGCCCGGTGGCTGGAGTTCGGCCCGGCCGTATCTCTGGCGCGGGCGCGCGCTTGCCGGTAGCCAGCAGGGCAAGCTGGCCGCGTTCTCTCCCGACGGTTCCGAGGACTGGTCGGACACGCTTGCAGGGGTCGTGCGCGGCATCGGCGTCACGGATGACGCCCTCTATGTCGGAACGCTCAAGGGCACTGTGATTGCGTATCGTCCACCCGGGCTTCCAACGAAGCGGCACTGAGGCCGTCCATCCCTGAGCACGAGCCCCTCGGGCCCAGGAGGTGCGTCCGCTCCCATCGCTTAGTCTCTTGACAACTAATCAATTGAGTAGTTGAATATCGGCTATGAAGCACCGCGAGTTCAAGGATCGGCTGTACGAGGAGCTCGGCCGCGTCGCCCGGGCGATCGACAGCCCCCGGCGGTTGGAGCTCATCGACCTGCTCGCTCAGGGTGAGCGGTCGGTGGAGGATCTCGCCGCCGAAGCCATGCTTTCAATGGCCAACACCTCCCAGCACTTGCAAGTCCTTCGGGGCGCACGACTCGTGGAAGCGCGAAAGGAAGGGCTCCGCGTGTATTACCGCCTCGCCCAGGCGGAGGTCCATGGCGTGGCGCGGGCGGTCCGCGGGCTCGCGCAAGCGCGTCTCGCCGAGGTCGACCATCTCGTCCAGACCCACCTGGAGTCGCGAGACGAGCTGGAGCCTCTCCCGCGCGAGGAACTGCTTCGTCGGATCCGGGGCGGGCGCGCGGTCGTCATCGACGTTCGTCCGCGCGAGGAGTACCGGGCCGGGCACATTCCCGGCGCTCTATCGATCCCGCTCGGGGAGCTGGACAAGCGGCTGAGCGAGCTACCCGCCCGCAAGGAGATCGTCGCGTACTGCCGGGGGCCGTACTGCGTCATGGCCTACGAGGCGGTCGCCAGGCTGCGCGCGCGTGGACGTCGGGCGCGCCGGCTCACAGATGGGTTTCCTGAATGGAGGGCGTCGGGCCTGCCCGTGCAGACCTCGGCGCAACCGCGATGATATTCAGGCCATTCTTCGACTTCGAGCACGGCTGCGCGGCGTACCTGTTCGGCTGCGGAGGACAGGGACTCTGCGCGGTGGTCGACGCCCGCCAGCCGGAGGTCGACGACTACATCACGTTCGCGCGGGACAAGGGAATGCGGATCACGCACGTGTTCGACACCCACGTGCATGCAGACCACCTGTCGGGTGGGGCGGCGCTGGCGGAGCAGGTCGGGGCGGAATATTGCTTGCATCGCACGGCGGACGTACGAAGGCAGTTCAGGCCGCTCGACGATGGGGAGGAGATC
>QHVJ01000343.1 GCA_003222275.1 Acidobacteriota bacterium | reverse complement strand
CGAGCGTGCCGTGGATGGCGTAAGCGCGGTGATCAGGAGGCGGCAGGAAGCCCAGGTACTGCTCGCCGAAGTGGACGACGGCGATGCCGCCGAGCGCGAGCCCGCGCAATGCGTCGACGAGCCGGATGCGATCGGTCATGGGCGTCACCCGCCGCGCGATCATGCGGGAGTTCGCTCGGCGGCACAAGTGCGTCGTGCCCTGGGCCGGGACTCGTGCCTCCGGTACGACCAGGCGACCACTGAGCCTCGCCAAAATCGCATCCGTCGCTCCGGTGGGAACGACGGTCCCAGGCAACGGGCGAGTTCATCGGCAACCTGGGCGAAAGCCTGAAACGCACAGCCAAAGTGTGGCCGCGCCGCGAAAAGCGTCCTAGACAGCGTCAAGTCCGCTTGACACCGCGCTATCCCGTGCTCTCGTCGGCGCTTCCCGCGCGAACGGGCGCCTCCGCGTCAAGCCCGCTTGTCGTCCGCCCGCTTCCGCCGTCCGGCCACGCTTCCGCCGCGCGATCCGTCAAGCGCTGAGCACCCATCGGCTTACAACGCGCGCGCGCGCTTCGGCCGTTCGTGGCACCGCCATTGCCTTCGAGGGCCGGCGTGTGCGACGGGCCGGCGCGGGCTCCGAGGGAGAGACGGGGCCCGCGCCGGATCAAACGGGGGACGGGCGGGCCGGCCCGCGAGGCCAAACGAGGGCCGTCCGCTCGCACTTCACCGACGCTCTTCCCAGAACTCGATTGGAAAAGGAGATTACATGATGAAGCGCATCGTGGCCACCGCTCTTGCGATGGCGTTCGTCCTGAGCCTCACCACCGGGCTGGCCGTGGCGGCGGCCAAGCCGGCCCCGGCCGGCAAGGTCAACATCAACACCGCCTCCGCCGAGCAGCTCACGACACTGCCCGGAGTCGGTCCCAAGCTGGCCGCCCGCATCCTCGACTACCGCCAGAAGTCCGGCACCTTCAAGTCGGTGCAGGAATTGATGAATATCCGGGGAATCGGCGAGAAGAACCTCAAGAAGATCGAGCAGTACCTGAGCACGGGCGACGCCTCGGCGAGAGCCGGAGCGACCAAGTAGGAAGGGGCGGGGGCGGCTCGGTCCGCCCCCGCATTTTCTTGGAGACGCGTGATGAACGAGCGTGGTCACACCCTCGTGGAGATGCTCGCCGCGATCGCGATCATCCTGATCATGGCGTCCGTGACCATCCCGTACCTCAAGGCGTACTCGGTCGAGGCGCACCTGCTGGCCGCCGGGCGCACGTTCAAGGGCGAGTTCATGAAGGCGAGATCGATCGCCGTGCGGAGCAGCGCCCAGACCGCCATCCGCTTCGAGGATGGACCGCAGGGACCGTCCTACAGCGTGTACATGGACGGCAACCACAACGGCGTGTTGTCCCCCGACATCGCGGCGGGAACCGACCGCCGCATCGCGGGCCCGCTTCCGCTCAACAGCGGCGCTTCGGACGTGCGGGTGGGGATCAACGCTGGCGTGCCCGCCATACCGCCCGACAGCGGGGTGCTCGATCCTGCGGACCCGATCCGGTTCGGCAAATCGAACATGGTCTCCTTCTCGCCGCTGGGCACGGCGACGCCGGGCACCTTCTACCTCGCCGGCGATGGGCTTCAGGGCGCGGTCCGGGTCGTGGGCAGCACCGCGCGCGTGCGACTCATGGTGTGCCGCGGCCGCAAGTGGGTGGAGCGGTGATCGCCCGCGGCCCTCACGGCGCAAGCGTCGCCCTGCGCCTGCCCGAGGGGCCGGCGTGGGTGACCCGGGTCGATCCGGGTGACGGGGCCACCGGTGTCTTCCGCGACACGCGGGTCCTCGCCTGCCTGTCCCACCCCGCGGACGCCGCCACCGTCCGCGGCGGCAACTTCCGCGTCGAGGAGGCGGGCGGCGGAGAAGTTCCGGGAGAGGTCGTCGTGAGCCCCGACGGGCGGCTTCTCATCTGGATCGCGGCGCGGCTGCTGATGCCGGGGGTCGAGCACCTCGTCACCGCCGACGGCCTCAAGGACCACCGCGGGCGAGAAGTCGAGCCCCACCGAAGCCGTTTCGTCCCGTGCGCCCTCGCCCGGGACGATGTGCCTGGCTAGCAAGCTCTTCGTCCTGAGCCCGCGCGGCGCCCCGCCCCCACGCCCTGCCTTCTACCCCTTCGCAGCCGTTCCCGCCCGTCCCGAAAGGGATGCTCCCCTCGTACCCACTCGCGCCGCGCGGGCCGACGTTTCGGACGAAGCGCCCGCTTGGGGCGCGGGCCGCAAGGTGCTATGTTCACCTGCTGCGGGACGCTGCCGCGCAGGGACGTGACGCATGCCTTCCCACGTCTACCTTCTCTTTACCCTCGCCTTCTACGCCGTGGGTGCCCTCCACGTCCTCCTCCAGGCCCTCACGCGCCGGAAGCTCCTGACTTCCTGGACGGTCACCGCCACCCTGATCGGCTTTGCCTTGCACACGGCGAGCCTCGCCCAGCGGTGGACGGAGGCCGGCCATTTCCCGGCGGTGGGCCTGCACGACGTCTCGTCCTTCCTGGGCTGGGCGATCGTGCTGGTCTTCCTCATGACGTACACGCGCACGCGCGTGGAGGCGCTGGGGCTCGTGGTCTACCCGGTGGCGTTCGCGCTCGTGCTCGTATCGAACATGACGCCGGCCGCGGAGTCCGACGACCCGATCCTGAAGAGCTTCTTCCTGCCGATCCACGCCACCCTCGCGTTCCTCGGCTATGCGGCGCTGTTCGTGGCCTTCGCCATGGGCCTGCTCTACCTCGTCCAGGAGCGCGAGCTGAAGAGCCGCTCCCCGCGCCGGCTCTACTACATCCTTCCCAGCCTCGAGCGGTGCGACTCGATCGGGGGGCGCAGCGTGGAGGTGGGCTTCGGCTTCCTCACCCTCGCCATCGTGACCGGGATGCTCTGGAGCTACCGCGCGCGCGGCGTGTACTGGACGGGCGACGCCAAGGAGTGGACGGCGATCATCGCGTGGGTGCTCTACGTGGTGCTCGTCCTCGCCCGCCACCGGACGGGCTGGGGAGGGCGGAGGGCGGCCCTGCTCGGGATCGTCGGCTTCGCAGCGGTGGTGCTCACGTTCGTCTGGGTGACCGTCGCGTCGGGGGTCGCCAGTGCGGCCCGCTAGGCTCGTCTCGTGATCGTCCTCGTCGGCCTCAGCCATCGCACCTCGCCGTTGCCCGTGCGGGAGTCGCTGGCTTTCGCCAAGGAGCGCCTGGCGGAGGCGCTGCAGCGCATGCGGCAGGAGGCCGCGGTGTCCGAGGCGATGATCCTCTCTACGTGCAACCGCGTCGAGCTGTATGCACGCAGCGACGAGACGACGGGCAGCGGCACGCGGCTGGAGGAGTTCCTGTGCGCCTTCCACGGGCGACCTGTGCCCGAGATCGCGCCCTACCTCTACCGGCTCACCGGGGCCGATGCGGTCCGCCACGCCTTCCGGGTGGCGGCCAGCCTGGAATCGATGGTCATCGGCGAGCCGCAGATCCTCGGCCAGGTGAAGGAGGCGTACCAGACGGCGCAGGACGCGGGGACCCTCGGCTCGGCGTTGAACGCGCTGCGCAACCGCTCGCTGGCGGCGGCAAAGCGGGCCCGCACGGAGACGGGGATCGGCGAGAACGCGGTGTCGGTGTCCTACGTGGCGGTGGAGCTGGCACGCAAGATCTTCGGCGAGCTGCGCGACAAGAACGTGCTCCTCGTGGGCGCGGGGAAGATGAGCCTGCTCGCCGCCCGACACCTCGTCCGCAGCGGGGCCCGGGCCACCGTGCTCGGCGGCCGGACCTTCGAGAAGGCCGAGGAGCTGGCGGCGGCGCTCGGCGGACGCGCGGCGCCGCTCGAGTCCCTGCGCTCCGAGCTGGCGGCGGCCGACATCGTCATCAGCGGCACCGGCGCCCCCGGCATCGTCATCCGCCGCGAGGACGTCGAGCACGCCCGCGCCGCCCGGGGCGGGCGGTATCAACGGCCGCTGTTCCTCATCGACATCGCGGTGCCGCGCGACATCGACCCCGCGGCGCGGAGGCTCGAGGGAATCTTCCTCTACGACCTCGACGACCTGCGCTCGGTGGCGGAGGCCAACCTGCGCGAGAGACAGAGGGAGGCCGCCGCGGCGGAGGCGCTCGTGGACCGCGAGGTGCGCGAGTTCCTGGAGTGGCAGAAGTCGCTCGACGTGGTGCCGATCCTCATCGAGCTGCGCGAGCGGGCGGACGAGATCCGCCGCCGCGAGATCGAGCGGGCCCGCAAGCATCTGGGTACGCTCACGCCCGAGCAGGAAGCCGCGCTGGACGCCGCCACCTCCGCCATCGTCAACAAGCTGCTGCACCCACCCACCGTGCACCTCAAGGAGATCGCTCGCAACGGCTTTGCCCCGGAGCAGGTGGCCCTCATCCGCAAGCTGCTCGGATTGTGAACGTCCGGATCGGGTCGCGGGGGAGCGCGCTCGCCCTGTGGCAGGCCGAGCACGTGCGCCAGGGGCTGGCGGCGCTCGGGCACGAGGCGGTCCTCCGGGTGATCACGACGACGGGCGACCGGGTCCAGGACCGCCGTCTCGAAGAGGTGGGAGGCAAGGGAGCCTTCCTCAAGGAGATCGAGGAGGCGATGCTCGCGGACGAGATCGACCTCGCGGTCCACAGCCTGAAGGACGTGCCCACCGCGCTCCCGGCCGGCTTGCGACTCTGCGCGGTGCTGCCGCGGGCCGATCCGCGTGACGCCTTGCTGTCCTCGTCGGGCCTGGCGCTCAAACGGCTGCCTGCCGGCGCGCGGGTGGGGACGACCAGCCTGCGGCGGCGGGCTCAGGTGGCGGCGTTGCGCCCCGACCTCGTCCTCCAGGATCTGCGGGGCAACGTCGACACGCGGCTCCGCAAGCTGCGCGAAGGAGCATGCGACGCCATTCTCCTCGCCGTGGCCGGCCTGGAGCGCCTGGGCCGGCGCGGCGAGGTCACCGAGGTCCTCGAGCCCGACGTGTTCCTGCCCGCTCCCGGCCAGGGCGCGATCGCCCTGGAGTGCCGCGAGGACGACGGGCCGGTCGCGTCTTCGGTCGCGCCGCTGAACGACCCCCAGACCTCGCGCGCCGTCGCCGCCGAGCGCGCCCTGCTCGCCGGGCTTCAGGGCGGATGCAACGTGCCTC
>QHVJ01000342.1 GCA_003222275.1 Acidobacteriota bacterium | reverse complement strand
CGGCGCGGTGCGCCTCACCGCCTTCGTGTCGCGCGCCGACGGCTCCGGCCTGCTGCGTGGGCAAGCGCGCGACGTCGATCCGAGGCGCGCGGGAGCCGCGCTCGCCGAGCAGTTGCTGGCGCGCGGGGCGCGGGAGCTGATGCAGGGGTGAAGCCGCTCCAGGATCGGCGGATCCTCGTCACCCGTCGGAGCGAGCAGACCCGCTCTCTCGTCGATGCGCTCTCGGCGCTCGGGGCAACGGTGGTGGAGGTTCCCCTCATCGCGCAGGAGCCGCCCGAGGATCGGGGTCCCCTGGATCGCGCCCTCGGCCGGCTGGCGAGCTACGA
>QHVJ01000361.1 GCA_003222275.1 Acidobacteriota bacterium | reverse complement strand
CAGCCGTCACCCTTGTTCTCGAGCGCGTCGAAGAAGCGCAGCGCCTCGAGGCCCTGGCCCGCCTTGTACGCGTCGGCCGCGGCCACGAACGCGCCCGGCAGGGGCAGGTCTTCGCCCGGCGCGAGCCCCTCCGGGGTCAAGGCGGGAGGCGGCGGCTCGGGCCCACGGGTGACCGGACGGCCGTCCCATTTCGGGCGGGGCACGCTCTCGACGACGTCGGCGCGCGACAGCAGCTTGATCGCGGCCGTCAGCGTCTCGCCGAAGGGGCGCCGCACGGCGGCTACGACCCAACCGGAGCGCGCGACCACGAGCGCGGCCACGGGCTTGACCGCGACCGCCTGGGCCGCCCCCTTGCCGACTAGCACCGGCCAGGGATAGCGGTAGAGCGAGAGCACCTGACGCAGCGCGACGTCCTGGTCCGGGGCGGGCGGAACCATCACGATCCGCGGGCCCGCCGGCACCGCCCGTTTCAGCGCCTCCAGGTCGGCCGAGCACGTGCGGCACGACGCGTCGGCGACGTAGATCACGACGACGCCCTCCTCGAGGCGCACCTGTCCCCCGGTCGAGAGGTGCGCTTCGGGAGGAACCCGCAGGGGACCCTCCCGAGCCTCGATGCCGCCGAGGGCCGCGAGCCGCGCGCGGTCGATCTCGGCCTGAGCGCTCGGCACGCCCGCGGCGTCGGCCGCCTCCTCGAGAAGGGCGAGCGCTTCCGGAGAAGGGCGGCTCGCCGCGGCCTGGGCGGCGAGGCGATCGAGGGCGGGCCGCGCGCGCCCTTCGGCGAGAAGCTCGCGGGCGAGGAGCGTGACGCGCTCGGGCGTCGATTCGAGGAGCACGGCCCGGCCGAGGTAGCGCCCCGCTTCGACGTGGCGGCCGAGGCGGGCCAGGCACCGCCCCACCGCGTCGTAAAGGGCGGAGCGGTGACGGCGGTAGTCGTTGCGCGCCTTGATGAACTCGTCTTCGACCACCTCGCCCTTGCGGCCCGCGGCCACGAACACGGTGGGATCGAACTCCGCGGTGAGGGCGAGGGCCCGGCGCGCCTGGGCCAGGGCGGCTTCGGGCTGACGCTCGGCCAGCCGCACCGCCTCGGCGGCCATTCGCTCCGCCGGGGCCGGCCCGGTGGCGGCGAGCAGGAGAGAGACGGCCAGCGCCGCCGTCATGGGCGGAGGCGGGGCCGCAGCCGCGCGAGGCGAGCCTCCGCCGCGGCGAGCGTCTCTTCCTTCTTGCAGAATGCGAAACGGACCTGCCGGCTCCCCGACGCGGGATCGCGGTAGAAGGACGAGCCCGGCACCACGGCCACCCCGACCTCCTGCACCAGGTGCCGGGCGAAGGCCACGTCATCGTCCCAGCCGAGCGGGTCGATCTCGACCATGACGTAGTACGCGCCGCGGGGACGATACACGACGAAGCCCGCCGCGCCGAGGATCCCGAGCAGCCGCTCCCGCCGTTTCTCGTAGGCGCGGGCCAGCCCCTCGTAATACTCGGGGGGCAGGCCGAGGGCCAGCGCTCCCGCTTCCTGCAGCGGCGCCGCCGCGCCCACGGTGAGGAAGTCGTGGACCTTGCGGATGGCGTCCGTCAGGGTCGGGGGTGCGATCGCCCAGCCCACCCGCCACCCGGTCACGCTGTAGGTCTTGCTCATCCCGTTGATGGTGATCGTTCGCGCGGCCATGCCCGGCAGCGTGGCCAGGGGCACGTGGACCGCGCCGTCGTACAAGATGTGTTCGTAGATCTCGTCGGTGACCGCGAGCGCATCGTGCCGCCGGCAGAGCTCGGCGATCGTCTCCAGCTCCGCTCGGGAGAAGACCTTGCCCGTGGGGTTGTTGGGAGTGTTGACGATGATGGCCCGGGTGCGCTCCGTGAAGGCGCGCTCGAGCTCGGCGGGGTCGAAGCTCCACTCCGGCGGCCGCAGGCGGACGAAGCGCGGCACCGCGCCGGACAGGATCGCGTCGGGGCCGTAGTTCTCGTAGAAGGGCTCGAAGACCACCACCTCGTCGCCGGGATCGAGGACCGCGAGGAGAGCGGCAATCATGGCCTCGGTCGAGCCGCACGTGACCGTGACCTCGCGCTCGGGATCCACCGGCACGCCGTAGAGCCGCTCGAATTTCCGCGCGATGGCCTGGCGCAGCGACCGCGCCCCCCACGTGATGGCGTATTGGTTGATGTCCGCGGAAACGGCGCGGCGGGCCGCTTCCTTCACCTCCTCGGGAGCGGGGAAATCGGGAAAGCCCTGGGAGAGGTTGACCGCGCCGTGCAGATGGGCCAGGCGCGTCATCTCGCGGATCACCGATTCGGTGAAGCGCTCGGCCTTGGCCGAAGGCCGGACGCTCACTCCGACCGCCTCAGCTCGGAGGCGGCGAGCACGGTCATGTCGGGCGGGAGCGGCCGCGTCAGGTCGATGTGGCCGGCGAGGGTCTGGGCCGGCTTGTCCTCGACGAGGATCTGGACCCGCTTCACCGCGGGGAAGCTGGTGCTGAGGGTGTTCACGACCGAGTAGATCGTCATCCGCTCCGCCTCCGACCCACCGGGATGGCCCGCGACCACCTCTTGGGACAGGTCCACGTAGGCGATGCCCCGGGCGGTGACGAAGACGTCGAGCACCTTCGTGTCCGGCGCGAGTGTGGGCCCCAGGCCGATCTTCGAGCCGTGCACCAGCTCCTCCACGACCCCGCGGAGCTGTCGCGACAGGTCGGTCGAAAAAGTCACGGGCCGCTCCTCGATCACGAGGCCGGGGCGGTCCGCGGCCTGGAAGAACAGCTTGACGTTGATCTTCCGCTCGACCTCGCCGACGGCCTCTTCTTCCCGGGCCGGCGCGGACGCGGAGGATGCGGCGGCCGTGCCGTCCTCCTCAGCGCCCCCGACCGGCCGCGTGAGAAAGCGCGCCCAGCGGGGAGCGGTGAGCGTCACCACCACCAGCAGGGACACGAGGCCGGCCGCGGTGACGACGTTCGCGGTGCGCGAGGTCACGGACGGTGCGTGCCTCCGAGGTCGGCTCGGTGCTGCTGCTGGTAGCGGGAGATGCCGCGCACGAGCGCGGTCACCACCTTGCCCTGGTACGAGTCGGAGACGAGGAGCCGCTCTTCTTCCGCGTTGCTGATGAACGCGACCTCGACCAGCACCGCCGGCATCGCCGCGCCCACCAGCACGCGGAACGGCGCCTGCTTGACGCCACGGCCCTGGCTGCCCGTGACGTCGGCCAGCTCCTCCTGGATGCGCGACGCGAGCGCCGAGGACTCCTCGAGGTGCTCCGCCTGCGCCATGTCCCACAGGATGAGGGCGAGATCGCCGCTGGCCGGCGCGGGCGTGCCCGGCGTGAAGGCCCCCCCTTCGAGGGCCGCCATCCGCCGGCTCTCGTCGTCGGTGGCCTGATAGGTGAGGAAGTACACCTCGCTCCCCTTCGCGCCGAGGCTACGGCTGGCGTTGGCGTGGATCGAGACGAACAGGTCGGCCTTGTAGTTGTTGGCCACCGCCGCCCGCTCGTCGAGCGCGAGCTCCTCGTCCCTATCGCGGGTGAGGAAGGCCTGCAGGCCGAGGCTGTTCGCCAGCGCCGCGCGCAGCTTGCGCGCGATGGCGAGGGTCACGTCCTTCTCGAGCGCGCCGGACGGCCCCTTGGCCCCCACCTCTTCCCCGCCGTGGCCGGGGTCGATCACGACCGTGCGCACGCCTCCGAGCTCGATGGGAGCGGTGGGCGAAGGGGGGGCGGTGGGCGTCGGCGCCGCGGCCGCGCCCGGAGCCACCGGACGCGCCTGGAACTCGAGGACGAGCCGCGGCGGTGAAGCCTCCTCCGCGGCCTTGAGCTGCTGGAACCGCTGGCCGAGGCTGAAGGCGAACGTGTGCTCCTTCCCGCCGAGGTACTGGATGAGGTCGACGATCCCGCCGGTCAGGCGATCCTGCTGATACGCGACGTCCACCACGTCGTGCGGAATCGTCACCACGACCCGCCCCGCCTGCTGCTCCACGTGGAAGGGCACCCTCTGGCTCGACTCCAGCGCCACGCGGACCGAGTCGCCGGACACCGAGGTCTTCACGACGATGCGCGCGATGTCCACGTTGCCGACGAGGAGGACACGGGAGGCGGGGCGGAAATCCACTCGCTTCTTCAGCAGCGGCCCGAGGAGGCGGGACAGCGAATCGACCGGAACGAGCCATCGCCCGTCTTCGACGAGCACCGGGGACGAGAGGAGCCGAAGGTCGCCGCCGACCGAAGCCAGGCTCTTCTTGTCGTAGAGCGTCACGTCACGACCCTCGACCGATAGTGTGAGGGAGCGCGCGCGCGAGTCCTCCCGCATCGAAACCGTGCCCAGACCCGGCAGCAGGTCCCGGATCGAGACGAGCTCGACGCCGGTCCTCAGCACCGGCACGATCTCCCGCCGCTCGCCGCCTTCGAGAAGGACGATCAGCGGCTCTCCCGAGGCTGCACAGAGCGGATTCGGGATGACGAGAACGAGGAGGATGGCGGCGAGGGCGGCGGCGATCTGCGATCGGGTCCGAATGGCGATGGGCCTGCTCCCCTTGAGAAACGCTTGAACGACCGGCCGTTATCTTAGCAGGGTTGCACCGCCGGCGCCTATCGCTTCCAGGCCAGGCTCAGCTTGCCGCGGAGGCGCCCGACGTCGACGTCGAGCCGCCGGGTGGCGCCGGATGCAAAGGTCCCCTGGATCCGCGAGGTCCTGACGTTCTTGTCCCAGCGCACCTGGACGCGCACCTCGTGGGGGCCGGGATCGAGCGCCAGCGACTCCTGCACCACGCCCTTGCGCATCTCCAGCGACAGGATGCGGTGCACCACGCGGCCGTCGAGATCCTGGTCGAGAACCGGCTTGTCGTCCACCCACACCTTCAGCTTGCCCTTGCGAATGTGGTGCTCGAACTCGACGACCAGATGCCCCGGCACCGATGGCGCGCCCCGCGGTGAAACCGCTGCGGGCGGTGCGCTGTCCGTCGCCGCTGGGACGGGCGACGAATCTCCCAGAATGGGCTCCGGCAGCTCGAATGCCTCCGGAGTGGCCAGCGCCACCGGGGTCAGCGACGGAGCGGACGGCCGCGACGACGGCTTCGCCGGCGGAGCGGACGGCACCGCCGGTGGAGGCGGCGCGTCGGGCTTCGACTCCCGCCACCAGTGCAGCCCCGACGAGACCTCGCCGGCCCTCGCGGCCACCCTGTGCGCCTGCGGCGAGTCGAGCATCGCGCGCCAGAACGATCGGTCGGCGGCGTGCAAGTAGAAATATCCGGCCGCCGCGGCCAACAACAGCATCACGAGCGCCGCCCGAGGCCGTCGGCGCCGCCGCGGGGGCGGAGGCGACGGCGCCTCTTCGTCCGCTATGAGCTGCAGCTCCTGCTCGATCACCGGCGTTTCGAGCCGGCCGGAAGCGATCGTCCGTTCGCCGGGGCGCGGCATGCTCCACCCGGCGCGATGGCGGGGCGGGCGCCCGGCCCGGACGTCCTCGATGTCCTCCGCGAACAGGCGCGCAGCCGAATAGCGGTCAGAGGGCGACTTGGCCATCGCTCTGCCCACCACGTATTCCACGTCCGCGGGCAGCCCCTGGACCAGCTCCGACATCGGTTTCGGCTGCTGGTAAGCGACGCGGTTCAAGACACCCGGGACGTTGGGGGCCTCGAAGGGCGGCCGACCGGTCAGGATCGTGTACGCCACCGAGCCCAGCGAGAAAACGTCGGTCCGGCCATCCACCGGCTGACCCAGCGCCTGCTCCGGAGCCATGTAGAGAGGTGTGCCCATGAACTGGCCGGGGACGGTGTGGTGGCCGGCCTCGAGCTTGGCGATCCCGAAGTCCATGATCTTCGGCAGGCCGGAGGGCAGGACCATGATGTTCGCCGGCTTGATGTCACGGTGGACGACCCGATGCGCGTGGGCGTAATCGAGCGCCTCGGCGACCCGAGCCACGATGCGCAGCGCCTCCCGCCAGTCGGGACGGCCCTCGCCGGCGATCTGGGCGAGCGTGCGGCCGTGGAGGTGCTCGAGAGCAATGAAGAGGATGCCCTTCTCGGCGTCGCGTCCCACGTCGTGCACGATCACGATGCCGGGGTGGGCCAGACGGGCGGCGATGCGGGCCTCGGCCAGGAAGCGACGCTCGTATTCTCCGCGCTCGGCCTCGGATCCGGCGGCCAGGTGGATGGTCTTGAGGGCGATCGTGCGGCCGAGGGCGGGGTCGTGGACCTCGTACACCACGCCCATCATGCCGCGGCCAAGCTCCTGGCGGATCTCGTAGCGGCCGATCTGGGAGGGCAAGGCCGCATTATGTTCGCACGGAAGCCGTTACCGGACTGTGAGCCGCCTCGGCCCTTCCCTCAACCCGAGCCAAGCTCCGTGGTCTAAAGGTATTGTGAGGAAAAACGCCATCTGCCCGTCGCGCCGCGCTGCCGCCCTCGCCCTCAGCCTCGTGGTCGCCATTCCCGCCGCCGCCCTCGCCTCCAAGAAGGCGCCGCGTCCCGCCACCGAGGACGATGCGCTCATCGTCATCGTTCATGCTCTCAACCGGCTCGGTTACGGCCCCCGGCCCGGCGACGTCGAGAGGGTTCGGGCGATCGGCCTCGACGAGTGGATCGACGAGCAGCTCCATCCCGACCGCATCCCCGATCCCGCGCTGGCGGCGCACCTGGCGTCCCTCCGGACGATCCGGCTCTCCACGGGTGACCTGCTCGCGCACTACGAGGTCCCGCGGGAAGCGAAGAAGGAGATCCAGGCCCGGCGCGCCGAGCTCGGCGACGGCGCCTCCGAGGAGCAGATGCGGGAGGCGCAGCGAGAGCTCATGCAGAAATACCGGGACCGGATGGACGGGACGCCGCAGGAGGTCGTGCAGGAGCTGCAGTCGGCCAAGATCCTCCGGGCCGTCTACAGCGAGCGGCAGCTCGACGAGGTGATGGCCGACTTCTGGATGAACCACTTCAACGTGTTCGCGGGCAAGGGGCCGGTGAAGTTCATGGTCGGCGAGTACGAGCGCGACGTCGTGCGCCCGCACGCGTGGGGGAAATTCGAGGACCTGCTGCGGGCCACGGCGGAGAGCCCGGCGATGCTCTTCTACCTCGACAACTGGCTCTCCGCCGACCCCAACGCCCCGTCCTTCAACGACCGGGGCGCGCGGAGCGCCTTCGGCCGGAGGCCGTTCGTCCCCCGGCCCGCGGGAGAGCCGGCACGCAAGCGGGGGCTCAACGAGAACTACGCGCGCGAGATCATGGAGCTGCACACCCTCGGCGTCGACGGCGGCTACACGCAGAAGGACGTGACGGAGGTCGCCCGCTGCTTCACCGGGTGGACGATGCGCAACCCGCGGCAGTCCCAGCCGCAGTTCCTCTTCGACGAGCGGATCCACGACCGCGGGGACAAGGTCGTCCTCGGCCATAGGATCCGGAGCGGCGGCAAGAACGAGGGCGACGAGGTGATCCACCTGCTGGCCACCCATCCTTCGACCGCGCGCTTCCTCTCCTACAAGCTGGCGCGGCGGTTCGTGGCGGACGAGCCCCCGAAGGCGCTGGTGGACCGCGCGGCGGAGACCTTCCGCAAGACGGCCGGCGACATCCGCGCGGTGGTGAAGACGATCGTCGCGTCGCCCGAGTTCGCCTCTCCGGCGGCGCGGGCGGCGAAGGTGAAGACCCCCTTCGAGTTCGTGGTGAGCGCGGCGCGGGCTTCCGGCGCCGAGGTCGATGATGCCCGCGCGCTCGCCGGGCGCGTCGCGGCGATGGGCATGCCTTTGTACCTGCAGCAGCCTCCGACCGGTTACAAGGACACCGCCGACGCCTGGGTCTCCACGAGCGGCCTCCTCGCCCGGCTCAACCTGGCCCTCGACCTCGCGGCCGGCAAGGTTCGAGGGGTATCGGCGGATCCCTCGCGCCCGGTCTCCGCGCAAACGCTCGGCTCGCCCGAGTTCCAGAGGAGATAGCGATGCTGACGCGGCGGATCTTCCTGAAGTCCACCGGCCTCGCCCTCGTCTCGTTCGGCGTGGCCCCGAAAGTCCTCCTGCGCACGGCATACGCCGAAGGCAGCCGGCGCCGGAAGACGCTGGTGGTCGTCTTCCAACGCGGCGCCTGCGACGGGCTCAACGTCGTCGTGCCCCACGGCGAGGAAGCGTACCGGCGGCTGCGGCCGACGATCGCGATTCCCGCTCCCGGCGGCGGGCGCGAGGCGGCGCTCGACCTCGACGGCTTCTTCGGCCTGCACCCGGCCCTCGAGCCGCTGCTCCCTCTCTGGAAGGAAGGCAGCCTGGCCGCGGTGCAGGCGGTGGGCAGCCCCGATGCCACCCGCTCGCACTTCGACGCGCAGGACTTCATGGAGAGCGGGACGCCGGGCCGGAAGGCGACCGAGGACGGCTGGCTCAACCGGCTCGTCCAGTCCCGTCCCGACTCCGAGGCGACGCCGTTCCGCGCGGTGGCGATGACGCCCACGCTCCCGCGCATCCTGTCCGGGCGCGCGCCGGCCGTGGCGATGGCCAACATCCGCGACTTCGACCTGCGCGGCGGCGGCGACGGCCTGGCGGCGCGCGGGTTCGAGCAGATGTACGAGACCGCCACCCAGGACCTCCTGCACGGCACGGGACAGGAAACCTTCGAGGCGATGCAGTTCCTGAAGAAAAGCGACCCCGGCCGCTACCAGCCCGCCGCCGGCGTCGAGTACCCGCGGGGGCGCTACGGCGACAGCCTCAAGCAGGTGGCCCAGCTGCTGAAGGCCGACGTGGGGGTCGAGGTCGCCTTCACCGACGTGGGCGGCTGGGACCATCATGCGGCCGAGGGCGGAGTGCAGGGGCAGCTGGCGGCCCGCCTGCGCGAGTTCGGCCAGGCGCTCGCCGCGTTCCGGCGCGACCTCGGCGACCGCATGCAGGACGTGGTGCTGGTGACGATGACCGAGTTCGGGCGAACGGTGCGCGAGAACGGCAACCGCGGAACCGACCATGGCCACGCCAGCTTCGCGCTCGTCCTCGGGGGCGACGTGCGCGGCGGCCGCGTGCACGGGCGCTGGCCGGGCCTCGCGCCGGACAAGCTCTACGAGGGACGCGACCTCGCGATCACTACGGACTTTCGCGACGTGCTCGGCGAGGTGCTCGCCCGCCACCTGGGGGCGCGCGACCTGTCGCGCGTCTTCCCGGGCTACGCCGTCAGCTCGACCCGGTTCCCGGGGGTGATGCGGGCCTGAGGGGTTCGTCCACGGGCATCCCGGGACCGAGAGTGAAGAAGAACGTCGCTCCCCGGCCCGGCTCGGCCTCGGCCCAGATCCGGCCGCCGTGCCGATTGACGACGCGGCGCACGGTGGCGAGCCCGATCCCGGTGCCTTCGAACTCGCGCTCGTTGTGGAGCCGCTGGAAGGCGCCGAAGAGCTTGCCCGCGTAGGCCATGTCGAAACCCGCCCCGTCGTCGGCGACGAAGTAGGCGCGCTCGCCGTTCGTTCGCAACCCTATCTGGATGCGGGCCGTCTCCTTGCCGCCGGTGAACTTCCAGGCGTTGCCGATCAGGTTGTCGAGCACCACCCTCAAGAGCCGGGGATCGCCGCGGGCGGCCAGCGCATCGGCGATGTCCCACTGCACACGCCGTTGCGGTTCCGAGCGCTGCAAGCCTTCGGCGACCTGGCGGGCCATGGCGGAGAGATCGACCTCCTGCCAGCGCATCTCGGCCCGACTCACGCGCGAGAGGTCGAGCAGGCCGTCGATGAGTTCCGACATCTTGCGCGTGCCCGCCACGATTCGGCGCAGGTAATCCGTCGCTGCCGGCGGGAGCTGGTCCGGGTAATCCTCCATCAGCGCGTGGCTGAAGCCGTCGATCGCCCGCAAGGGCGCCCGCAGGTCGTGGGAGACGGAATAGGAGAAGGCCTCCAGCTCGGCGTTCGCGGCTTCCAGCTCCCCGGTGCGCACGTGCACCCGGCGTTCCAGGTCGGCATTGAGCCGGACGATCTCCTCTTCCGCACGCTTCTGCTCCGTGAGGTCCCGGGTGATCTTGGCGAATCCCAACCGCCGGTCGGCCTCGTCGCGGATGGGAGTGAGGACCGTGTTGGCCCAGAACCGGGATCCGTCCTTGCGCACCCGCCACCCCTCGTCCTCGAAACGGCCCTCGGCGATGGCTCGCCGCAGCGTGGCCTCGAGCGACCAATCGGCCTCCTCCGAATGGAAGATCGAGAAGGGCCGGCCGAGGATCTCCTGCTCCCGGTAGCCGTGGATGGCTTCGGCGCCGGCGTTCCAGCTCACGATGCGACCCTCGGTGTCGAGCCGGCAGATCGCGTAGTCGCGGATCGCCTCGACGAGCGAGCGGAAGCGCTCTTCGCTCTGCCGCTGGAGCGCCTCGCGCCGCAGGCGGGCCATCTCGAGCTGGGTGGCCACGCGCGCGCGCAGCTCCCGCTCCGAGAACGGCTTGATCAGGAAGTCGCTCGCTCCCGACTCCAGCGCGTGGATCCGGGCCTCCTCCTGGTCGAGCCCGGAGACGGCGATGATGGGGACCAGGCGCGTGCGGGGATCGGCCCTCAGCCGGTGCAGCAGGGCGAAGCCGTCGAGACCGGGGAGCACGAGGTCGGACAGGACGAGGTCGGGCACGCGGAGCGCGGCGGCGGCGAGCGCGGAGCGGCCGTCCGCGACGGCGTCGACGTCCCAGTCGCTTTGCAGGAGCAGCTGCAGCGTCCGGCGCATGTTGGCGTCGTCCTCGACGACGAGGATTCGCTCGCGCAGAGGCGGGCGGGAGGGGGCCGCCATGGCTACCGCATGGCCCGCGCGGGCCCGTCGAGCACTTCGCGCACCTTGGCCTCCAGCGCGTCGCCGGTGAACGGCTTCTGCAAGAAGTGAGCGCCGCCGCGCGGCATGGCGTCGCGGGCGTTGACGGCGAGGTTCAGGATCACCTGGTCGAGCTGCACCGGGTCCGCCTTCACGCGGCCCAGTCCCGGCTCGCCCCGCGTGACCAGCTCGATGTCTTCGCCGATGAGCCGCTCCAGCAGCCCGCGCGAGTGCTCGAGGACCTCGGCGACGTCGAGCACCCTCGGCTGCAGGAGCTGCTTGCGGGAGAA
>QHVJ01000360.1 GCA_003222275.1 Acidobacteriota bacterium | reverse complement strand
ATCCGGGTCAACGACCTGGAGGACAGGCTGGCGTTGAGCCGCGAATACCAGCAAACGCTGCTCGAGGACCAGGAGGCGGCCAACGAGGAGCTGCAGTCCGCCCACGAGGAGGTCCTCTCCAGCAACGAGGAGCTGCAGAGCATCAACGAGGAGCTGGAGACGGCCAAGGAAGAGCTGCAGTCGGCCAACGAGGAGCTGACCACCGTCAACGAGGAGCTCCAGACCCGCAACCAGGAGCTGACCCTGGCCACGGACGACATGTTGAACCTGCTCGCCAGCCTGGACGTGCCCATCGTCATGCTCGGGCCGGAACGGCAGGTCCGGCGCTTCACCCCGGCCGCCGCGCGGCTGTTCAACTTGATTGCCGGGGACGTGGGCCGTCCCCTGGCCGATCTGCGCGGCCGCATCGTCATGTCCGACCTGGAGCCTTCGATGCTGGCGGCGACGGAGACCCTCGCCGTCCAGACCCGGGAGGTCATGGACCAGGAGGGCCGCTGGTACTCGCTCCGGGTGCGCCCCTACAAGACCCGCGAGAACAAGATCGAAGGCGTGGTGATGCTGTTCGTCGACATCGACGAGCTGAAGAAAGGCTCCGAGCGGCTGGAGCAGGCGCGGTCGCATGCGGAGGCGATCGTCGACACCGTGGGATCGCCGCTGCTGATCCTGAACTCCCGGCTGCGGGTGGAGCGGGCGAACCGCTCGTACTACGAGATGTTCCACACCACGCCGGCGGACACGGAAGGGGAGCCCTTATCGGACCTGAGTGGCGGGATGTGGAACGTCCCCGAGCTGAGACGGCGGCTCGCCGACCTTCCCGACGGCGCCGGCGAGCTGAAGGGCCTGCAGTTGGAGCGGGAGATCCCGAAGGCGGGCCTGCGGACGCTGATCGTGAACGCACGCCGGCTGACCGTGGGGGACAAGGAGCCCGCGCGGATCCTGCTCTCGATCGAGGATCGAACGGACGAGGAGCAAGCCCGGCGCGAGCGGGAGTCGCTGCTCGTGCAGGAGGAGTCGGCGACACGCCACGCCCAGATGGCCAGCCGCCTCAAGGACGAGTTCATCGCGACCGTCTCCCACGAGCTGCGCGGCCCGCTCAACGCCATGGCGGGATGGGTGCACGTCCTCGGCAGCGGCTCCCTCGACCACACCACGATGAGCCGGGGCCTGGCCGCCCTCGAGCGCTCGGTGAAGGCGCAGACCCGCCTCATCGAGGACCTCCTCGACATGTCCCGGATCATGTCGGGCAAGCTGCGCCTGGCCCATCGCTACATCGACCTCGCCGAGGTCACTCGCGCGGCGATCGAGACCGCGGGGCCGGCCGCGCAGGCCAAGTCGATCCAGGTCGGGTTCCAGAGCAACGGCGAGCCGCTCTTCGTGCTCGGCGATCCCGACCGCCTGCAGCAGGTGGTGTGGAACCTGGTGAGCAACGCGGTGAAGTTCACGCCCCGCGAGGGAAGGGTGGACGTGGAGCTGGTGCGAGCCGGGACGAGCACGCAGCTCCGGGTCACCGACACCGGCCAGGGCATCAGCCCGGACTTCCTGCCCCATATCTTCGAGCCCTTCCGGCAGGCCGACAGCTCGCCCGCCCGCTCCGCCCAGGGCCTCGGCCTCGGGCTCGCGATCGCGCGGCACCTGGTCGAGTCCCACGGCGGCATCATCCGCGCGGAGAGCGCCGGGGTCGGCCGCGGCACGAGCGTGACCGTGCTGCTGCCCGTGCCGCCTCTGGCGGGCGAGACCGGTCCGCCGACGGAGACCCACGCCGTGGCGCGCGTGAAACCGGACCCCGCGCTCCTCGAGGGCGTCCGCGTGATGGTGGTCGAGGACGAGGCCGACAGCCGGGAGATCCTCTCGACCATGCTCCGCGAATGGGGGGCGGATGTCACGACGGCGCCCTCGGCGCCGGAGGCGCTGAACGCCCTGGCCGCGGAAGCGCCCGACGTGTTGGTGAGCGACATCGGCATGCCGGGCATGGACGGCTTCGAGCTGATCCGCGAGCTCCGCCGGCGCGGAAGCGGAAACGGCGGTACGGTGCCCGCCGTCGCCCTCACCGCCTATGCGGGCGAAGAGAGCCGCCGCCAGGCGCTGGCGGCGGGGTTCGAGGAGCACGTGGCGAAGCCGGCCGAGCCGCAGGAGCTGCTGAACGCGGTCGCCCGTCTCGCCGGCCGCCGGCCCCCGTCTTCAGACTGACCTTCAGTCGACGAGGACGATCTCGGGGTGAAGCACCCGCGCGACCTCCAGGCCGGGCGCCGCCGGGCCGAAGCCTTTCGGCACCGCGAGGGCGAGCAGGCTCCCGGCCTCGTCGAGGATGCGGAACCGCTCTTGAGGCTCGGGTGGAAAGTCGGAAACGACCAGCGGCCCCGTGAGGTCGCGACCGTGACGCAGGGCGGCCGCTCCCTCAGGCCCCACCCGCACGGCGGGCATCCCCGGCAGGAGCGCCCCGAGCGGCAGCAGGGCCTGCTCCCAAGCCGCGGACGGCACCGCCCCGTCGACGGCGCCGACGAGCGTGAAATCGCCCGAGCGCGTGCGGCGGAGCGCGATCAGGTGCCCGCCCACGCCGAGCGCCTCCCCGAGGTCGCGAGCCAGGGCGCGGACGTAGGTGCCGGGCGAGCACGTCACCGCCACTTCCACCCGCTCGCCGGCGACGGCGAGAACCTCGAAAGCATGGACCGTGATCTCCGTCGATTCCCGTTCGACCTGGACCCCCTGCCGCGCGAGCTCGTAGAGCCGGCGTCCACCGACGCGGCGGGCCGAATACGCGGGCGGCACCTGCCGCAGGGTGCCGGTCAAGGCGCGGCCGGCCCTCTCGATTGCCCCCCGATCGAGGTCCACGGGACGAGCCGGGCCGATCGGCTCGCCGCGCAGGTCGTCGGTGCTCGTGGCGAAGCCGAGGCGGATCGTGGCCTGGTAGACCTTGTCCCCACCGGCGAGGAACCGCGCGAGGCGCGTGGCCTTGCCCACGCAGACGGGCAGGACGCCGCTGGCGAACGGATCGAGGGTGCCGGTGTGCCCCGCGCGCCGCGTGCCGAGCGCGCGGCGGACCCGGTCGACGACGTCGTGCGAGGTGGGCCCGGGGGGCTTGTCCACGACGAGGACGCCGTGGAGCCTCTCGGCCGGCGGGCGCTCCATCGCGACTACTCTACGTCGCCCTCGGGCTCCCCTTTGCGGACCTCGTCCAGGAGCCGAGCCACGCGCTCGGTGGCGTCCAGGCCCTCGTCGTAGTGGAAGCTCACTTCAGGCGTGTGGCGGATGCTGAGCCGCCGTCCCAGCTCGCGGCGGATGAAGCCGGCGGCCTGGGCGAGGCCCTGCAGCGTGCGCGTCCGCTGGTTGGCGTCGCCGAGGACGCCGACGTGCACGCGGACGGTGCGCAGGTCGGGTGTCATCTCCGTCCGGGTCACGGTCACGAAGCCCACGCGGGGGTCCTTCAGCGTCGGGATGATCCGCGCCACTTCTTCGCGGATCTCCTCGGAAAGCCGCGCCGTCCGCCGGCTCACAATATCTCTCTCTGCGCGTCCAGGACCTGGATCTCGCGCGCGTGGTAGGCCTCGCCCTCGACCGCCTGCAGCGTGGACTCGAGGTGGCCGTGGTCGGTGTTCACCGAGACGACCGCGAGGCGTGCCCGCTGCCAGAGGTCCTGATGCTCCACCTCGGCCACGCTGACGTTGAAGCGGTTGCGCAGGCGTGTCTCCAGGCTGCGCAGCGCCTGCCGCTTGTCCTTCAGCGACCGCGCCCCGGGAAAGTGCAGGTCGAGCGTCAGCAGCCCGATCACCATGGCGGAAGAAACAGACTCAACGCAGAGGTCCTAATCAAGCAAGGGGGCGCTGCGCCGCGCCCCCTTGAACCCCCGCTCGCTTCGCGGGAGTGAATCCCGCTTCGCTCGCAGCTGTTGCTCGCTGACTCCTTGTTTCGTTCTCTGCGGTCTCTGCGCGTCCTCTGCGGCCTCTGCGCGGAAAGGCTATTCCAGCGTTTCTTTGACCTTCTCGGTGGTGAAGAATTCTATGACGTCCGCGGGTTTGATGTCGTTGTAGTTCGCGATGCCGATGCCGCACTCCAGCCCCGCCTTCACCTCGGTCGCGTCGTCCTTGAAGCGCTTCAGCGACGAGACCTTCCCGGTGTGGATCACGACGTTGTCGCGCAGCAGCCGGACCTGGGCGTTGCGGTTCACCTTGCCGTCGGTGACGTAGCACCCGGCGATCGTGCCGACCTTCGAGATCCGGAACGCCTCGCGCACCTCGGCCGCCCCGAGCCGCACCTCGCGGATGGTGGGCTCGAGCAGGCCTTCCATGGCCTTCTTGATGTCCTCGACCGCGTCGTAGATGACGGTGTAGAGGCGCATCTCGACCTTGTCGCGCTCGGCGGCGTCGGCCGCTTTGCGCTCCGGCCGCACGTTGAAGCCGATGACGACCGCGTTCGACGCCGCGGCCAGCAGCACGTCGCCCTCGGTGATGGCGCCCGCGCCCGAGCGGATCACGCGGAGCTTGATCTTCTCCTGCGGGATCTTCAGGAGCTGGTCGACGACCGCTTCCACCGAGCCCTGCACGTCGGCCTTGACCACCAGGGGCAGCTCCTTGAGCTGGCCCTCGGCGATGGCACGGCCGAGGTCCTCGAGCTTGATCTTCGAGGTCGCCGACATCGCCTTCTCGCGCAGCTTGAGCTGGCGGAAGCCGACGATCTGCTGCGCCTTCGCGCTGTCGGTGACGACCAGCATCGGGTCGCCCGGCTCGGGCAGCGCGGGCAGCCCCAGCACCTCGACCGGCGTCGACGGTCCGGCCTCCTTGAGACGCTGCCCGTGCTCGTCGGCGAGGGCGCGGATCTTGCCCGCCACCGCTCCCGCGACCACCGTGTCGCCCACGTGGAGCGTGCCGTCCTGGACGAGGACGGTCGCCACCGGCCCCCGGCCCTTGTCGAGGCGCGCCTCGAGCACCGTGCCGGCGGCGGCCTTGCGCGGGTTCGCCTTCAGCTCCTGCAGGTCGGCGACGAGGAGCAGCATCTCGAGGAGCTGGTCGAGGTTCTGCCTCTTCTTGGCGGAGACGTTCACGAAGACCGTGCTGCCTCCCCACTCCTCCGGCATGAGCCCGCGGTCGGAGAGCTGCTGCTTGACCCGGTCGGGCTGCGCGTCGGCCTTGTCGATCTTGTTCACCGCGACCACGATGGGCACCCCCGCCGCCTTGGCGTGGTCCATCGCCTCCACCGTCTGCGGCATCACGCCGTCGTCGGCGGCCACCACCAGGATGACGATGTCGGTGACCTTCGCGCCCCGCGCGCGCATGAGCGTGAAGGCCTCGTGGCCGGGGGTGTCGAGGAAGACCACCTTCCGCGTCCCCACGTCCACGTGGTAGGCGCCGATGTGCTGGGTGATGCCGCCGGCCTCGCCCGCGGCCACGCTCGTCTCCCGGATCGCGTCGAGCAGCGACGTCTTGCCGTGGTCGACGTGGCCCATGACGGTGATGACGGGGGCGCGGGGGACGAGGTCCTCGGGCTTGGACTCGACCGACTGGTCGTGCTCGACCTCCTCCTCGAACGTCTGGATGGAGGCCTCGTACCCGAACTCCTTGCACACGTCGATGGCGAGCTGCGGGTCGAGCGTCTGGTTGACGGTGGCCATGATGCCGCGCGAGATGAGGGCCTTGATGATGTCGCGGCTCTTGACGTCCTCCATCTTCTCGCCCAGCTCCTTCACGGTGACGCCTTCGGTCAGCGTGATCTTGCGGGGAGGGCCGGTGTAGACGGGCCGCTCCGGAACCACCGGCGCGGGAATGCCCCGAACCGCGCGGTCCGCGCGTTTGGGAGACGGCCGACCCACGGGACGGTTCATGGGCGGCGGGCCGGGCCGTCCGGGCAGCGGCGACACCGGGCGCAGGGGCGCTACCGGGTGCGGCGAGCGCGGCAGCGGCGTTCCCGCCGTCGGGTGCGGGCTCGTGGGGTGCGGGCCCACCGGGCGCGGGGGAACGATCGGCCGGGGCGGAGCGATGGGGCGCACCGCGCGCGGAATGGCCCCGGGCGAGAACGTGCTCCGGGCCGCGATCGCGGGGCCGGCAGTCGTCCCCGCCGCGGGCGCGGCCGCGACGGCGGGGGCGGGCGCGGTAGTGGGGGCGGCAGGCGGGGGACTGGCCGGAGCCGGCGGCGCGATCGGGCGCACGGGCCCGACCGGCCGCGGCGGTAGCCGCACGGCCGCGGGCGCGGGATGCGCCATCGCGGGCGCGGCGGCGACCGTCGGAGCCGGATGCGCCATCGGAGTCGGAGCCGCCGGCGGCGTGGCCTCCACGACCTCGGCCTCCTCGCTCGCCTCGTCCTCGATCTCGTCGATCGGAAGAGGAGGAGGGGTCGCCACCTTGGGAGCGAGGCGCGGAGCACCGGGAGCATGGAGAAGCGCCGGCTCCTCCTCGGCCACCGGCTTCACCGTGGCGGCTTCCTTCTCCGGCTTGGCGCCCTTCTTGCCCTTGTTGGCCTTGCGGGCCTCGGCGGCCGCGGCCGCCTCGGCCGCGGCCCGCGCGCGCTCCTCCTGCTCGGCGGCGATCCGGGCCGCGAGCGCTTCCTTCTGCAGCTCGCGCTCGGCCTCGTCTTCTTCGCTGCCGTAGATCCGCTTCTTCCGCGCCGTGAAGGCGTCGATCTTGAGCGCCCGCTTCAGCTTGTCCGCGGTGTCCTCGTCGACCGAGCTGGAGGCGGTCTTGACGTCCATCCCCAGCTTCTTGAGGCGGTCGATCACCTCCTGGCTCGAGAGGTTGAGGTCCCTCGCGAGCTGGAAGACCCTAACGTTCCCCATCCGGCTCCCCTCCCTGACCCGAGTCCTCGCCCGCGCCTTCCCCGATGGGCGCCGGCTCGCCCTCCGCCGCCGCCGACACCGCGGGTGCGGGTCCCTCCGTCTCTGCCGTCGCCGCGGCGGCCTCCTCGGCGGCCGCGGCCGCCTCGGCCTCCGCCGCCGCCTGCTCTTCGGCCTGGCGGCGCGCCTCTTCCTCGGCCGCCGCCTGCTCGGCCGCCAGCCGCTCCGCCTCCTGGCGCGCGGCCTCCTCGGCATCACGGCGGTCCCACTCCTGCTTGGCGAGCGTGGCCGCTTCGCGGATCTTCTCCGCCGTCTTGTCCCCGACGCCCTCGATGCTGGTCAGCTCCTCGTCCGTCATCGCCAGCAGGTGCTCGAGGCCGCCCACCCCGACGTCGATGAGCTTCTGGATCGTCTTCTCGCCGACGCCCTCCAGGCTGCGCAGCTCCTCGACGACACGCTGCATGCGCGCCATCTCGGCCTCCACCTCCTGGCGCTTCTCCTCCTCGCTCTTGATGTCGATGCGCCAGCCGACGAGCTTGGCCGCCAGGCGGACGTTCTGGCCCTTCTTGCCGATGGCGAGGGAGAGCTGCTTGTCCTCGACCACGACCTCCATGATCTTCTGCTCTTCGTCGACGATCGTGACGCGGCTGATCTTGGCCGGGGAGAGCGCCTTCTCCACGAAGACCACGGGATCCTCGTTCCACTCGACGATGTCGATCTTCTCGCCCCGCAGCTCGCGGATGATGGACTGCACGCGGGTGCCCTTCATGCCCACGCACGCGCCCACCGGGTCGACGTCCTTCTCGCGGGAGACCACGGCCACCTTGGCCCGCTCCCCCGCCTCCCGGACGCAGCCCTTGATCTGGACGGTGGTGTCGTAGATCTCCGGCACCTCCATCTCGAAGAGCTTGATGAGCAGGGCGGGATCGGTGCGGCTCACCACGACCTGCGGGCCCTTCGCCGACTTCAGGACCTTCACGATCGCCACGCGCACGCGGTCGCCGGTCTGGTACGTCTCGGCGCGGCTCTGCTCCTTGCGGGGCAGGATCGCCTCCGTACGGCCGAGGTCCACCACGAAGTCGCCCATCTCCTGGCGCTTGATGATGCCGTTGACGACCTCGTTGACGCGGCCGGAGTACTCGGCGAAGACGTTGTCCCGCTCCGCCTCGCGCACCTTCTGGAAGATCACCTGCTTCGCCGTCTGGGCGGCGATGCGGCCCAGGATGTCCGTGGGCTTCGGGAACTCGATCTCCTGGCCCACCTCCGCCTCCGGGATGAGCTTGTGCGCCTCGTCGAGGCTGATCTGGGTGGCGGTGTTCTCCACCGTCTCGACGATCTGCTTCACCGCGAAGACCTCGATGAGGCCGGTCTCGCCGTTGAAGCGGCTCCGCAGGTCCTCTTCGCTCTTGTAGTATTTCTTGGACGCAGTGAGGATCGCGTCCTCGATGGCGGCGATGATGACGTCCGGATTGATATTCTTCTCGCGACTGATCTGTTCGATCTGTTGTCTCAGTTGATTGGCAGCCATTGTCCTTGACCGTTCAATGCGGTTGGCCTCAGGCCCTCCCGCGCCCCTCGGCCTTCGGGAACTCGACCTCCAGGCGGCCGTGGGCGATCTTGTCCAGCGGGATGCGGGCCGGCGCGCCGTCCTCGTGCTCGAGGTCGAGGTTCACGGCCCCGTCCTCCACCGAGACCAGGCGGCCCGTCCAATGTCGTCTTCCTTCCACCGGCTCGTAGCTGGAGATGCGCGCCCGCCGGCCGAGGAAGCGCCTGTAGTCGGCCTCGCCGCGCAAGGGCCGGTCGAGGCCGGGGGAGGAGACCTCCAGTGTGTAGGAGCTGTCGACCGGGTCTTCGGCGTCGAGGATGGCCGACATCTCCTCGGAGACGGATTGCAGGTCGTCGAGGCCGATGCCCCCTTCCTTGTCCACGAAGAGGCGCAACCGGTGGCCCTTCGGCTCGCGCTTGACCTCGAGGTCTACGAGCTCGTACCCGCGGCCGGCCGTCACCCGCTCGGCGATCCTCCGGATCGCGTCCTTGACCCCTTCCCCTCCCAGTCTCTTTCTCCTAAAAAAAAGAGTGGGGCGAGCCCACTCTGGTGCAACACCCCGAGCTGGAACAACCATGGTAACAGGGCGTTCGGGCAATGGCAAGCCTGGCGCGCGGCGCGGCTCAGGCCCGTTCCGCGGCTATGGCCGCGACCGCCTTCGACCGCGGGTCATCTCGTGACGCACGCGAAGCTCGCGGCATCGTTCGGGTCACCCGCGCCCTTGTACGCCGCCGTCTGGGGATAGGGACACAAAGGCCGCGTCATCTTCGGCCTTGCCGCGGCCGACGGAGATCGCCCCCCGTCGCTGGTCGCGATGATCGTGGACGGCGCGCGCCCGCTCTCGACCCAGTCCTCGAGGGCCAGCTGGAGACTGTGCCGGGGATCCGCCGCCCGGGTCGGGCCCGCCTGTCCGAAGGAGCCGGGTCCTGGACCCCCGTCGCAGTGCTGGACGCCGGGCGCCATGTAGAGTCGCATGAACTCGTCCACGTGCCTCTGCTGCATCGCGCCCACGACCGTCTCATAGTAGTCGATGGTGTTGAGGGCCGAGATGGCCGGATCGTTCCAGCCATGGTACAGGATCAGCTTGCCGCCTCGAGCCTGGAAAGGCTCGAGATGGGGATCGGTCGCGTTCAGCGTGCGAGCGGTCTTGTCGTCGGCCGCTTTCACGGCCTGGTCCAGGTTGGCCGTCTTGTAGTCCCAATCGGACTTGTCGTACACCATGTCGGAGAAGAACCCGGTGCCAAACGCGAAGAGCAACCCCTTGCCCGGCGCCGAACCCGTGATCCAGGTTGCCCAGCCTCCCTCGCCTTCCTCGCCTCCCGGCAGGAAGCCCGGGAAGATCTGGCGCCCGTTCGCGTCGCGGGCACCGTCGTAGAGCTTCCTGAGCGCGGCCACCTGCGGCGCCGTGAGGCAGGTCGGGGAATCACCGTCCTTGCAGAGCAGGGCAGCAGGATCGAAGTGGCACTGCCTCGGATCGTTGAGGATGCCGTCGGCCACGCCGTCCTTCGAATCGCATGCGTCGTTGACGGAGCGAGCGATCGCCGGCAGCTTGCGGGACGGGATGTAGCTCGCTTCATCCCGCGTCGTGGCCTGCGCATCCCACACGGCGCCGGCCAGGAGATGGGTCCAGAAGTTGGCGGGGGCACCCGCAAGGATCCCGTCGTAGTCCCCCGGAAACCGCTGTGCTTCCATCAGGGCCTGGCGGCCGCCGTTCGAACAGCTCGCAAAGTACGAGCGCAGCGGGTTCTGGCCATAGAAGTCCTGGATCGCGGCCTGGGCGGTCTGCGTCATCTCGTGGATCGCTCGGTAGCCGAAGTCGATCACCTTCTCCGGATGGCCGAGGGCCCATCTCGCGTCGATTCCCGCTCCGGAGTGGCCGGTGTCGGTGCCCGCCGTGGCATATCCCTCGCCGGCGGCAATGGCCAGGGCGTTGTAGTCGATCTCTCCCGCGAAGCCGCCGTTTCCCTGGGCCCTGAACTTGCCGTTCCAACCCTCGAGCGGCATCCAGACCTCGATCTTGATGCTTGAATCGGCGCTCGGGCGGGCTTCGGCCACGACCCTGCAGAATGCGGGCAGCCTCCGGTAGGTGGCGGGATCTCCGGTCAACCAGGGCGCCAGGTCGGGAGGTGGGGTGAACGCTCCGGCCGCGACGGTCTGGGCCGACGCAATCTTCGTGTGCGGCCGCACGAGCTGCGCCACGCGCTCGCACGACGGCGGATCGGCTTGCGCCGGCGGAGCGAGAGCGACGGATCCCAGCAGGAGCGTGACCGGCAGCAATAGCTTGCGCATGGCTACATATCCTATGCCCTGGGCGACACTCGCGGAGCGGCGTAGACTGCTGTGGCAAGGGGGGCCGAGAATGAACGTCACGAGCAGCCAACGCAAAACCCTGGCCGCCGAGGGCTGGGGCGAGGACTGGGAGCCGGTGATCGAATCGCCTCCCGGCGGACGTCGCGCGGCCCGGGTCAGCCTGTGGAGGGTGAAGGTGCCGGGGGGCTGGCTCTGCCGGACGGTGGAGATCCGCCACTTCACAGGGGTGCCGGATCCGGTGGTGGCGGTTGCGCTCGGCTTCGTCCCCGATCCCGGCGAGCCCTCCGAGCGCGACGAGCCTACTCAGCCATGACCGGCTGCCCTAAGTAGGGGTGACGATCCGCGCGACGAGATCGTAGGGATGGGCTTCGGTGACCTCGCACGTGACGAACGAGCCGGGATCCGCGGTGCCGTCGTTGATGATCACCGCGCCGTCGATCTCGGGGGCCTGGGCGGCGGTCCGCCCGCGCAGGAGCAGGTCGCTGTCGGGATGAGTCCCCTCCACGAGCACCTCCACCCGCTGTCCGACCAGACGCCGGTTGCGCCGGGCCGAGATGCGCTTCTGCAATGCAAGCAGCCGGCGGCGGCGCGCTTCCCTCACCGGCGGCGCGATGCGATCGGGCAGGTCGAATGACGCCGTCCCCTCTTCGTCGGAGAACGTGAAGACCCCCACGTTGTCGAACTCCGCCGCCTCCATGAACGCCAGCAGCTCCTGGAAGTCCGATTCCGTCTCCCCCGGAAAGCCGACGATGAAGGACGTCCGGAAGGCCACCCCCGGCACGCGCGCCCGCACGCGCTCGACCATGCCCAGCAGGTTGCCGCGGCCGGTAGGGCGCTTCATGCGCTTCAACACGGGCTCCGAGGCATGCTGGAGCGGCATGTCGACGTACTTCACGACCTTGTCTTCGGAGGCGATCGCGTCGAGGACGGCGTCGGTCACCGTCGCGGGATAGGCGTACATGACGCGGATCCAGCGGATGCCGTCGACGCCGCCGAGCCGCCGCAGGAGGACGGCCAGGCCGTCCCGGAGGCCGAGGTCGAGGCCGTACCGCGTCGAGTCCTGGGCGACGAGGATGATCTCCCTCACGCCCCGCGCGGCCAGCGCCCGCGCCTCCGCCACCACGTCGTCGGCGGGGCGGCTTCGGTGGAGGCCGCGCAGCGTGGGGATGATGCAGAAGCTGCACGTGTAATCGCAGCCCTCGCTGATCTTGACGTACGCCAGGTGCGAGGGGGTCGTCAGGACGCGCGGAGAGGTGTGGTCGTAGATCCATTCCGGCCGCCGGACGGCGGCGTCGGTGACCGTGGCCTCTCCCTCGACCGCCCGCAGGACGTCGTCGACCTGGCCCGTGCCCAGGGTGGCGTCGATCTCGGGGATCTCCCGCCGCAGCTCTTCGTCGTAGCGCTGGGCCAGACAGCCGGTGACGACGAGGCGCCGCGCGCGGCCGGTCTCCTTCTCGCGCGCCATCTCGAGGATGGCGTCGATCGACTCCTGCTTCGCCCGGTCGATGAAGGCGCACGTGTTGACGACGATGACGTCCGCCTCCCGGGCGTCGGCGACGAGCCGGTGCCCGCGCCGCGTCAGGTGCCCGAGCATGACCTCGCCGTCCACGAGGTTCTT
>QHVJ01000359.1 GCA_003222275.1 Acidobacteriota bacterium | reverse complement strand
GGCCGGTCGTGGGTACCGAAAACGCCACGCGGGCGAGACTCCGCGGCGGGACCGCGCCATTGGCCTGAATCAGCGCGCTTTGAGAGCAGGGGCTCGACGTCGGGGCCGGCGTCGGCACAGTGGTGGGAGTGGAGCTCCCGCAACCGGGCAGCAAGAAAGCCATGACCAGGCCCGCGATCCAGCGCAACTTTCGCATGGAACCTCCTCGATCTCGGCCAGGAGATCGGTGCGGCAACGTTGGATACCCTGATTTCAGCGTACTACCGTGGAGAGCGCGCGAGGCTGGGCGGCAGTAGAATCCAGGAAGGCCACGGTCACCGGCCAGCAGGCCACGAACATGAAGCATCCCGGCACGGCCACGGTACTGAGCCTGGTCATTCCGGGCGTCGGCCAGTTCTACAACGGCGATTTCCTGCGCGGCATCTTCTGGCTGATCGTCACCCCGGGACTCTGGATCGGCAGCGGGGGCACGCTCGGCTGGATCTGCCACATCGTCGCGGCCGCGACCGCCCATCACCGCGCACGCCAGCCATAGCCGTACGAGGTGTCCCGACCGGAGGCGCCGACGTCTTTGGCGGTCTGGTCAAGGGCATCGCGGATCTGCGCGACCGTCCAGCTCGTGTTGCAGCTCCAGATGAGGGCGGCGACCGCGGAGACGTGCGGGGTGGCCATCGCTTCGGCGCGAGTGGGAAACACGGGAACAGACCGTTGTTCCTGCGCGAACCCCATGGCCGTCGACGCGACCAGCGCAACCGCCGTCCCCAGGGCCGCGCCCCGCCGCCGATCACCCGTTGCTGCCGCCCGACGACAGCCTTGATTGCAGCGCGGCAATCGCCTGCATCGCCCGCGCCTGGAGAACGGCGCTCGGGCTTTCGAGATAGCCGTAGAGAGCGGCCAGATCTTCCTCTCCGCCCAGCTTGGCGATCAAGAGCAGCGCCTGCCCGCGCACGGGATCCGCCCACGCGTCGTCGGCGGCGGTCTGGCGGGCGAACGCCAGGACGTCGGCATCCTGCTTGAGGCCCATTTCGAGAAACGCCTGCAGGATGAGCGACGGCACGCTGCCGCCGCCCTGGACGGGCCGGTTATCGCCCTCGATGCGGCTCAGGGCCTGCCTCAGCTCGGTCTGCGCGGCCTGGATGCACTCCAGCTCCGCGGCCCGAGTCGCCGGATCGGGGCTCCGGCCGTCGATCTCGCTCTTCAAGCCCGCGAAATCGGCCGAGAAGTAGCGCTCGAACAGGTCTCCGGGCGGCGCGGCCGGCGCGCGGCGCGCCTCGGGGCTCACCTGAACGAAGCGCTCCAAGAGCTTTGGCTTGGCCTGCGCTCCGTAGGAAGCGAGCGCCTTGGCGAGCGCCTGGTATTCGCTCCCGTTCTTGAGCAGCGCCGGGTCGTCGCTCAAGATGCGCAGGAGCTGGTCGAGCGACTCGGGGGAGCCCGTAGCCTGCAGGGCCAGGATCCCCTGCACCTTCGAGGCGGGGCTCTCGGCCCGCAGAACGGCGTCGGCCAGGTGCTCCGGGCGGTCCACTTCCGGCCTGGCGAGCCGCAACCGGATCGCCATCATCATCGGCGTCTGGTGGTTGCGCAGCTCCACGAGATTGGCGGCGGCGAAGACCGCGACCGGGATCACGACGCCGCCCAGGATGAGCTTGGCGAGGCGCGAGCGCGGGTCGGGCCGGTTCAGCAGCTGGCGGCTGCCCCTTTCCTCCCGTCGCCTCAAGGTGTAGCCATCCACTCGGAGGCTCACGAAGAGGCTCAGGACCACGAGCAGCGCGCCGAAGGCGGCCAGGCCGAATGGGGCGTGGAGGTCCCAGTGCCGGGTGTAGCTCGCCATGGCCAGCAGGAAGGCCGCCGAAAGCGCCACCGGCAGGACGAGCTCGATCAGGAGCCCGAGCAGCCCGAGCGTGCGCCCCTCGTGAGCGGGCGCCCCCCTGGGCTCGTCGGCCGGCGACTCCTCGGATGATCGGGCGGGCATCACCGCGTCCTCTCGCCTCGCATCATATCAGCGGCCCATTCGCCGCCAGCGATGCCGCGGTATGCTCCTCGAAGAATTGATCTCCAACATGGCCGCGTCGAGCCTGTTCCGGCTACAACGCGTATGCGACGGCCGCGGATACCGCGACGGGCCACGTCTTCGAGGTCACTTACGACGCGGGCAGCCACACGGCGACCTGGACCAACCTCGACCACAACCTCGGCGACCAGCCGATCACGGACATCGCGCTCGACTCGAACACGGGCGATGTGTTCGTGTCGACTGATTTTGGCGTCAACATGCTGAGGTCGGGCCGCGGCGCCTGGAAAGTCGACTTGAACGAGATGTCCAGCGACCCTGCCGCCGGTTTCGGGGGAACCGTCTCGATGGGCCGGAAGCGTTACCCGTCCTTCTCCTTGCTGATCCCGTACTGCTCGAGCTTCTTGTAGAGGTTCGAGCGCGGGGTACCGATGGCGTTCGCGGTGGCGGAGATGTTCCACTCGTTCTCGCGGAGCTTCTGGACGAGGAAGGTCCGCTCGGCGGACTCCTTGAAGTCGCGGAGCGAGCCGGCGGCGTCGGGAGCGCCGGAGGCGCCCCCCGGCTTGCGCAGCACGTCGGAGAGGTCCTCGGCCTCGACCGTCTCTCCCTCCACCATGATCATCAGGCGCTCGAGCGTGTTGCGCAGCTCGCGCACGTTCCCGCGCCACGGGTGGCGCTTCAGCGCCTCCATGGCCGCGGGGCTGATGGCCTTCGGCCGGAAATTGTTCGCGAGGCTGAACTCCTGGACGAAGTGCTGGACGAGGACTGGGATGTCCTCCGTGCGCTCCCGCAGGGGCGGCACCCGCACCGGGATCACCGAGAGGCGGAAGTACAGGTCCTCCCGGAACTCGCCCTTCTCGATCTCCTCCTCCAGGTTCTTGTTGGTGGCGGCGATGACGCGCACGTCGACCTTGATCGTCTTCTGGGAGCCGATGCGCTCGACCTCGCCTTCCTGCAGCACCCGCAGCACCTTGGCCTGGGTGCGCTGGCTCATGTCCCCGACCTCGTCGAGGAAGATCGTGCCCTTGTCGGCGAGCTCGAACTTGCCGATCTGCTTCTCGGTGGCGCCGGTGAACGACCCCTTCTCGTGGCCGAACAGCTCGCTCTCGATCAGCTCCTCGGGGATGGCGGCGCAGTTCACCTGCACGAACGCCTCGTCCTTGCGCAGGCTGTTGCGGTGGATCGCTCGCGCCACCAGCTCCTTGCCGACACCGCTCTCGCCCATGATGAGGACGGTGGCGTTCGTCGGCGCCGCCCGCCGGATGGCCTCGCCCACCTTGTCCAGGGCCGCGCTCTTGCCCACCATCCGGTACTTGTCCTCGAAGGCGAGCTTGAGCCGGCGGTTCTCCTTCTCGAGCGTCTTGTGGCTGAGGGCGTTCCGGGTCACGACGAGCACGCGCTCCGACTCGAGCGGCTTCTCGAGGAAGTCGAACGCGCCCAGCTTCGACGCCTCGAAGGCGGTGGCGACGTCCGCGTGGCCGGAGATCATCACCACCGGCGGGGTCCCGTCGGCGGCCTTGAGGCGCTTCAGCACCTCCATGCCGTCCACCTGCGGCATCTTGATGTCGAGGAACACGAGGTCGGGGTTCTCGCGCTCGGCGATCTTCAGCCCCGCCTCCCCGTTGGCGGCGAGCACGCACTCGTAGCCCTCGTACTCGAGGATCATCTTGAGCGAGGAACGTATCGCTTCCTCGTCGTCGATGATGAGGACCTTCGCCTTCATCGCTCCGCCGGAAGGCTTATCGCCGGCCTTCCACTTCGATCTTAGCGAGGAACGTGCCGCGGGGACGGGGGCGGAAGACGAAGAGCCATGCCGGCCCGCCCGGCGGCAGCGACTCGACGGCGCGCCGATAGGCGGCCACGTCCGGAGTGGGCTGCCGGTTGACCTCGACCACGATGTCGCCATGGGTGAGCGAATCCGCCCCCGGAGCGAGCCCGACGACGTCACGCACCACGACGCCGAGGCGGTCGGCGGGGATGCGCAGGTCGGCCTGCGCCTGCCGGCTGAGATCGGCCACCACCAGGCCCAGCGTGTCGCCCACCGGCTCGGGGTCGTCGTCCAGCTCCACCAGCTCCGCATGCGTGACGGCCTCGCCGCCGCGAGCCTCCAGGCGGGCGTTGAGCGTCATCTCCTGCCCGTCGCGCCGCACGGTGAGCGCGACGTCGCTGCCGGGGGCGCGGTTGGAGATGGCGCGGACGAGCTGATCCCCGTCCTCCACCGGCGTACCCGCGACGGCGGTGATCACGTCGTAGCGCTTGAGGCCGGCGGCCTGGCCCGCCGTCCGGTCGAGCACGTCCACCACCATCGCGCCGCGCGCCTCGGGCAGGCCCATCAGCCGCTGCAGGTCCGGGTCGAGGTCCTGGAGCTGGATGCCGAGATAGCCGCGGGTCACGCGGCCCTGGCTTCGGAGCTGGGCCAGCACCTCGCGCGCGACGTTGATGGGCACCGCGAAGCCGATGCCCTGGCCCTGCAGGCTCACGGCCGAGTTGATGCCGATCGCCTCCCCGGCGACGTTGACGAGCGGGCCGCCGGAGTTGCCGGGGTTGATGGCGGCGTCGGTCTGGATGTAGGAGTCGAACGAAGGGTCGTAGATCTTGCGGCCCTTGGAGGAGACCACCCCCACCGTGACCGAGTGATCGAAGCGGTAGGGGTTTCCGATGGCGCACACCCATTCGCCGACCCGCAGGCGGTCCGAATCGCCGAGCGCGACCGTCGGCAGCCCGAGGGCGCCGATCTTGAGGAGCGCGAGGTCGGTGGCGGGGTCGGACCCCACGAGGGTCGCCGTGAACTCCCGCTTGTCGGCGAGACGGACGCGGATGCGGTTGGGGGAGGCGACGACGTGATGGTTGGTGAGGATGAATCCCTGGGCATCCACGATGAAGCCCGAGCCCTCGCCGCGGCGCGGACCGTCGCCGTCGCGATCGTGGGCCGAGCGGGAGCGGCCCTCGGGGGCGCCCTCCGTGACCGTGATGTTGACGACGGCGGGGTTGACGCGCTGGACGATGTCGGCGAAGTTCGGAGGGCCGCCCGCCATGGAGGCCGACGCGGGGGGGACGGCGTTCACCACTCCGCCCCCGGCGGCCAGGACGCCCAACAGCCCCGCCACACCGGCCACCAGTGAGAAGGAAAGCACGAGCGCGGCGCGCTGCATTGCGCGGGAGTATAGACCCTGTCCGGGTCAGCCGCCACCGAGCAGGGTGGCCAGCTCCTCTTCGGTGAGCCGCCTCACTCCCAGCTCCGCGGCCTTGTCCGCCTTGGACCCGGGGTCTTTTCCGACGACGACGGCCGTGGTCTTTTTGGACACGGATGACGTCACGCGCCCGCCGCGGGCCTCGATCGCCGCCCTGGCTTCGTCCCGCGTCATGCGCTCGAGCATGCCCGTGAGCACGAACTGCTGGCCCTTGAAGGTCTGCTCGGCCGCGGCGGCCGTGGTCGGCTCTTCGGTCCTGACCCCCGCCTCCTTCAGCCGCGCGACGAGGCGCCGGTTCTCTTCCCGGTCGAACCACTCGCGAACCGAGCGGGCCACCACCGGACCGATCTCGTAGATCGACTCCATCTCCTCCACGGGCGCCTCGGCGATCGCATCGAGGCGCCGGAAATGGCGGGCGAGCAGCATCGCCGCCCGCTCGCCGACGAACCGGATGCCGAGGCCGTAGAGAAGCCGGCGCAGCTCCCGGGACTTGCTGGCTTCGATCTGCAGGAGCAGGTTGTCGGCCGATTTGTCGGCCATGCGCTCGAGAGCGATCAGCTCGTCGCGGCGCTCGCGCAGGTGATAGAGGTCGGCGAAGTCGCGCACGAGGCCCTTCTCCAGGAGCTGGTGGACGAGCACGTCGCCGAGCCCCTCGATGTCCATCGTGTCGCGCCGCGCGAAGTGGCGCAGCCGCTGCTCGACCTGCGCCGGGCAGGACGCGTTCGGGCAGCGCCGATCGACCTCGCCCTCGGACTTGACCGCGAGCGTCTGGCAGATGGGACACTTCTCGGGCGGCGCCCAGGGCTCCGTGTCGGGGGGCCGTTTCGCCTCCACGACCTTCACGACCTTGGGGATGACGTCTCCGCCCTTCTCGATGAGCACGGTGTCGCCCACCCTCACGTCCTTGCGCGCCACTTCTTCCTCGTTGTGCAGGGTGGCCCGGGCGACCGTGGACCCGGCCAGAGGCACGGGGTCGAGGTGGGCCACCGGCGTGAACTTGCCCGTGCGACCGACGTAGACCTCGATCGTGCGCACGACGGTCGTGGCCTGCCGGGCGGGGTACTTGTACGCGATGGCCCAGCGCGGGAACTTGCTCGTGTAGCCCAGCTCCTCCTGGAGCGCGAACGAGCTGACCTTGACCACCACGCCGTCGATGTCGTACTGAAGGTCGTCGCGCTTCTGCTGCCACTCGGCGCAGAAGGCCAGTACCTCGCCGAGCCCGTGGCACAGGCGGGAGTCCGGGTGCGTCTTGAGTCCCCAGCCCCGCATCCTCTCCAGCGCTTCCCACTGGCTCCGGATCGCCGCGCCTTCGGCCTCCACCACGGAGTACACGTAGATGCGCAGGCCGCGCAGGGCCACCACCCGCGCGTCCAGGCTCTTCATCGTGCCCGAGGCCACGTTGCGGGGGTTCGCGTACGGCTCCTCCTCACGTTCCTCCCGCTCGCGGTTGATGGCGTCGAACCGCGCTCGCGGCAGGAAGACCTCGCCTCTCACTTCGAGCCGGCGCGGCACGCCCTCTCCCCTGAGCGTGAGGGGAACCGACTTGATCGCGCGCACGTTCGGCGTCACGTCGTCGCCGCGGACGCCATCACCACGGGTCACGCCGCGTACCAGCCGTCCGTCCTCGTAGTGCAGGGCCATCGACAGCCCGTCGATCTTCGGCTCCGCGACGTAGTCGATCGGCCGCTCCCCGACCTGCCGGAAGACCCGCTTCTCGAACTCCCGCAGCTCCTCCTCGTTGTAGGTGTTGTCGAGGCTCAGCATGGGGACACGGTGCACCCAGGTCGGGAACGACTCCGACGGCTTCTCCCCCACCCGCTGGGTGGGGCTGTCGGGGGTGGCCAGATCCGGGAACTGCGCCTCCAGATCCCGCAGCTCGCGCTCGAGCCGGTCGTACTCCGCGTCGGCGATCTCCGGCTGGTCGGCGACGTAGTAGAGGTGCTCGTGCCGGCGCACCTCGCGCCTCAGCTCCTGGATGCGGTGCTCAGCCTGTTCGCGGGTCAGTGATCGCGGGCGAGGATGAAGTCGGGGAGGGCCTGCAGCGCCTCCCGGTAGGGCGAGCGGTCGAAGCCCGCGAGGTCGGCCCGCGCCGCCGCTGCATAGCGCTCGGCCTGGCCGCGCGCCTCCTCGAGAGCGCCGTTCTCCCGCGCCGCCCGCACCAGCTCGTCGCGCGAGACGCGGTCGAAGCCGCGGTCGGCGAGCACGGTCGAGACGAGCCCGGCCTCGCGGTCGCCGCCCCGCCGCAGGAGGTAGATCACGGGCAGCGTGAGCTTGCCCTCGCGGAGGTCGCTGGCCACCGGCTTGCCGAGCACCTTTTCGTCGGCGGTGAAGTCGAGGAGGTCGTCCACCATCTGGAAGCAGACGCCGAGGTTCAGACCATAGCTGGCGAGGGCCGCCTCCCGTTGCTCCCCCGCCTCTCCCAGCATGGCGCCGATCCTCATGCAGGCCGAGAAAAGGTCGGCGGTCTTGCGCCGGATGATGTCGACGTGGTCGGCCTCCCGCATGGCGAGATCGCCGTTGCGCTCGATCTCGAGCAGCTCGCCCTCGATCATCCGCAGCGTCACGTCCGAGAGCAGGCGCAGGACGCGCAGGTTGTCCTGCGAGAGGGCCATCGACATCGACTTCGTGTAGAGGAAGTCGCCGAGGAGCACGGTGATGTCGTTGCCCCAGCGGCTGTTCACGCTCCGCCGGCCCCGGCGCACGGTGGCCTGGTCGATGATGTCGTCGTGGAGCAGCGTCGCGGTGTGGATGAACTCCACCACCGATGCGAGCACGATCGCGCGCTCGCCGCGGAAGCCACACGCCCGGCAGGCCAGCAGCAGCAGGGCGGGGCGGATGCGCTTGCCGCCTCCCTCGCGGATGTAGCGGCCGATCTCCCCCACCAGGCCCACGTCGGAGCGGCACTGGACCTCGAAGAGCTCCTCGACCTTGACGAGGTCGTCCTCCACGAGCTGGACGATCTCCTTCAGGTCCGCCACGCCCCGGCTGCCGAGAGGATCCACCGCCGCCACGCGCTACCGGTAGTTGGTGAACTGCATGTCGATGCCGAGGTCCGCGGCCTTGAGCGACTGCATCACCGCCTGGAGATCGTCCTTGTTCTTGCCGGAGATCCGCACCTGGTCACCCTGGATGGCGGCCTGTACCTTGCGCTTGCTGTTCTTGACGATCTTCACGATCTCGCGCGCCTTGTCGGTGGGGATCCCCTTCTGCATGGAGACCTTCTGGCGCACCGTGCCGCCGAGCGCCTTGTCCATCGTGCCGAAGGAGAGCGCCTTCAGGGGGACGTTGCGCTTGACGAGGCGCGTCTCGAGCACGTCCCGCACCGCCTTCATCTTGAACTCGTCGGCGGAGGTGATCACGATCTCCTCGCCCTGCAGGGAGACGTCGGATCCGGTGGCCTTGAGGTCGAATCGCGTGGTGATCTCCTTCATCGCCTGGGAGATGGCGTTCTTGACCTCCTGGAGGTCGACGCTGCTCACCACGTCGAACGAGCTCTCAGCCATGGGGAAGGACTTTAACTTGACGGATTCCCCCGGAGTTGTCAAACCTCAGCGGCGCCCGAACAACCGCTCGAAGTTGCGCCCGGAAGCCGCGCCGACCGCCTCCAGCGTGTCCCCCCTCAGGCCGGCCACCTTCCGCGCGACCTCGCCGACGAAGGCCGGCTCGTTGCGCTTGCCTCGGTGCGGCGGGGGGGCCAGGAAGGGCGAATCCGTCTCCACGAGGAGCCGGTCTTCGGGGACCGTGCGGGCCACGGCCTGGATCGTCTCCGACCGTGGGAAGGCCACGATCCCGGAAAAG
>QHVJ01000338.1 GCA_003222275.1 Acidobacteriota bacterium | reverse complement strand
ATCGCAGAGTCGGGGCGACGTATGCCGACGGCAGCGTAACGACGTTCGCCTACGACGCCGCCGACCGCGCCGTCGTCGCCACGGATTCGGCGGCGGGCACCGTCGTCCACGAATACGATCGACTCGATCGGCTCGCCGGCGTGCAGACCGCCCTCGGCGCCGTGAGCTACGGCTACGATGCGCTCGGCCGGCGCAAGCAACGGCTCGCCACAGGGGCGACGCCGACGGCCTACGCCTTCAACGCGGCCTCCCAGCTGACGCGCGTCGAGACCGGCGGCCAGATCGTTGAGCTGGGGTATGACCACGCCGGGCGTCTCACGACGGTCACACTCCCGAACGGCATCGTCAAAGAGCTCGCCTATGACGAGGCGAGCCGCCTCGTGGGACTCACGTACCGACGTGACCCAACGGTCATTGGTGACCTCATCTATGCGCGTGACGCGGGCGGCAACGTGACCAGGATCAGAGGGAGCCTCGCGCAGAGCCTCCTGCCGGGAGCGATCGACGGAGCCGCCTACGATGACCACAATCGGCAGCTGGCATTCGGCCGGGCGGCGCTGACGTTCGACGCCGAGGGCAACACGACCTCAATCACGGACGACACCGGCACCAGCACGCTGCAATGGGACAGCCGGAATCGCCTGGTGGCGTTGACGGGACCCACCGTCGAGGCGTCGTTCAGCTATGACGTCTTCGGCCGGCGAGTCCGCAAGACCGTGAACGGCGCGACCACACAGTATCTCTACGACGGCCCCGACGTCGCGACGGAGACCCGCGACGGCGTGACGTTGCCGTATCTGCGACTCCTCGGCCTCGATTCGCCCATCGCTCGCGGCGCCGACGAGGTCTATCTCACCGATGGTCTCGGCACCGTCATCGGCACGAGCAACGCCGCCGGCGCTGTAACGACGCAGTACTCCTATGCCCCCTTCGGCGAGTGGACGGCCAGCGGCGCCACCTCGAACAATCCGATCACTTTCACTGCTCGCGAGGCCGACGAGACCGGCCTCTTATACTATCGGGCGCGCTATTACGCGCCGGGACTCCATCGGTTCCTGAGCCAGGATCTCGTGCTGCGACTCGGCGCCAACCGCTATGCCTATGTGCTCAACAATCCGATCAACGCGATCGACCCGTTCGGACTGGATAAATTCATCATCTACGGCAATCTGGCGTCATCCGGGCCCGGCGGCTCGAGCGAGATCTTGAATCAGGGCATGACCGATCTCGCGACCGCGCTGGACGTCAACGGTGATGTAATCACATTCAACAGCGGTCAGATCGACGAAGTGGTAGCGAAGGCGCGAGAAGCCGCCCGCGCGGGGCGGCCCGTGTACATCATCGGTCACAGCAAGGGCGGTGAAGCTGCCGTGAAGGCAGCCCTCGAGCTGCTGAGACTCGGCATCACACCCGACCGCGTCTTCACAATCGATCCGTTCGTCGATCCGAGCACGACCATTCCGCCCGGGCTCCCGCTGACGAACTACTACCAGGAGCGTCGCTACCTCATCTTGATCCGAGGCTTCGAGATCGGCGGCGCGGAGAACATCCTGATCACGGGGACGAATCACATCGCCATCACGAGCGACCCGAGAGTTCAAGGCCCCATCAAGAAGGCTATCCTCGGCGCCTCGCAGGCGCCGCCCGTCGGAGGGCGCTACTGATGCGCTCCGCATGGCGCGCGCTGGCGCCCGCGCTCGCTCTCGCCGTTGGATGCGCCACTCGAACGATGACCACGTTCCCCTCACCCGAGGACGCCGAGCGTGTGTGGAACGCCTACTGGTCGGCCGTCGAGCGCGGCGACGTCGTCGAATGGAACCGCACGGTCCACAGCACCCTGCGTACCTCTGCTGAGGGATTCGATCCGAAGGTCCAGGCCGACGCGCGCTCGTTCTTGACCTTGTGTTCGATCGAGCCGCAGACACCGCTCGTCGGTGGTGATCGCGCCAGTTTCCGTACCCGCTGTACCACGGCACCGACGCGCTCCGGGCTGTTCCCGTTCGCCGGAGCCGAGATCGTGTTACGCCGTGACGTGGACGGCGTCTGGCGATTCTTCTGCTTCGGCTGCGGCCTTCCCTATCGGCTACAGCCGACAGTCGGGCCACCTTCCCCCGAGGACGCGCAGCGCCTCTGGGTCGCCTATTGGTCCGCACTGGAGCGTCGCGATCTCGACGAGGCGAGACTCCTGGAGCATTCGAGCATTCGCGGCAAGGAATCGCCCGATCTCAACGCGCCCGAGATGCCGGGGTTGGCGCGCAGCTTTCTCTATTCCCTCGCAGTACGCTCCACGCCTCCAGTCGTTTCGGGAGATCGGGCACGCTATCGAACACGGAACGTCTCGGACGATCGCGACAGCGGCGAGATGTTCCTGCAACGCGATGTCGATGGTGTATGGAGGGTCAGCTGCTTCGGCAATTGTGACTGACCCCGATCCGCGACCGCCGCGCGTAATATGGCGGCTATGAAGCCAGGCGCGAGGCCGTCCAAATCGTTGCGGCTCGAGAATTCCTCGTAAAAATCCTCCTCCCCGGCGGCACCGGCCAGGTCGGTACGATCCTCGCCCGCGCGTTCCACGGCGACGGCCACGAGGTCGTGGTGCTCAGCCGGGCGCTGCAGCGGGCGCCGTGGCGCGTAGCCGCGTGGGACGCGGCGAGGCTGGGGCCGTGGACGCGCGAGCTCGAGGGCGCGGACGTGGTCGTCAACCTGGCCGGGCGCAGCGTGAACTGTCGCTACACGCCGGCCAACCGACGCGCCATCAAGGAGTCGCGCGTGAACAGCACGCGCGTCGTCGGCGAAGCGATCGCGGGCGCCGCGCGGCCGCCGCGCGTCTGGCTGCAGATGAGCACCGCCACCATCTACGCGCACCGCTACGACGCGCCCAACGACGAGGCCACGGGCATCCTGGGCGGCGCCGAGCCCGGGGCGCCCGACACGTGGCGCTTCAGCATCGACGTGGCCACGTCGTGGGAGCGCGCGCTCGCGGCCGCCGCGACGCCGCGCACGCGCAAGGTGGCGCTGCGCGCCGCCGTCGTGATGAGCCCCGACCGCGGCGGCGTGTTCGACCTGCTGCTGCGCCTCGTGCGCTTCGGCCTCGGCGGGCAGGCCGGCCACGGCCGGCAGTACGTCTCGTGGATCCATGACCGGGACTTCGTGCGCGCCGTCTATTGGCTGATCGAGCACGACAAGGTCGACGACGCCGTCAACCTCGCCGCGCCCCATCCCCTGCCCAACGCCGACTTCATGCGCGCGCTGCGCGAGGCGTGGGGGATGCGGCTGGGCCTTCCCGCCTCCGCGTGGATGCTGGAGGTCGGCACGTGGCTGCTCCGCAGCGAGACCGAGCTGGTGCTCAAGAGCCGGCGGGTCGTGCCCGGCCGGCTCGTGCAGCAGGGGTTCGCGTTCGAGTTCCCGATCTGGGCGGAGGCCGCGCGCGATTTGTGCCGCCGCTGGCGGGCGTGAGCCGGCTGATACAATTCCGCACGTCAGGAGGAGCCGTGGCGAACCCCTCTCCGCCCTGGAAAGCGCGCTTCCGCGTGCCGCTCATCCGCGGCATGCAGGTCGCCGCCGGCGCTTCCGCGCGTGGTCTCGTCGCCAGCAACGTGTCCGGCGCGTTCCAGCTGCACGCGTGGGACCTGGCGTCCGGGCGGCTCCGGGCGCTGACGAGCCGTCCCACCGGGGTGATGGCCGGCGTCCTGGGGCCCGACGGCCGCTTCGTCTACTATCACGACGACGCCGGCGGCAACGAGCTCGGCCATTTCGTGCGGATCCCATTCGAGGGCGGCACCGCTGTGAGCATCACGCCGGGCGTGCCGCCGTATCCGACCTTCGGCCTGGCCGCCAGCGGCGCCGGGAACCGGCTCGGCTTCGTCACCGCCGATGAGGGCGCCTACCACGTCCACGTCATCGACGTCGCCGCCGATGGCACGCTCGGGCCGCCGCGCCGGATTCATAGCCGCCCGCGGCTGTTGATCGGTCCGGTGTTCTCGCACGACGGCGCGCTTGCGGTGGTGGCCGCCAGCCCGGAGGCTCGGAGCCTGCGCTACGAGCTGGTCGCGCTGGACACGGCGACCGAGCGCATCCTCGGCGAGGCCGCGGACGCCGACAGCCGCCTCGGGGCCGTCGCCTTCGCGCCGCTCTCCGGCGACGGGCGTCTCCTGGGCCTCAGCAATAGGAGCGGCGTCGACCGGCCACTGATCTGGGACGTCACTCGGGGCTCGCGCGTGGACATCGCCCTCGACGACCTCGAAGGCGACGTCCAGCCCGCCGACTGGTCCCCGGACGGCGACCGCTTGCTCCTCGTCCAGCTCGCGCGGGCCGTCCAGCGGCTCTACGTGTATGACCTGCGTGAGGCGACGCTGACGCCGCTGCGGCACCCCAGCGGCACGTACGGCCACGTGTACTGGGCGCCCGACGGCGCGATCCACGCTCTGTGGGAGGATTCGACGCATCCTCCTCAGGTGATCGCGCTCGATAGCGTGACAGGCGGGCCAGCGCGGATACTGCTGCCCGCGCCCGACGTCCCACCCGGCCGTCCGTGGCGGTCGGTCGCCTTTCAGTCCGCGGGCGGACAGCAGATCCAGGGCTGGCTCGCCGTGCCCGACGCGATCGGCCCGTTCCCGACGATCCTGCACGTCCACGGCGGTCCCGAGGCCGCGATGACCGAGATGTTCGTTCCCTCGAGCCAGTCATGGATCGACCACGGGTTCGCGTTCCTGAGCATCAACTATCGCGGCTCGACGACGTTCGGGCGGGCGTTCCTCGAGCAGATCTGGGGCAACATCGGGCGCTGGGAGGTCGAAGACATGGTCGCGGCCCGCGAGTGGCTCGTCAAGGAAGGGATCGCCCACCCCTCGCGAGTCTTCGTGACCGGCTGGTCCTACGGCGGGTACCTCACGTTGCAGGCACTCGGGACGAGACCCGCGCTGTGGGCGGGGGGCATGGCGGGGATCGCCGTCGCCGACTGGGCCATCGCCCACGAGGACACGACCGACACGCTGCGTAACCTGCGTGCCGCGCGCTTCGGCGGCACGCCGGACGAGCAGCCCGAACGTTACGCGGCCAGCTCCCCGATGACTTACGTGCAACACGTCAAGGCCCCCGTGATGATCATCCAAGGTCGTAACGACACGCGTGCGCCGGCACGCTCGGTAGAGGCATACGAAGCGAAGATGAAGGCGCTCGGCAAGGCCATCGAGGTGCACTGGTTCGACGCCGGGCACGGCTCGCTGGTGGTGGACCAGGCCATGGACCACCATGCGCTGATGCTCGACTTCGCCCGCCGCGTGCTCGAAGGCAACTGAGCCGCGCCCGTTCCCGACGTCAGCGCCGACGGAGGTGCGCCATGCCGTTCGTCAACATCACCCTCTACGAAGGCCATCCCAAGGAGCGCAAGGACGAGATCGCGCGCCGCGTGACGGAGACGATCACGGAGGTCTGCAAGCTCCCGCCGCAGGCCGTCTGGGTGGTCTTCAACGAGGTCACGCCGCCCGACTGGTACGTGGCGGGCAATCCCGGCAAGAAGTGAGCGCGGCGTTCGAGAAGCTCGGCGGCGGCTTCCTCTTCACCGAGGGGCCGGTGTGGCATCCGGCGGGCAAGTTCCTGCTCTGGAGCACATGCCCGGCGACCACATGCGGCGCTGGTCGGCGAAGGACGGCGTCACGACCTTCCGCAAGCCGTGCAACATGTCCAACGGGCTCACCTACGATCGCCAGGGGCGCCTGCTCGCGTGCGAGCACGCCAGCAGCCAGGTGACGCGGACGGAGACCGACGGGCGCATCGTGCCGATCGCCACCCATTACCAGGGCAAGCAACTCAACAGCCCCAACGACATCGTGTGCAAGTCGGACGGCGGCATCTACTTCAGCGACCCGCCGTACGGCCGCGCGAAGTTTTACGGCGTCGAGCGCCCACAAGAATTGTCGTTCCAGGGCGTGTTCCGCGTGGGCCCCGACCCGAAGACGACCGAGCTGCTCGTGGACGACTTCGATCGTCCCAACGGCCTCTGCTTCTCACTGGACGAGCGGCGCCTCTTCATCAACGACACCGCGCGCAAGCACATCCGCGTGTTCGACGTGACGCCCAAGGGCACGCTCACCAATGGCCGCCTGTGGGCCGAGACCAAGGGCGACAAGCCCGGCGCCCCCGACGGCATGAAGCTCGACTCCGCCGGCAACGTCTACTGCTGCGGGCCCGGCGGCATCCACGTGTTCGATCCCGACGCCCGGCTGCTCGAGATCCTCGAGACGCCGGAGCGCACCGCCAACTTCGCCTGGGGCGACGACGACTACCGCTCGCTGTTCGTCACCGCGTCGACGTCGCTCTATCGCATCCGCCGGACGACTCCGGGTCTTCCGGTCTTCTGATCATCAAGGAGGCTTCCATGCACCGACGCACGCTGCTCGTCGTCCTGCTCGCCGCGGCCCTGCTCGTGCCGCCGGCGGCGGACGCTCAGAAGCCCATCAAGGTGGGCATGCCGATGCCGCTCTCCGGGCCGCCCGCGCTGTTCGGCGAGCCCGCGACCAAGGGCGCCATGATGTTCGTCGAGGAGATCAACGCCAGGGGCGGCGTGCTCGGCCGCAAGCTCGAGCTGATCACCCGCGACTCCAAGGCCGACGCCAACGAAGCGGTCCGCCAGGCGCGCGAGCTGATCCTGAAAGACAACGTGGACTTCCTGGTCGGCACGCTGACCTCCGCCGAGGGGCCGGCGGTCTCCGTGGTGGCCAAGGAGAACAAGATCGTCTTCATCGCGCCGATTCCGAAGACCGACCAGCTCACGGCGCCCGACAAGCTGCACCCCTACGTCTTCCGCGTGGCCTCCACCACCACCATCGAGGGCCGCAGCGCGGCCGAGATCGTCGCCAAGTGGCCGGTGAAGAGGGTCGCGACGATGTCGTTCGACTACGCGTACGGCCAGGACGTGACCAAGGCGTTCGTCGAGCATCTGAAGAAGATCAAGCCGAGCGTCGAGATCGTGGATCAGCAGTGGCCGAAGCTCGGCGAGCAGGACTACAACCCGTTCATCAACGCCCAGATGGCCAAGAAGCCCGAGGCCGTCTTCTCGTCGATCTGGGGCGGCTTCTTCGTGACCTACTCCAAGCAGGCCAGAGCCGTCGGCATGTTCGACGCGCTCAAGTACCACTTCATCGGCGTCGGCGAGGCGGCCACGCCGGAGACGGCGAAGTCGATGGGCGCCGACTATCCCGTCGGCATCTGGGGCAACTCGTACGACGCGTTCTACTGGGGCGAGACGCAGGCGCACCGCTCCTACGTCGCCCGGCTGTCCAGGTACCTGAAGGACGAATACCCGTCGTCGTGGGCGATCCAGGGCTACATCGGCATGCAGTTCCTGGCCGAGGCCATCAAGAAGGCCGAAAGCACGGATTCCGACAAGGTCGCCAAGGCGCTGCTCGGGCTGACGGTGGAGACGCCGGTGGGGCCGCTGACGATCCGCGAGAAGGACCACCAGGCCAACCGCGGCCAGCTCTACGGCAAGACCGTGATGGATCCGAAGTACCCGTTCGCGATCATGAAGCCCGTGACCTACGTGGATCCGACCAAGTTCATGGATTAGGGTCTGCCGGATCCGTCGTTCGTCTTCGCCCAGAGCGTCAGCGGCCTCACGGCCGCGATGTTCCTGTTCCTGATCGCGGCCGGGCTGTCGCTGATCTTCGGCGTACTGCGCGTGCTGAACTTCGCGCACGGCACCTTCTACATGCTCGGCGCGTACGCGACCTACCAGCTCGTGCAGTGGATGGGCGTGAGCGGCGGCCGCTTCTGGCTGACCGCGCTCGGCGGCGCGCTGGTCGTGGCCGCGCTCGGCGGTCTGATCGAGCGGTTCCTGTTCCGTCGGCTCTACGGCAAGGACGAGCTCTACCAGCTCCTGTTCACGTACGCGCTCGCGCTGATCCTGAGCGACGCCGCCAAGATGCTCTGGGGCACCCAGCAGAAGTCGGTGAGCCGGCCGCCCGAGCTGACCGGCGCCCTCCACGTCTTCGGCGCCATCATCCCCCACTACAACCTGTTCATCATCCTGCTCGGCCCGGCCATCGCGCTCGCGTTCTGGGTGGTGCTGCAGCGCACGCGCGTCGGCCGCTACATCCGCGCGGCCGCGCTGGACCGCGAAACGCTGGGCGCGCTGGGCGTCAACGTGGACGCGCTCTACACGTGGGTTTTCGTGCTCGCCTCGTTCCTGGGCGGCCTGGGCGGCGCCCTCATCAGCCCGATGCGCGCGACCACGCCGGGCATGGACACGGAGGTCATCGTCGAGGCGTTCGTGGTCGTCGTGATCGGCGGCCTCGGCTCGTTCTGGGGGACGTTCCTCGGCGCGCTGATCTACGGCCAGGTGCTGTCCTTCGGCATCCTCTTCTTCCCGCGCTTCTCGATCTTCGCGGTCTTCGCTCTCATGGCGGCGGTGCTGATCGTCCGGCCCTGGGGCCTGCTCGGACGGCCGCTGCGAT
>QHVJ01000628.1 GCA_003222275.1 Acidobacteriota bacterium | reverse complement strand
GAAGCCGCTACAAATGAGCGTACCCTGGTGTTCCCCGGGATGCTGTTAGGGCCCCCCGTCTAAGCGGTCAGGGAGTCGATACGTCGAGTAGGGATCCAGTGCTTGGCGGGCCTCTGCCGCCAAGGCGTCGGCCTGAATAAAGAGTTCTCGGGAGCTCCCGGCCGTGACGGGGAAACAGCTGCCGCCAATGCTCAGGACGACAGGAGTGTGCCGCTCGTCGAACCGGTGGTGGCTGATTTCGGCGATGATGCGCTGAACGATATTGCGGAGGTCCCCCAATTCTCCGCCGACCAGCAGAACCCGAACAGTAGCGGCGGAGGGCCCGATCTCAATGAGATCGGTATTTCGAATCAATGGGCTGACCACTTCAGCAAGCTGCTCAGCCGCCTCAGCAGGATTGGCGACATAGCCGTTGCGGCTCTGGTGGATTGTCAGCATCGAGACCGCATACCGCAGACGCACAGCCTGGCGGATCTCGAGCTCGGTGACACCGCCAAAGGTTTCCTCGTCGACGATGATGCCGCGGGGCCTAAAGTGCCAGCCGGGCATACCGTACACCTACGAGGTCTGGGAGCGCCGGGGTTTCGGGCGCGCTCCGCGACAAACGTTTCGGGCCACGGTCCACAGGAGTCAAGGAGTGGCGATTGGATCGGCTAGGGCACGGGGGACATCGCTCCACCGGCGACCAGCCGGTGAACTGTCTCCTCGAGTTCGCGGATATTCCCAGGCCATGAGTGCTCCATGAACGTGGCCATCGCGTCAGAGCAGAGCCGGACGTCCTGTCGATGCCGACGGTTGAATTGCTCAAGAAAAAATGATGCGAAGACTGGTATCTCGTCCCTTCGCTGCCTCAGTGGAGCGATCCGGAGCTCGACCACGTTGAGACGGTGCAGTTCCTGCCAGAGGTCGTCATCACCGCCTGTCGGCCCGCTCTGCACTGTCGAGGCGATGACGCGCCCACCGACCCAGATGATCTCGGGGCCGCCGGTGCGCGAGAACTTCCCCGTTCGCAGCACGTACAGGAGCTTGGGGACCAGGGTGCGCGGCAGGGCCCCAATCTCCTCCAGGTAGACCGTGCCGTGGTGCGCGAACTCGAAGCTCCCGAGCCGCTGCCGAAGCGCCAGGGGGCAGGCCCCCATCTCGTGGCCGAATAGATCGGCCTCGACCCGGTCCTCGGGCTGACCCCCGCAGTTCACCTTGATGAAGGAATTCGGGTGACGCGCCGTGGCGGCGTGGATGAGGCGAGCCAGGATGTCCTTGCCGACGCCGGGTTCGCCGCGGATCAGCAAGGGCACTCCGGGGGCCGCACGCTGTGCGGTGCCCACGAGGTCGAGGATCCGCGGGGTCTCTAGAACAGTCGGAACACCCGTCCCGCCAAGAGCAGATATCTTCCTGCCCTCCCTGGTCCGGAAAGAAGTCCGGCCGTGACGGGCGCCATCACGGGCGAACCGGCCCTGGGGTCCCAAGCGGCCTCGCATGGGCGTCGGAGAACTGTCCGGGTGCCGTATCGACAGGAGCCCCGAGCGTCCAACCCAAGAACAGACCGGAAAGCTAAGCGATGGCCAAAGGCTTGTCAATCCGAATTTTTTCGGGCTGGATACACCATTCCCCGCATCAAGTGCTATGCGACCCGCGCAACGAATCATCCTCGCCTGGATTTATGCGGGGAATCATGACGCATCGTCTATCGCGGTCAGAGAAAATCACACAATTCTCGATCCCCTGGCCCCGAGCGAGCGTCACACCGTGCAATTTTGCGATTGTGGACAACGGTGGAAATGTGGATGGAGGCCCGCACCGCCGCCGAGGGGGACTCTTTAGTCAGGGGCGCGTGAGACGCGATGAAGTCCTAACAGACTGAGGTATCGGGGCCTCGGTGGTGGCGGTGATAGAGACGTCGGCAGGTGAGGTACAGGTCCAACTCAGCACGCGATCGCCCGGGTCACTTTCGAAGAACCGCCACGCCCCCGATTTGGCAGGACTTTGCACACGGGTTCTTGCGGAGACGCGGGCGCGGTTCTCGCGCGCGGCCAGACGCGTTCACGCTGGTGGCGACGGCGGTTAGAAGGGAAGTCTTTAGCCTTTTAGTGCTGCGGCCGTGTAGGCGGACGGGGCGGTGCTTCTACAGATCCTCGGGCGCAGGTCCTGGGGCGCCAAGGCCGAGGGGGCGGGGCGCACGGGTGCGTCGGCTTCATGCCGCCCGCCGATACACAACGCCACGTACCGGTACAGCTGCAAAGGGTGGCGTATCCCCTTCACGACACCATGATGTGTCAGGACCAATTATCTTGCCGACGCCGAAGCCCAGCCCTCGAATGATGGAATGGACTCCTCCCGCGACTTGAACGGCATCGTGTGCCAAAGTCGCCTTGCGTCCAAGAGTCCCTTGGAAGGAGGAGCCCGATGAATTCTACGACGATCGCGGTCGACGTGGCGAAGGCCGTGTTCGAGGTGGCCGTCTCCGAGCACGCGGGCCAGGTGCGCGAGCGGCATCGATTCTCGCGGGAACGATTTCGCCGATACCTCGGCGAGCAGCCCCCGGCGACGATCCTGATGGAGGCGTGCGGATCGGCCCA
>QHVJ01000330.1 GCA_003222275.1 Acidobacteriota bacterium | reverse complement strand
CCCCCTCTGGGCCGAGCGCCTCGGCCGTTCCGAGCTCGTGGGGCTCCAGGTGTCCGCGCGCGGCGGCGTCGTGCGCGTGACGCTGGCCGGTGAGCGCGTGAGGCTCGCCGGCCAGGCCGTCACGGTGCTGCGCGGGGAGCTGGCCTAGGGAGATGGGGGGCCCCGAAATGGCCCCCCATACCCCCCATCGCTCGTCGCGCCCCGGCGAAGCCGTGGCGCGCCTCGACCCCCGCACGGTCGGGGCGCGTCAGCCGAGGTGGTAGAGCAGCAGGTAGACGAGCACGCCGGTCACGGACACGTAGAGCCACACCGGCAGCGTCCGTCGCGCGATCGGCACGTGCCGGTCGAACTGGCCCGACAGCGCGCGATAGACCGTCGTCAATACGAACGGCACCATCGCGGCCGCCAGCACGACGTGCGAGACGAGGATCGGGACATAGACCACTCGGATCCAGCCCTGTCCGCCGAACGGCCGCGAGCCGGCAAGCGCGTGATAGACGACGTAGGAGACGAGGAACAGCGCGGAGGCGACGCAGGCCGCCAGCATGCACGCGCGGTGCACGGCGATGCGGCGGCGGCGTATGGCGATCCAGCCGGCCACGAGCAGCGCCGCGCACGTCGCGTTGAGCGCGGCGTTGAGCGCGGGCAGCCCGGAAACCTCCGCGCTCCAGCGGCGCCCGGGGTCGTGAGCGAGCAGGAGCACGCCGACCACGCCGACGATGGTCAACGAGAGCACGCCGATGATCGAGAGCGCGACCCGGTCCCCCATGGGGGCCGATCATACGGCCATATATCGCCATATATAAGGATGCGCGTCGTCCGTCCGAAATCCCTTGTGGCGTCACACCCCGGACTGCTACGAATGGAGAGGTCGCCGGACTGCCGTCACCTTAAGTGCCCGCCGTGGCCCCACCGGGCCGTCACGCTGTCAACGAGGACGCGCGATGACACGAAATGGCCTCGCGGTGGTGACGGTTGCCCTGACGCTCGCGCTGGGACTGTTCGATCGGGCGGCGGCCGAGCCGTGGACGATATCCGAGGACGGCGTCGTCATTCGGCAGGACCTGCACCCAAACGGTCCACCGCCCAATCCGCTGCGCCATGTTCCGGACGAGCTGCTGGTGAAGCTGCGTCCCGGGCTGCCCCCGGCGGCCGCGGCGCGCGCGCTCGCCAGCGTGCCCTGGCGCTCGGCGAAGCGCTTCCACGCCGTCGAGCACCTCTATCACCTGAAGCTCGCGCCGGGCACCAGCCTGCACCAGGCCATGCGCGCGCTCCGCCGCCATCCCGACGTGCAATACGCCGAGCCCAACTTCGTCGTGGAGGCGTTCTCGAACGCTCCGAACGACCCATTTTTCACGTCGCAGTGGTCGCTGCACATCTATGCGGGCATCGACGCGATCGAAGCATGGGACATCACGACCGGCAGCGCGGAGGTCGTCGTGGCCGTCCTCGATACGGGCATCGACTACCTGCACGTCGACCTCGTCGACAACCTGTTCCGCAACGAGGTCGAATGCACGGCCAACGGCTGGGACGACGACGGCAACGGCGTCGTGGACGACTGCCACGGCCTCAACGCGATCACACATAGTGGTGACCCGTACGACGACAACGGCCATGGCACCCACGTCGCCGGGATCATCGGCGCCACCGGCAACAACGCATATGGCGTCAGCGGCGTCGCTTGGAACGTGCGGATCCTGCCGTGCAAGTTCCTCGACGCGGCAGGCTTCGGCGACACGGCGGGCGCCATCGCGTGCCTGGATTACGTGCTCTCCATGAAGGAGCGCGGCGTCAAGATCGTGGCCACGAACAACAGCTGGGGCGGCGGTTTCTTCTCGCAGGCTCTGGTCGACGCCATCGCCGCGCAGCGTGAGCACGGCATCCTGTTCGTCACCGCCGCCGGCAACTCTGGCGGCAACAACGACACACTGCTGACGTATCCGTGCAGCTACGACGTTTCGAATATCGTCTGTGTCGCCGCGACCGATCAGAACGACGCGCTCGCGTGGTTTTCGAACTACGGCCGGGGCACCGTGCACATCGCCGCCCCCGGCGTCGACATCCTCAGCACCGTGCCGGGCAACCAGTACCAGACGCTCAGCGGCACGTCGATGGCGGCGCCCCACGTCGCGGGCACCATCGCGCTGCTCTATGCCGACGATCCGGCGGCGGACTGGCGGCTCATCCGCAACCGGCTGCTGTCGGGAGCGGAGACCACGTGGGGCGCACTGAACACGACGATCACGGGCCGTCGCACACAGGCCTGGTTCGCGTTGCGGTGCCGACACGAGCCGCTGGTACGGCGCCTCCAGCCGCGGACGAGCACGGTCTCCACCAGCCAGCAGCTCGTCCTCGCGACCTACAGCGTGGACTGCGGGCTGCCCTACTCGCAGCCCTCGGTGACGGTCGCGGAAACGGGCGAGACGCTCCTGCTTCGGGATGACGGCTCGGGCTGGGACGAGGCGGCCGGCGACGGCGTGTTCACGACGACGTGGACGCCGCCGCGCGGCGGCACGTTCACGCTGACGTTCCCGGATGGTAGTGTCGTCACGGTTCAGTCGGACGCGGACCTCAAGCCCGGCTTCCCGATCCAGACGTGGCACAGCGCTGGCAGCTTTCAGGCCGGGCAGGGCCTGCACGTCCTCGTCGGCAACATCGACACCGATCCGGCGCTCGAGATTCTCGTCACCGGCCTCGCAGGAGGTCCGCTCTATGCCTTCAAAGCCGACGGCAGCACGGTGCCCGGCTGGCCCGTGCTCGATCCGCCGGGCGCCGCGTATCCCGCGCTCGGCCGGCTGACGGCGGGCTCATCCGCGCTGGATGTCGTCGCCGGCCACTTCGCGATTCAGGCGCGTCTGTCGGCATACTCCGGAGCCGGAACGCCCCTGCCCGGCTGGCCGCGGCCGCCGGCGAATTACATGTCGAGTCCGCCCACGACGATGGATGTCGACGGCGACGGCGTCGACGAAATCTTCACGGACGAACAGGACTGGAACCTGCACGCCTATCACGGCGACGCCACGCCGGCCACCGGCTGGCCGACGACCGGTTTCATCGGCGGCCAGGAGCGCAGCATGTCGGCCATCGCCGACCTCGACGGCGACGGCCGCCTCGATGTCATCACCACATCGGGCTCGACGTCGCCCGGCGTCTACCTCTTCGCCTATCGGCACGATGGCACGCTCAGGCCCGGCTTTCCGGTGAACTTCGCCGGCAGTGTTCACACGTTCCCGGTCGTCGGGGACGTCGACGGCGACGGCGTGCCCGAGATCATCGTCACCGGGTTCGGCGGACGGGTCCTGATCTTCTCGAACACCGGCGTCCTCAAGCGCACGGTGCTGCTACAGGGCACGTGGTTTTACTCCACGGCGCCCGCGCTGGCGGATCTCGATGGTGACGGTATCCCCGAGATCATCGTGCAGACCAATAGCCACCTGAACGTGGTCAAGGGAGATGGCAGCGTGCTGGCGGGCTGGCCGCGCGCCCTCCCCGCAAATACCACGCTCGGCAACGCGTCGCCCGTCGTCGGCGACGTCGACGGCGACGGTCTGCCCGAGATCGTCACGGTCGTGAGCGACAACAATGGCAGCGGCGGCGGCTACCTGCTCGTGTACCGGCGCGACGGCACCCTCATCCCTGGCTACCCGCGGCGCATAGCGGGCCTCGGCAACGGCGCGGTCCCGGCCATCGCCGACATCGACGGCGACGGCCGCAACGACATCATCGTCGCGAGCGATTACTGGAACGGGACGTCGGGCTATTACAACACGGTGTGGGCCTTCAGCCTCGGCGGCCCGACGCCGCACGGCCCGATCCTCTGGGGCCAGCTCATGGGCGGCCCCAAGCACCAGGGCCGCTACGGCGCCGCCCCCGCCGTCGTCGGCTCGGTGTTGACGATCACGCGCGCCGGTCAGGGCTCGGGCACGGTGACGTCGAGCCCGCTCGGCATCAACTGCGGGGCCGACTGCTCCGAGCGCTTCGTTACCGGCACGGTCGTGACGCTGACGGCGCAGCCGAGCGCGAACTCGGTCTTCGGCGGCTGGAGCGGCGCGTGCGCCGGCCAATCGAATACGTGCACGGTCACCATCAACGCCACCATGGGCGTGACGGCGACATTCGACGTGGGAGTGACGTTGACGGTGTCGAAGACCGGCGCCGCGGCGGGCGTGGTGACGTCAAGCCCTGCGGGCATCGACTGCGGCAGCACCTGCGCGGCGGCCTTCTCGAGCGGCACCGTCGTCACGTTGACGGCGCAGCCAAGCGCGAACTCTGTCTTCGGCGGGTGGAGCGGCGCCTGCGCGGGCCAGGCGAATCCGTGCACCGTCACCGTCAACGCCGCCATGAGCGTGACGGCAACCTTTAATACCGCGTTCACCTTGACGGTGTCGAAGGCCGGCGCCGGGACCGGCGTGGTGACGTCGAACCCGCTAGGTATCGACTGCGGCAGCACCTGCGCCGCGCCGTACACGAGTGGCACCGTTGTCACCTTGACGGCGCAGGCGAGCGCCGGCGCGGTGTTCACTGGTTGGAGCGGCGCCTGCTCCGGTCAGGCGACGACGTGCACCGTGACGATCAACGCCGCGACGAGCGTGACGGCGCGGTTCGACGCGACGTTCACGCTCGCGGTGTTGAAGAGCGGCGCCGGGACCGGCGTGGTGACGTCGAGCCCGCCGGGTATCGACTGCGGCAGCACCTGCGCCGCGCCGTACACGAGTGGCACCGTCGTCGCGTTGACGGCGCAGGCGAGCGCCGGCGCAGTGTTCAGCGGTTGGAGCGGCGCCTGCTCCGGGCAGGCGAGGACGTGCACTGTGACGATCAACGCTGCGACGAGCGTGACGGCGACGTTCGACATCGTGTTCTCGCTAAACGTCGTGAAGTTCGGCATCGGCTCCGGCGTCGTGACGTCGAACCTGCCAGGCATCGACTGCGGCAGCGCCTGTGCCTGGAACTTCCTGAGCGATACCGTCGTCACGCTGACGGCGCAGCCGAGCCCGGGCTCCGTCTTCATGGGCTGGGGCGAGGACTGCAGCGGCAGCGGCGCGGCAACGACATGCACCGTGACGATGAGTGCTTTGCGAAACGTCAGAGCGCAGTTCGACCCGATCTTCTGGACGCTCACGACAACGGTCAACGGCAAGGGGTACCTCCGCTCGATTCCCGCCTTCATCGACTGTCCCGGCACATGCTCGGGGCAACTCGCCAGCGGCACCACGGTGACGCTCACCGCGACCGCCGGCTCGGGCTACCTCTTCGATGCCTGGACCGGATGCGCCGGCACCGGTCCGGTGTGCACGGTGACGATGGACGCAGCACATACCGTGACGGCAACGTTCGGCGCCGCACAGACGCTCACGATCAGTCGGACCGGTTCCGGTACGGGCAC
>QHVJ01000329.1 GCA_003222275.1 Acidobacteriota bacterium | reverse complement strand
TGCGCGCGCACCGCCTGCAAGCTCCCGGCGGGCAGCGTGTAGGTCGTGGTGAGGGTGCGGGCTCCGCCGAACACCGGCGTCAGCGTCGTCAGGAACGTCCATGACGGGCTCGTGGCGTTGGCGGTGTAGTACAGGTCCAGCTTGTCGCCCGCGGGGGGCGAGAAGGCCCACAGCGTGGTCTCGATGCGCACGGTCTTGCCCGCCGCCAGCGCCGATCCATCGGTGGTCACGACCCGGACCCGATCGATCGATTCGTCGACGTGGTAAGTCCCCCCGGTGCTGTCTGCGCACGAGTTGTTGATCGTGTTCGGCTGGTTCGGCTCGGGGCCCTTGCCATCGCGGCCGTTCACGAGCGCGCCCGAATCGCAGCCGCTGGCCACCCCCGAGCACCGCGGCGCCTTCAATCCGGGGTCGAAGACGGCGGTCGCGACGACCGGGTTGTTGACGGTCACCGTCACCGTGCCGCTCGTGCCCACGTTGTTGACGGCGTCGTAGGCCTTGGATTGCAGGGTGTGGCTGCCGTTGGGGACCGACACGGTGCTCCACGCGAACTGGTACGGCGCGGTGGTGTCGGTGCCCTTCAACGCGCCGTCGACGTAGAGTTCGACCTTGGCCACGCCGACGTCATCGCTGGCGCTCGCGGCGACGGTGACGGTTCCGCTGACGTTGGCGCCCGGCGCGGGCGAGGTGATCGCGGTCGTGGGCGGTGTCGTGTCGGACGATGCCGCCACCGCGAAGACCAGATCGTCGTGGTCGTCGAACCCGCCGGGCAGGCACGGATTCGGCGTCCCCTGGTAGTGGAAGTGCGCGCGCACGGCCTGGAGCTCGCCCGCCGGCAGGTTGTACGTCGCGGAGAGCGTCTGGGCGCCCCCGACCGTCGGCGTCAGCGTCGTGATGTAGGTCCATGTCGGGCTGGCGGCGTTGGCGGCGTAATAGAGGTCGAGCCTGTCGGCCGTGGGGCCGCCTGCCCAGGCCCAGACCGTGGCCTCGACGCGGGCGGTCTTGCCGTTCATGAGGGTCGTGGCGTCGAGCGTCGAGACCTTGATGCGGTCGTTCGACTCGTCGGAGTGGTAGGTGCCGAGCGAGCCGTCCGCGCACGAGTCGTTGATCGTGTTCGGCTGGTTGGGCTCCGGCCCCTGGCCGTCACGCCCGTTGAGGAGCGTTCCGGAATCGCACGCGGAACCGACGCCGGCGCAGCGGGGCGCCTGCAGCGCCGCGTCGAACACGGCCGTCTGCACGCCACCGCTCCCATTCACGACGAGCGACAGGTTGGCGCTGCGCGTCAGCGCGCCGCTCGTACCCTGCACCTTGAACGGGTAGGTGCCCGGGATGGCCGTCGGCGAAGCGGCCACCGTGAGGGTGCTGCCCACGCTGCCGTTCGCGGGCGGCGTGACCGGGGTCGGGCCGAACGAGCACGTCAAGCCGGTGGGCAAACCGGCGCAGGCGAGGTCGACGGCGCTCGCGAAGCCGTTCACCGACGAAACCGAGCAGGCGCTGGAGGAGCCGCCGCCCTGCTGGACGGAGAATATCGCCGGGTTGCACGACACGCCGAAGCCCGGGTTGGTGGCCACGGTGGGCGTCGCCTCCTGGCAGGTGCTGGCGGAGGCAAAGCACGCCGAGGAAGCGCCGGCCGCCACCACGTTGTAGTAGTACGTCCGGCCCCCGGCGACGCTGGTGTCGGTGAAGGCGGTCCCGGCGACGTCGGCGATGAGCGCCTTGCCGAACTCGCAGCCGGCCTGGCCCTCGGTCCGGAACACCCAGTAGCGCGTGGCGCCGGCCACGGTCGTCCACGAGAGGGCCACCGACGAGTCCCCGGCGGTGGCGGTGACGTTGGGCGAGGCCGACGGCCCGCCGCTGCATCCGGAGTCCTGCGGCGTCGGCGTGGAGCAGGCGATCCCGTGCCGATCGAAGGCGTTGAACAGCGCGGTCATGTGGGGCGTACCGTTGGTGAGGTCCCCGTCGTCGTCGTCCGCGGCCAGCCACTGCATGTACCCGTTGGCCGCTCCGCACCCGCTCGAGGACGAGCCGCAGGCGCAGGCGTGCCACAGACCGACGTTGCCGCTGCCCTGGTAGAAGATCTTGTTGGCGATGATGAAGGCGGTCTGGCTGTCGTAGTTGTACGGTGCCGACTGCAGGTCGCGCGCGGCGAGGTCCCAAGCCGCCTGCCGCACCGGCGCCGCCGCGCAGTGCACCTGCCGCCCGCAGGGACCCGTCCCGGCCTGGCAGGAGCTGCACACGAACCCGAGCGCGGTGTCGGGCGTGTTCGGGTTGTGCTTGAGGTAGTCGGCGTCCCGCACGCCCGAGCAGTCCAGGTCGCAATGCAGGCCGCCGACCTGGTCCTCGTTCGCGTTGTATCCGGTGCCGTCGGCCGTCGGCCCGCATTCGTTGCTGGTCAGCGAGAAGAAGCCGTAGCCGACACACGAGGTCTGCAGACGGTAGATGGCCGCGATGTCCGCATACGCCTCCGACGAGTTGCTCAGCGTTGCGTTGGCGTCGTTCTGGTCGAGGCCGTGACCCCACTCGTGGTCGAACACGCCGGCCAGCTCGCCGGTGTTCCGGCACCCGCCTCCGGAGCGGTAGAAGTTGATGCTCGTCCCGTTCCAGAACGCGTTGCAGATATCCCTGATGTTCACGTTGGTGGTGAGGCGGCTCTGCAGCCAGGCGTTGGCGGGCAGCCAGCCCCGCGCCTGCTCGAAGAGCTTGTTCACCTCGTAGAAGGCGGTCCGCGCGGAGGGGGTGTCGCCCGCGGAGACGCCGGCCGACTGGCAGTCGTGCTGGTTGTTGATCCCGCCGAGGTCGAGGGTGCCGGAGGAAGAGCTCTCGCTGACGGCGCCGCAGACGTCGACGATGTCGACATAGCGGCCGGTCAGCGTGGTGGTCACGGGGTCGCCGGCAAAATCGAAGACGCCGGCGCTGTTGGTGAAGTTGTTCGGCGCGGGCAGGCCCGTGTCGGCGAAGGGCATCGGCCAGCCGGTCTGCATCGCGCCGCACTGCGTCGGAACCTGGCAGACACCGGTGCTGCTGAGCGGATACACGTTGCCCTTGACCTGCTGGCTCTCGTAACGGTTCAGGTCCTGGAACGCGAGCACTTCGCCCGAGTGCGCGTCCACCAGGACTTCCCACCGGGATTCGTCGGGGTAGCGCTGGAAGACGAACGTCCAGACGAGCCGGTGGCCGTAGCCGGCGCCGAGAGGCCCGGCGAAGGCCTCACCGGCCTGGAATTCCGCGGGCGCGGTGGGCACGATCTCCAGGGCGGGCGCCCGCACGAGCACGTCGGAGGCCGCCCGTCCGCCCGCGTAGGCGAAGCCGGCCTGCAGCGCATCGGCATCGCGCACGGCCGGGGTGGCTTCGAGGCCGCGGACGTCGCCCCACACCTCCGTGCCGACGACCACGAGGTTGCCGTGGTTGATCGTGGCGGCCAGGCGCGCGTCGCGGACCGTGATCCCGGCGTAGACCTGCGGGATGCTGACCTGCCACAGCTCGTCGCCCACCTTCGTCGTGCGCGCGGCGCCGAGCTGCTTGACGTCGATGCCGAGCACGAGGCGGTGGAGCACCGCGAAGCGGCGCACCACGTCCGACACGACCTGCTCGTCCACGACGGAGACGGGCCGCCCGAGCGTGCCGGCGACGTCGCGGAGCGTGACGCGGTTGCCCACGCCGCGGCCCGGGATGAGGGGGAACGGACCCATCATGTTCGTGGCCGCTCCCGAGCGCCCGTCCAGCCACGCCTGCAGCTGCGGCCGGCGGGGATCGTCGCCACGCGCGGCGAGCAGGCCTTCCCACGCGGCGCGGTTCGGCAGGCGCAGCAGCACGCCTCCCAGCGGCGCGTGCGACGTGCTGATGGACAGCTCCGGCTTGAAGAACGTCTTGCGGTCCAGATCGGTGCCGGGTTCCTTGGGCTGTGCCGCCTCCCCCCGCATGGAGAACGCGAAGGCGATGGCGACCGCGATCGAGACACTACGTGCGACCGAACTGGGCTGGCTCGGAGCCATCTGGACTCCTGCGACGCTCGAGGTCCGGGGCAGACCCGAACCGACAGCACGCACTCGCCGCGGCCCAGGAAGGGCGGGGCCCGGCGCAAGGGGCTACGGAAGACTTGACGGAAATTGTAGCACTGTTATCCGGCCGGGCCCGATGGCGGCCCGCCGCCGCTCACCGGAGGAACGAACACGACCTCGTCGTCGGGCGCGAGCGGCTCTTCGAAGCGCGCGTAGCGCCGGTTCACGGCGACGGCCAGGCTGCGACGGCGGCCGGCAAGAGAGGGATGGGCCTCGGCCAGCCGGCGCCAGGCCTCCTCGGCGGTAGAGCCGTCGGGCAGATCCAGCTCGACGAGCTCCGTGCCCGCCGCCTCGCGGAGGGAGGCGAATAGCCGCACGCGGACGTGCATGCCCGAGGCTAGACCGTTGGGCCCTCGACCGCAACGGGTGTACGCTGGCCCTGTACCAGAAGCCCGTAGAAGCGAGCGAGGGATTCACTCCCGAGCGAGCGGTGGGGGGGTTCGGGGGGTGCTGATGCACGTACCCCCCGACGTTGAGAACGAACGCGAGGGATTCACTCCCGAGCGAGCGGTGGGGGGGTTCGGGGGGTGCTGATGCGGGTACCCCCCGACGTTGAGAACGAACGCGAGGGATTCACTCCCGAGCGAGCGGCGGGGGGGTTCGGGGGGTGCTGATGCGGGTACCCCCGACATTATGAAGGACCGGTTTGGACGGCAGATTGATTATCTGCGCATCTCGGTGATCGACCACTGCAACCTGCGGTGCGTCTACTGCATGCCCCTGCGCGGGCTGAGCTTCATCCCGTCTCCGGAGCTGCTGACCGCGGCCGAGATCGAGCGCGTGGCCGAGGCGGCGGTGGCGGTCGGCTTCCGGAAGTTCCGGCTTACCGGAGGCGAGCCCACCCTGCGCCCCGACATCGTGGAGATCGTGGCCCGCATCGCCGCCCTCGAGGGCGTGGAAGACGTGGCCATGACCACCAACGCCGTCCTTCTCCCGCGCCTGGCCCAACCCCTGGCCGCGGCGGGGCTGGGCCGCATCAACATCCACGTCGACACCTTCAATCCCGAGCGGCTGAAGAAGATCATGCGCTTCGGCACGCTGGAGGAGATCGAGCGCGGCATCGCCGCGGCCGAGGAGGCCGGCCTCCGCCCGATCAAGATCAACTGCGTCGTGACCCGCGACTACAACGACGGGGACGTCGTCGACGTCGCCCGCCGGGCGCTCGAGCGCGACTGGCACACGCGCTTCATCGAGCTGATGCCGCTCGGCGGCGGAGAAGCCGCGCACCTTTCGCTCAGCCAGTTCGTGCCCAGCCGCGAGACCCGCGAGCGGATCGAGGCCGCGCTCGGGCCCCTCGTCCCCGTCCCCAGCGCGAACCCGGCCGACGAGTCGCGGAACTACCGCTTCGAGGGCGGGCCGGGCATCGTGGGCTTCATCTCGCCGGTGAGCGAGCCGTACTGCGGCACGTGCAATCGCATGCGCCTCACGGCGGACGGCCGCTTCCACCTCTGCCTGCTCAACGACGACGAGCTGGACGTGAAGAAGGTCCTTCGCTCGGGCGGCGGGCGGGCGGAGGTCGCGGCCGTCCTCGCCCGCGCGGTCGGCCTCAAGCCCACCGGCCACCGGCTTGAGGAGGGCATCTCCACCGAAGAGCGGTCGATGTTCCAGATCGGCGGCTGAGCGCCGAGCCCTCGATGCCCTCCGAGCCCATCGTTGCCGCGGATCTGGACGAGCTTGCCCGCCGTGCCGCGGCCTGGATGGCGGAGGAGGTCAGGCAAGCGGTCGCCCGCCGCCGCCGCTGTGCCCTCGCCCTGTCCGGCGGCTCGACGCCGCGGCCGGCCTACGAGCGGCTGGCCACGGAGCCCGCGGTGCCTTGGAACGAGGTGGAGATCTACTTCGGCGACGAGCGGGCGGTGCCGCCCACGGATCCGGCGAGCAACTACCGCATGGCCCGCGAGGCACTCCTCGACCGCGTGGGCCTCCCCGCCGGCCGCGTCCATCGCATGGAGGCCGACGCGCCCGACCTCGAGGCCGCCGCCGCGCGTTACGCGGCGCTGCTTCCCGAACGTCTCGACGTGCTGGTGCTGGGGATGGGGCCGGACGGGCACACCGCCTCGCTGTTCCCCCGCTCTCCGGCCCTGCGCGAGACGGAGAAACGAGTCGTGCCGGCCACGAGTCCCTTGCCTCCCGTCCACCGCCTCACCATCACCCCCCCCGTGATCGCGGCGGCGCACCGCGTGGCCGTCATCACGGCGGGCGCGTGGAAGGCACCGGTCGTGGCGAAGGTGCTGCGGGGGCCGTGGCGGCCGGATGAGCTGCCGGCCCAGCTCGCGCGGGAAGGCACGTGGCTCATCGACCGTGCCGCGGCGGCGGACCTGACTCCCCGATGACGACGCGCGGCGCGCCGGCCGGACCGCTGCCGCGGGACCTCGTGGCCCTGCAGCGCTTCGCGACCCTCATGGACGAGCAGTTCCAGATTCCGGGGCTCGGCACGCGCATCGGCCTCGATGCCCTGCTTGGATTCGTGCCCGGGATCGGCGATGCCGGCGGGGCGCTGCTCTCGAGCTGGATCATCCTCGGGGCGTTGCGCCATCACGTGCCCGCGATCCACATCCTGCGCATGGTCCTGAACGTCGCCCTGGATACCATGGTCGGAGCCGTGCCGGTGCTGGGCGACATCTTCGACATCCTGTTCAAGGAGAACGTCGACAACGTGGCGCTGATCCTGCGTTACCGCGATCCCACGCGGCCTCCGCGGAGCGCCGTCGGCATTTGGCTCGCGGCGGCGAGCATCGCGCTCTTCCTCATCGCGCTCTTCCTCGCCACCCTGCTGGCCGTGGGGCGGGTCTTCTCGTGGCTGGCCGGATGAGCGCTCCCGCCGCCCCGCCCTGCACGCTCGTCATCCTCGGCGCCGAGGGCGACCTCTCGCACCGCAAGCTGATGCCCGCGCTCTTCCACCTGACCCACGACGAGCTGGTCTCCGAGGGCTTCACGGTGATCGGGGTCGCGCGGAAGGAGCAAACCGAGGACGAGTTCCGGCAATCCGTCAAGCGGAGCCTCGCGGAATCGAAGGAGGCGGGACCGGTGGACGAGGCGGTGTTCGCCCGCTTCGCCCGGCGTCTCACCTACCTTCGCGGCGACCTCGATGACCCCGTCACGTACCGCGCGCTCCGCCAGCGGCTGGAGGAGCGGGAGAGGCAGGACCCGAAGCCGCAAGGCCGCCTCGTCTACCTCTCGATCCCTCCGAGCCTCTACCCGCGCGCCGTGGAGCACCTCGCGCAGGAGCAGGTGGCCGTCCGCGTCCGTGACCCCCGGGCGGTGCCGTGGATGCGGCTGGTCATCGAGAAGCCGTTCGGCCGGAGCCTGCACACGGCCCGAGAGCTGAACCGGCTCGTGCACGAGCACCTCTCCGAGCACCAGGTCTTCCGCATCGACCACTACCTCGGCAAGGAGACGGTCCAGAACGTCCTGGTCTTCCGCTTCGCGAACTCGATCTTCGAGCCGGTGTGGAACCGCCAGCACGTCGACCACGTCCAGATCACCGCCGCCGAGACCGTCGGTGTGGAGCACCGGGCCGGCTACTACGAGGAGGCCGGAGTGGTGCGGGACATGTTCCAGAACCACCTGCTCCAGCTCCTCACGCTCACCGCCATGGAGCCGCCGGCATCGTTCAATGCCGACGCGGTGCGGGACGAGAAGGTGAAGGTCCTGAGCGCGATCCGCCGCATCCCGCGAAACCGCGTGGAGGAATACGCGGTCCGGGGCCAGTACGGGCCGGGGATCGTGGAGGGGAAGCCGGTCCCGGGCTATCGCGAGGAGCAGGGGGTGAGGCCGGGCTCGCCGACCCCCACCTACGCGGCCATCCGTTTCATGGTCGACAACTGGCGCTGGCACGGCGTCCCGTTCTACCTGCGCTCGGGCAAGCGGCTGGCGCGCCGCGTGAGCGAGATCGCCATCCAGTTCCGCCGCCCGCCCCACCTGATGTTCCCGCAAGAGGTAGGCGAGCTCGAGCCGAACCTGATCGCGATGCGGGTGCAGCCGGACGAGGGCATCTCCCTCCGCTTCGAGACGAAGGTCCCGGGCATCGATCTGCAGATCAAGCCCGTGGACATGGACTTCTCGTATCGCGAAGCGTTCAGCGGGCCGCAGCACTCCGCCTACGAGACGCTCCTCGTCGACTGCATGACCGGGGACGCCACGCTCTTCGCCCGCCGCGACGAGGTGGAGACGGCGTGGGCGGTGGTCGACCCGATCATCGAGGCCTGGGAGTCGCGGGCCCCGACGAGCTTCCCCAACTACGCCGCCGGCACCTGGGGGCCACCCGAGGCGGACGCGCTGCTCGCTCCCGGCCACCCCCGCTGGCGCGAGCCTTGAGCTTCGTCGTCGTGCTCGACGTGGGCAGCAGCTCCGTCAAGGGCGCGCTCTACGACGAGCGGGCGCGCCTCGTCGCCGGGACACTGGTCCGCGAGGCGAGCCCCATCCATCCCCGGCCGGACGGCGCCACCGAGGGCGACGCCGCCGAGCTCGGGCGGCGCGTGGACAGGCTCGTCGACCGCGTGATGGCGGCGGCGGGGAAGCGGGCGGCGAAGGTGCGGGCCGTCGGCCTCGACGTCCTCGCGATCACCCTGTGCGGCGTCGACGACGGGGGGCGGCCGCTGACGCCTCTTTACACGTACGCCGACGACCGCGCGCAGGCGGACGTGGCCGCGCTGCGCCGCGAGCTGGACGTGCCCACCGTGTATCAGCGCACGGGCTGCCCCCTGCACACGGCCTACCTGCCCGCGCGCTTCCGCTGGCTCCGCCGCACCCAGCCGCGGCTCTTCGGCTCGGTGCGCCGCTGGCTCGACGCCGGCACGCTCCTCCACCGGCGCTGGTTCGGCCGCGACGTGCCCATGTCCTACTCGGTCGCCTCCTGGAGCGGGCTCCTCGACCGCCGGCCGCTCCGCTGGGACCAGGGCCTCCTCGCGACGCTGCCCGTCGACGAGGGCACGCTGCCGAGGCTCGCCGACTACACCGATGCGGCCCGCGGCCTCTCCCGCACGTTCGCTCGTCGCTGGCCCGCACTCGCCGACGTGCCGTTCTTCCTCGGCGTCGGCGACGGCGCCGCCGCCAACGTGGGCAGCGGCTGCGTCGATCCCCGCCGCCTGGCCCTGACGGTGGGGACGACGGGCGCGCTCCGCATCGTGCTCCCCGGCACCGATCCCGACGTGGCGCCGGGACTGTGGGCCTACCGCGTGGGGAAGCGCGAGACCCTCCTCGGCGGCGCGTTCAGCGAGGGAGGAAGCGTCTTCGCCTGGGAGCGGGAAACGCTGCGGCTGCCCCCGCCGTCGCGGATCGAAGCCGAGCTTCGCAAGCTCCCCCCTGACGGGCACGGCCTCACGGTGCTTCCCTTCGTGGCAGGGGAGCGCAGCCCCGGCTTCGCTCCCCACGCCCGCGCCTGCATCGCCGGCCTCAGCTCGGCCACGACCCCGCTGCAGATCCTGCAGGCGAGCCTCGAAGCCGTCTGTTATCGATTCGCGCTGGTGACGCGCCTGCTCGGGTCCCATCTCGCCGCGCGGCACGAGGTCGTGGCCAGCGGAGGGGCGCTCGCGCAGTCGCCCTACTGGCGGCAGCTCATGGCGGACGTGCTGGGCGAGCCCGTGCTGATCTCCCGCGAGCAGGAGCTGACGAGCCGCGGGACCGCGATCCTGGCCTGGCGAGGTTTGGGCGTCTGGAAGTCGCTCGACGAGATCGCGCTGAAGCTGGCGCGCGCGTGCGTTCCCGACCCTCGGCGGTCCGAGGTCTATGGGGCCGCGATCGAGCGGCAGCAGCGGCTCTACGACCGCGTCATCGGCGGTTAGGCCCGGGGCTGCCCCGGGTCCGCCTGCTCGATGAAGGCCGCCGCGCCGTCCGCGTAGAACTCCTTCTTCCAGATGGGGACGGTGGCCTTGAGAGTGTCGATCGCGTAGCGGCAGGCTTCGAAGGCTTCCCGGCGGTGCGGGGAGGCGACCGCCACCGCCACGCTCGCCTCGCCGATCGCGAGCGGACCCAGGCGATGGACGATGCGCACGTCGGTGACCCGCCACCGCTCCCGGCACTCGGCGGCGATGCGTTCCATGAGGGGAAGCGCCATCTCCTCGTAGCTCTCGTACTCCAGGCGCAGGACGCGCCGGCCCTCGTTGTGATCCCGCACCACTCCGACGAAGAGGCACAATGCGCCGTCGGCGGGCTTCGTTGCCTGGAGCGTCGTCAAATCGATCGGCGCGCGTACGAGCTGAATGGACATCGCATCCATGGTAGCACCGGCCTCTACGGGCCGGCCGGGACGTACGGCTCGCGCAGGTGCACGGGCGAGGCCTGTCGGCGCATCCGGATGTTGAGCGCCTTCACGCGAAGACCATCATGACCGCCACCGCCGTCACCACCGCGGCCACCATCACCGAGATGCGGTCCACCATGCCCACCGCCGTGATCACCGAATCCAAGGAGAAAACCAGGTCCAGGAGCGTGACCTGGATCAGCACGCTCGTGAACGAGGGGGCGATCCGGGCCGAAGCGTGCCCCTCCTCGCCTTCGAGCTTGTCGTGGATCTCGTGCGTGCTCTTGGCGAGGAGGAAGAGCCCGCCGACGATGAGCACCAGGCCCCCTTGTCAGCGACGGCGGGTGAGCGGGTGAAGATGGTCGACCGGCCCCGCGCCGCGGCCGAGCGCGTACGCGCTGCGCAACGCTTCGGTGAGGTAGGCCTTGGCTCCCTGCACCGCTTCGAGCGGCTCCTGGCCGAGGGCGAGGCGCGCGGCGATGGCCGCCGACAGCGTGCAGCCGGTGCCGTGCGTGTTCCGGGTGGCGATGCGGGGGGCGCGTAGCTCGTCCGTTCGGCGGCCGTCGAAGAAGACGTCCACCGGATCGCCCTCGAGGTGGCCGCCCTTGACGAGAACGGTGCGCGGTCCGAGCGCCTTCAGGTCGCGGGCCGCTTGCGCCATCGCCTCTACGCTGCGCACCGGCCGCCCGAGGAGCACCTCCGCTTCGGCGAGGTTCGGCGTCACGACCTCGGCGAGCGGGAACAAGCGCTCGCGGTAGGCGGCCTCGCCGGCGGAGTCGAGGAGGCGGTCCCCGCTCTTGGCGACCATCACCGGGTCCACGACGAGATGGGGCAGGCCCAGGCGCCCGACAGCCTCCGCGACCGCCTCCACGATCGGTCGGTTGGCGAGCATGCCCGTCTTGACCGCGGCCACCGGCATGTCGGAGGCGACGGCCTCGATCTGCGCCACCACCATGCGCGGCTCCAGGGCGACAGAGTCGACGACGGCCACCGAGTTCTGCGCGGTGACGGCCGTGATCGCCGAGGCGCCGTGCAGCCCGTGGGCGGCGAACGTCCGCAGGTCGGCCTGGATGCCGGCGCCTCCGCCCGAATCGGAGCCGGCGATGGTGAGGACGACCCTCACCGCGGGGGCTCGGGGGCCGGGCCCTCGGCCGGGACGGGGAAGCGCTCCTGGAGACCCGTGAACATCCGGTACGTCAGGCCCCAGATCACCACGTCCTCCACGCGCAAGCACGGAAACTGCAGCGTCGACCCCTGGTAGGAATAGTCCATCACGGACCGCCGATCCTCCCGCATCAGCTCGTCGAGCGGGATCCAGTGGATCGATCTCACCTCGTGGTTCG
>QHVJ01000020.1 GCA_003222275.1 Acidobacteriota bacterium | reverse complement strand
CTCGAGCTGCTGCCCGGCGGGCGCGGGATCTCGGGGCTGCGCGATCAGTCGAAGACCCCGTTGCTGGTTCTCATGGGAATGGTGGGCCTGGTGCTGCTCATCGCCTGCGCCAACGTCGCCAACCTGTTGCTCGCGCGCGCCTCGTCGCGGCAGAAGGAGGTGGCGCTGCGCCTGGCGCTGGGGGCCAGCCGCGGCCGCCTGGTCCGCCAGCTCCTCGTCGAGTGCCTGGTCCTCGCCCTGGCGGGGGGGACGCTGGGCATCGCGGTCTCGGTATGGACGGCCGACCTGCTGCTGCGGGCGCTGCCTTTCGAGGCGGCGGCACGGGTGCTTTCTCCCGATCCGGACCTGCGCGTGGCCCTGTTCGCGCTCGCGCTGTCGCTCGCCACCGGGGTCGTCTTCGGCCTCGTCCCCGCCTTGCAGTCGACTCGCCCCGACCTCGCGCCCACCTTGAAGAACGAGTCCGGAACGCTGCTGGGTGGCTCCGCGCCCTTCCGCTTCCGCAAGGGTCTCGTCGTCGCGCAGGTGGCGCTGTCGCTGCTTCTGCTCATCGGCGCCGGCCTGTTCACCCGCAGCCTGATGAACCTGCGCCACCTGAACCCCGGCTTCGAGCCGCAGCACGTCATCGCGTTCTCCGTCGATCCCGCCCTGAGCGGCTACGACCTCGAGCGCCGCCTCGCGGTCTTCAAGCGGATCCAGGAGGAGATCGCGGCCGAGCCCGGCGTGCGCTCGGTGTCGATGGCCGACGTGCCGCTCATGACCAACAGCGACGTGAGCCACACCGTGTCGGTGGAGGGTTACGAAGGCAAGGACGGCGAAAACCTGAACCCCAACTTCAACGGCGTGGGACCCGGCTTCTTCTCGACCCTGGGCATCCCCCTGCTCGCGGGGCGGGATTTCACCGACGCGGACACGCGGGCGACGCACCGGGTGGCAGTCGTCAACGAGACCTTCGCGCGGTACTTCTTCGGTGACGAGGATCCCATCGGCCGCCACTTCGTCGAGAACCGCCACAAGGCGACCAAGAACCCCGACACGGAGATCGTGGGCCTCGTGAAGGACACGCGGGCGGGCTCGCTGCGCGAGGATCAGCGGCGCTTCGTCTACCTGCCCTACACCCAGGAGACCGATGTCGGCGGGATGATGTTCTACACGCGGACCTCCATCGCGCCAGAGGCGCTCGCCCCCCGCTTGCGCGCGATCGTCCGGGAGGTCGACGCCAGCCTGCCCCTCACCAGCCTGAAGACCATGCGCGTGCAGATCGGCGAATCGCTGTTCGTGGAGCGTCTGGTCGCGGCGCTGTCCGCCGCCTTCGGGCTCCTGGCGACGCTGCTCGCCGCCATCGGCCTCTACGGCGTGATGAGCTACGCGGTCGCGCAGCGTACGCGCGAGATCGGCATCCGGGTGGCCCTGGGCGCCGACCGCAGGACGGTGCTGATGATGGTGCTGAGGGAAGTCGCGGTGCTGTCCCTCCTCGGCGTGGCGATCGGGCTACCCAGCGGCTACGGTCTGGGCCGGCTCGTGGAAGCGCAGCTGTTCGGCCTCACCGCCCGTGATCCGTTCACGTTCGCCGCGGCCACGGGGACGCTGCTCGCCACCGCATTCCTCGCCGGTTACCTGCCGGCGCTCCGGGCCACGCGCGTGCAGCCGATGGAAGCGCTGCGGCTCTAGCCGTCGATCTCGAGGGATCGGGCCAGCGCCTTGAAGGTCTCCAGGTGCTCCCGGTCGAGCGTCTTCCAGTCCTCGAGGGCGCGCTGGTAGTCTCCCCAGGCCCTTCGGGCCGCGGGGTCCGCGGCCGCCTGGCGCCGTGCGCCGATGATCGCCCGGAGCGCGAGCCGGAAGCCGATGCCGAGGACCTGGAGCCGGAGCAGGAACCGCTCGAGAGCGCTGACGAGGACCTGGTGCAGGGCGGCCCCCACGCCCACCACCGCGATCAGCTCGCGCAGGTGGTAGTCGCGGATACGCAGGGGGCGGACGGGGACGAGCGCGGCCGCCATCCGGATGAGCACCGCCATCGCGCGCAGGCGCTTCATCCGGCTCGGCGTGGCCTGCTCGATCGCGGCGCTGGACAGCTCGAGCAGCCGGATGGCCTCGGCCACGTCCTGGCGTTCCCGGGCCTGCTGTGCCCCCTGCAGCCCGCTGTCGGCCATCGCCGCGTCGGTCTGCACCTCGAGCTCCAGGGACTGCACGGCGAACCGCATGCCCGGAGAGAGCAGCTGATTCCACTGCTTGAGGGTGCGCTCGTGCCGATAGCGCGTGGCCTGCCCGATCACCAGGGCCAGGCAAACGAAGCCGACCGCGCCGAGTCCCCAGAGAAGCATCTGTTCTCAGCCGCGCGCGAGTCCGAGGCGCTGGAGCACGGCCGGCGAGACGTCGGTGATGGCCTCCTCGGTGCGCCAGGCCGCGTAAGCCCACCAGCCGATGAGCACGAGGTAGGCGACCTGATCGACGCTCCCCAGGGTCTCGGCGAGCTCGTAACCACGGCGGGTGAAGATGCTCGTCAAGGTCGAGAAGACGAAGAGGTAGGGAACGAAGCCGGCGAGGAGCGCGCGGTCCCACGCGTGCAGGGGCAGATTGAAGAGGACCACGACCAGGCTGACCGCCGCGAAGAGCCAGATCGTGCCGGTGGCTACCAAGGGGTGCTGGGGCGCCGCACCGAGCATCACCGCCGCCGTCGTCGTCAGCAGGGCCGCGCCCAGGAGCGCGCGAGCGAGTCGCCAGGTGCCGGGAAAGGCGGCCACGACCCTGATGCCGAGCTCGACGGCCAGGGCCAGCTTCACGACCTCAAATACGGTCTGCTCGACGTGCCAGAAATTCCAGCTCCGGAACCACTCGAGGGCCGCAACGCCGTCGAGCATCTGCGCGGCCATCTCGACCGAACTGAAAATGAGCACGGCCAGGAGGTACACCAGGAACGACCAGCACCGGCGGTGGAGCCCGCGGCGGAGCACCCCGAAGATCACGATGGCGAGGCCGATCTTCACCGAGATCGCCCCCGCGAGCTGCAGTGCGGTCGGCATCAAGCCCCCTCGAGAGGCCGGCAGCCCTTGAGGGTCTTGGGGACCCGCCGGCGGTCGATGCTATATCTCTTCAAGCGCAGGTAAACGGTGCGGCGCGTGACGCCGATGAGCCTCGCCACCCGCGCGATGTTCCACTCGTGATGCTCCAGCGCGGCCACGAGCCGCTGCCGCTCGGTCTCGCGGCCGGCGACTTCTTCCCCAAGGGCAAAGTGCGGGGCCGGCCGCCCGCGGGCCGCCTTCAGGGCCGCGGCCAGGGCGATGACGGCGGAGTTCTTCTTCTCGACGCCAGTGTCGCCCTCGATGAACAGCAGGCCGGTGAGCTCTTGTCCGTTCATCAGCGGCAGCAACCTGTAGCTGCCCACAGTCACGGCCAGGCCGGCCCGGAGGTTCTTCGCCTCGGCCTTCCAGAGCGACTCCAGCGCCGTGAGGCGGGAGAGCGGCACCTCTCCGGCGAAGCTCGCCAGCTCGCCCGAGTCGACGGTCACGACGGCCGCTCCCTTTGCCTTGCACTGCGCAGCGATGTGGTCGAGCAGCCTTCCAGCCTGCATCCGGGGGTCGTCCGGTACCAGCAGCGCCAGCGTCTGATCCACGTTTCGGTCCTGCTCCTGCGCGGAACGAGGGGATTATGCCCCGTACCATGGCTCCAAAACCGAAATATGTCAAATCCATTGACAAGTGGGTATACACTCCCTACACGCCCAATTCTGAGGAGGCCGCATGAAGCATCGGTTTCTCGCCTTTCTGCTGTTCGGGATGCTAGCGCTCGTCGCATGGGACGGCTTCGAGGTCCGTGCCGCGCGGAGCGTAAGTGTAACTAACTCAACAACTTCAACGGCAAACGTCTCCGAGGACGACATTGCCAAGGATGGCGGCAATCCCTGGCCGAAGCCGCCGAAGTGATCGGCCTCGCTCATTGACCGGCTGACGAGCTAAAGACTCCGGCCGGAGTGGTGCCCGGTCAGCGCCACAACCAGCGCAGCGCGTCGGGCAGGAGCGCGCCTCCGTGCTTGTGCGTGTGGCCGCCCTCGCCGTACTCGAACCGGTAGTCGTACCCCCTGAACTTCAGCGCGGCCGCCATCTCCTGGTTCGCGAGGGGCCAGTTCCCGAACTGATTGTCGAGGTCATTCGAGCCGTCCTGCAGGAAGACGCGGATCGGCCGGACCGCGGCCTGGCGGATGAGCGAAGGGTAGACGTGTCCGCCGCGGATGTTCGTGAAGCTGCCGATGTGGCTGATCACCTTGCGGAACTGGTCGGGCCGCTCCCACGCCACCGTGAACGAGGCGATGCCTCCCGAGCTGGCGCCGCAGATGCCGCGGTTCGACGGGTCGGGGCTCAGGTTGTACGTCTTGCCGACCTCGGGCAGCAGCTCGTCCACCAGGAAGCGCGCGTACTGGTCCCCGAGCGAGTCGTACTCGGTGCTGCGGTTGTCGGCGCGCCAGGGATCGGTGGGCAACGCCTCCCCGCGCTGGCCGGGGTTGACGAAGATCCCAATCGTCACCGGCATCTCCCGTCTGTGGATCAGGTTGTCGAAGACGATGGGTACGCGCTGCTCCTGCTCCACGTTCACGTACTTGTGGCCGTCCTGGAAGACCATCACCGCCGCCGGCCGCGCGGCGTCGTATTGCGCCGGCACGTAGATCCAGTACTGGCGAACGGTGTCGCGGAAGATCTGGCTCTTCCAGACGAGCGGTCCTTCCACGCGGCCCTGCGGGACGCCTGCCTGCCGCATCGAGTCTGGGCCGAGCTTGTAGTCGTCGGCGGCCCGCGCGCCGGAGGCGGCGGCCAGGACCGCCACCAGGGCCGCCAGGGCGCCCATCGAGCACCTCATAGGTCGGCGAGGTGCTCGAGCTTCCCGGTGCTGTCGCCGATCGACTCCGGACGCACGCCCATGCGGTCGAGCAGCGTGAGGTACAGGTTCGTCAGCGGCGTGTCCCGCGGATACACGAGGTGCCGGCCGGGCTTGAGGCCGCCGGCGGCGCGCCCCACCACCAGGACGGGCAGATCCTCGTGGGTGTGGCGGTCGCCGTCGCTGATCGCGCTGCCGTAGACGACCATCGAGTGGTCGAGCAGGGAGCCGTCGCCGTCGGGGGTGCCCTCGAGCCTCTCGACGAAATGCGCGAACAGCTCCAGGTGGTACGCGTTGATGCGGGCGACCTTCTCCACGAACTCAGGGTTGCCGCGATGGTGGGTGAGCGGATGGTGCGAGTCGGGAACGCCGATCTCGGGATAGCTCTGCAGGCTCCCCTCGCGTCCGATCATCATGGTCGCGACGCGCGTGAGGTCGGCCTGGAAGGCCACCACCTGGAGGTCGAACATCAGCTTGACGTACTCGGCGAACGTCGCGGGGATGCCGGACGGCTTCTCGACGCCCGGCGGGAGCTCGGCGCCTTCCTGTTCCGCCCGCTCCAGCCGCCGCTCGATCTCCCGGATCGCGTAGAGGTACTCGTCCATCTTGCGCCGGTCGGACGGGCCGAGGCCGGTGACGAGCTGGCGCGTGCGCTCGCCCACGATGTCCAGGATGCTCTTGCGCTGCCGGGCCCGCCGGGCCCGGCCTTCCGGGGACAGGGGCACGTCGTCGATGCCGAAGAGCCGCTCGAAGACCGAGCGGGGATTCGTCTCGGCCGGCATGGGTGTCGTCGCCGAGCGCCACGAGATGCTGTTGGTGTAAGCGCAGCTGTAGCCCGAGTCGCAGTTGCCGACGGTGCGCGATTCTTCGCAGCCCAGCTCCAGCGAAGGCAGGCGGGTCTCCGAGCCCACCGCCTGGGCCGCGATCTGGTCCGCCGAGACGCCGTTCTGGATGTCCGCCCCCGCCGTCTTCCGGGGATGGACGCCGGTCAAGAAGCAAGCCCCCGCCCGCGCGTGATCCCCGGCGCCGTCGCCGAGCGCGTTGGCGTTGTGGTGCGCCAGGCCGGTCAGGACGAGCAGGTCTTCACGGAAGGGTTGCAGCGGCTTCAGGATGCGCGAGAGCTCGAAGTCCCCGCCCGTTCCCTTCGGCGTCCAGTCGGCCAGGATCACGCCATTGGGCACGTAGACGAAGGCGAGGCGAACGGGACGGCCCGACGCGGAGCCGGCAAAGGCCGGGGTCATCGCGTCGAGCATCGGAAGCGCCACCGTCGCTCCCAGCCCCCGCAGGACCGCGCGCCGGGAGAGGTGCTTGCGCGTGATCAGGTTCATGCCTTGGTCCGATCCTTTCTCCGCATCTGGAACGGCAGGCTCTTGACGATCTCCTCCACCAGGGCCGAGAAGCGATACCGCCGCTCCGCCAGCCGGTGCGCGATGGCCTGCACCGTGCGCTTGTCGGATCGCTCGAGGCCGCGACCGAGCGCGTAGGTGAGCATCTTCTCCGTAATGCAGACGGCGAACGCGTCGCGGTCGCCCTTCAGGATCTCCTTCATCTCGTCGGGTCCGTGGAACGACCGGCCGTCCGGCAGCGCCCCGGACGCGTCGATCGGGAACTTCCCGTCCGCGGTCCGCCAGGTGCCGATGCCGTCGTAGTTCTCGAGCCCGAAGCCCAGCGGGTCCATCTTCGAGTGACAGGCGGCACAGGTCGCATTCCGCCGGTGCGCCTCCATCTGCTGCCGGAGCGGCCCCGAGGCGCTGATCTTGGACTCGTCCAGCCGCGGCGTTCCGGGCGGCGGATCGGGCGGGGGCGCCGCGAGGACGTTCTCGAGGATCCATTTTCCGCGCAGCACGGGTGAGGTGCGGGTGGCGTACGAGGACACGGTCAGCACGCTGCCCTGCGTCAAGACCCCGCTGCGGCGGCCGGCCACCGGCAAGTCGACCCGTCGGAACTCCGGGCCCAGGACGCCGCCGATACCGTAGTGCCGCGCGAGGCGCTCATTGAGGAAGGTGTAGCGGCCGTCGATGAGGTCGAGGATGCTGCGGTCTTCGCGGACGATCGTCGCCAAGAACAGCTCCGTCTCGCGCCGCATGGACAGGCGCAGGGCGTTGTCGAAGGTGGGAAACCGCTCGCGGTCGGGGGCCACCGACTCCAGCGCGCGGAACTGCAGCCACTGGCCGCCGAACGCCTCGACGAGCGCGCCGGCCTTCTCGTCCTTCAGCATGCGCCGCACCTGCGCGGCCAGGACCTGAGGCTGGCGCAGGGTCCCCAGGTCGGCACTGCGCCGCAGCTCCTCGTCGGGCATGCTGGCCCAGAGGAAGTAGGACAGGCGTGAGGCCAGCTCGTGCGGGCGGATGGGATGAGCGGCCGAGGCCGCCTCGGGGTCCCTCTCGATGCGGAACAGGAAGTCCGGCGAGACCAGGAGGGCCTGGATGGCCAGGCCGATCGCCTCTTCGAAGGAATCGCCCTGCTCGCGCGCGGTCGAGGCCAGGCGCAGAAGCGGTGCAGCCTCGCTCGGCGACACGGGGCGGCGATAGGCCCGGCCCGCCAGGCTGATCACGATCCGGCGCAGGCACGCGGGGCCGTGTCCGCCATGGAGATGGCCGCAGGTGTAGATCTTCTCCAGGCTCGCGCGTGAGGGTCCCTTGACGGGCTCGAACGGCCCGACGATCTCCAGGTGACGGACTCGGGCCCCGTTCGCCGGCACCGGCTCTTCGCCGGGCTTGAGCTCACGCGGGGCGGGCGGTGGCCGCTTCGACGGATTGGGCCCGCCGAAGCTCACGGGCAGGCCCTCGTACAGGCGAACGATCGAGGCCGCGATCCAGTGCTCGCCGGCGGCGACCCTGGCCCGGAACTCCCGTGTCTTGCCCGAAAAGTCCTGCCGGTCCTGGAAGAACGAAGCGGCCCCCTCGGGATCGAGAGCCAAAACCTGCGGCCGACCGCCATCGACGGAAAGGCCGACCTCGAGCGGTTCCGAGCCTGCCGGGCGAGCTCCGCCGAGGACGACTCGGAACAGGTACTCCCCGTCGACCGGGAAGCGATGGATGACGTGGAGGGCATTGGGCAGGCTGAGGCCGCTGACGTCGTAATCGAACAGCGGAGTCACGCTCGGGTCGATCTTCGCGCCCGGCGGCTGGAGTCGCACGAGCGTGGGCTGGAGGTCCCCGAGGCCGAAAAGCGCGGCGCGGGCGACCCTCTCCGCCGCGGCCATGTACTTCTCCATCAGCACGGGGGAGAGCGACAGCACGTCGGCGACGTTGTCGAAGCCGTAGCCGGAGTCGTCCTGAGGGAAGTCGTCCGCCGGGTGGAGCTTCACGCCGAGCAGGTCCCGCACGGTGTTGTCGTACTCGGTCCGGTTCAGCCGCCGGGCGGTGACCCGTCCCGGGTCGGGAGCGGCCAGGCGATCGGCCCGCTCGAGCTCGGCCTCGATCCACCCGGTGATCGTCGCGATCTCCGCGTCGCTGGGTCGGGTCACGGGCGGCGGCGGCATCTGGCCGGTGCGCATCTTCATGACCGCCTTTTCCCACGTCTGCGGATCGCGCACGATCGAGGCCGCGGTTCCGTACGCCTGGAGGTCGACGTCGGCGTTCTTGAGCCGCTCGTTGTGGCAGAGGTAGCAGTTCTTCGCCAGGAACGGCTGGACGACCGTCTCGAAGGCGGCGGGTTCACTCGATGCGTGCGCCGGCCGGGTGGATGCCTCGGGCGCGAGGCAGGCGAGGAGCAGGATCGGCAGCAGCCAACGCACCAGACGGCCTCCGTGCGCAAATGCCGAGTGACGGCCAGTAGACCTTATTGTAATTGTAGCGTCACTCGCCGCGCGCCCCGCCGGCGATCTTCGTCAGTTCTTGCTCGGGGCCGCGTAGTCCAGCATCACCGATCGAAAACCCAGGCCCGGGGCTTCGGTGCAGGCGAGAGTGATGGTCTCCTCGGGTCCCTTCCACACGATCTGCTCGCCCCGGACGGTGGTTTGCGTGTGGCTCCGCTCCGAGGGCGCGGAATGCTTCTCGGTCAGGACCTTCTCGAGGTCGCCGCAGGCGGTCTCCGCCGGCTTGATCGCGGAGAGGTGGATCCGGTTCAGCGCGTCCGCTTCGAAGCCGAAGAGGACCCGGAACTTCATCCCTTCGCTCTCGTAGGCAGGAATCGCGACGTCGGTCGATCCCGCTCCCGCCGCGCCGAGGTCCGCGGGCTGGGCCAGCCGCTGCGCTTCGGCGGGAAATGCCGCGAGGACTTCGTTCTTCGTCATGCCCCAGTGGGCGGACCTCCACACCGGCGGCGGTGACGGTACCGTGGTCGTTGTCGTCGTCGTGGTCGCGGGTACGGTGCTCGGCGGGCCCTGCTGAACGGTCGTTGGCGGCGGTCCCTGCTCTTTCTTTGCGCAGGCCGCGATGAGAACCGGGACGATCAAGCTGGCAAAGGCAAGAACGCGGCGCGTTCGGGCGATGGTCATATCTCTCCTTGATTCGGAGACGGCGACGCTACTCCTTCTCGATCCGCACTTCAACGGCATGCACTGCGTTCGCATGCGCGGGGCGGCGTCAAGCCTGGATACAATGCGCTATGGGCCGCGAGCGGTCTTGCGGCAGGTGCGGCTGCCCTCGCCTGTTGAACGTAGTCACCGCCGTGTTGCTCGCCCCGTCTTTCCTCCATTCACAAGAGCCGAATCCGGTCCCCGTATTCCCTTCGCGGGTTCAGCTCGTCACCGTCGACGCCGTCGTACTGGACAAGACCGGCCGCCCGGTGCACGGTTTGACGCGTGAGGACTTCGCGCTCACCGAGGATGGTAAACCGCAGGAGATCGCGACCTTCGAGGCCTTCGAGTTTCCTGACCACGCGGAAGAGGAGCCGGCACCGACGTCTATCGTTGCCACAAACCTCCGCCCGCCGCGCGCGGCCGGCCGAGCATTCGTGTTGCTCGTCGATGACCTCGGTCTGACCGTCCAGAACATGTCCCCGCTCGTCAAAGCGCTCGCGCGCTTCCTCGAGGGGGCCTTTGGCGACGGCGACGAGGTGACGCTGGCGACCACGAGCGGCTCGCGGTGGTGGAGCATCCGCTTTGTCGAGGGCCGCCAAGACCTGCTGGTTCTGCTGGAGAGGCTTCAGGCCAGGAAGCTTCCCGAACCGTCTTCGGAATACCTCAGCGAATGGGAAGCCTACCGGATCAACAACTTCGACGGCATCGAGGGAGGCGGCGGAGGGACGTCGCGGCCGGGCGCCGCGGCCGCCCCGCCGGTCGTGGTCCCCGGCACGGATCTGACCGGTCGCGTGGTGCGCCGCTGGACGGAGGCCGGGACTTGCGCGCCGGAGGCGCCCGGATTGTGCGCGCAGATGGTCGGCATGCGCGCGCGAGAGCGCGACTCGATGCGCCGGGATCGCACCCGAGCGGTGATCGCCGGCGTCGAGCGCGCCGTCTTCAGCTTCACCGGAGTCCGGGGACGCAAGGAGCTTCTCTTCTTCTCGGAGGGCTTCCTCGACGACAAGGAATTGCCCTCGGTTCGCCAGGTCGCGGGGATCTGCCGCGAGGCCAACGTCGTCGTGAACTTCATAGACGCTCGGGGCCTCATCGGGTCGCTCGAGGAAGCCACGGCGGCCTTCGCCGGCGGTCCACCTCGCCCCCAGGAAGTCGGCCTCATCGAGCTCGAGCGGACCCGCTTCGAGATCGACGGAAGCACGGCCTTGGCCGAGGATACTGGCGGGCTCGCCATCACGAGCAGCAACGACCTGGCGGCCGGCGCGCGCCGGATCGTAGACATGGCGCGCGCGTATTACCTGCTCGGCTACTACCCCCCCGAGGGGAAGGGCCCGCGCGACTGGCGTCAGGTCAAGGTCGAGGTCAAGCATCCGGAAATGCGCGTGCGTGCGCGCAAGGGCTATACCTTGAGGCCTGAAGGAACGGGGGAGACGTCGCTCATCACCAAGCGCAGCAAAAGGAGAACCGACGGGACGGCCCGGGGTGGACCGTCAGGGGTTGACGCGTCTCTACCACTAGAGGTCGCGCGCGCTCTTCTCAACGCGCACGACGCCGAAGGAATCCCGCTCCGGGCCATGGCATATGTGTTCGATGAGCGGAAGCCCGGCTTGGCGCGGGTGCTCGTCGCGATCGAGGCCGACGGGAAAGCCCTCGATTTCGCGGTGAGCGGGGACAAGCGGCAGGCGAGGTTGAGCCTCGTCACTGCCGCCGTGAACCGCGATAGTGGCCTGGCCTCCCGCAGCGACCAGACGATCGCGATCTCCATCGCCGCGCCGCAGCATCCGAAATGGTCGGTCTACACCAGCGAGCTCGACCTGCCGCCGGGAGCGACCCAGGTGCGGGTGGTCGCGCGCGATGAGAAGAGCGGCCGGATCGGGGCGGTCAGTCTCCGCTTCGAGGTGCCCCCTCTCGGTGGATTGCGTCTTTCCACGCCGATACTGGCCGACGAAGTCGAGCCGGCACCGAAGGAGAGCGGCCGCCTCCTGCCGGTGATCGGGGCCCACCGAACCTTCAACGCCACGGGACGCCTCTACTGCCAGTACCAGGTGTTCGGGGCGTCGAAGGACCCCACGGACGGCGTGCCCAAGGTGGATGCTTCATACACGCTGCGGCGTGCCGCCGGGACCGAGATCCGCCGGGCCGCGCCGAGCCCCATCGCGGTCGCACCCGGCGGGCCGGTCATGCGTTTGATCGGCCTGAGTGTGGACGGCCTGCCCGACGGCGACTACGAGCTGGTCCTGCAGGTGCTCGACGAGACGAGCGGTCGTAGCGTCGAACACGCGGAGCGATTTCGTTTGGAGTCGCCTGCTCGTTGAGGGCGCCTGAGTGATCGGGATCCGGGAACCGAACCGGGGGTGGCGACCCTGGAGGGATTCGAACCCTCGTTCTTCGCCGTGAAAGGGCGACGTGTTGGGCCTCTACACCACAGGGTCCGGTCTCATCGTAACACCAGCGATGTAATCGGCGAACTGCGCTGAGTACTCCTCATAACGGGCCAGCGCCGTGTTGCAGCGGAAGCATAAGAGTCCCCGCAAGCGTCCGGTTTGGTGGTCATGGTCCACCGCGAGGCGACGGCCGGTCCCGCACGGCTGCCGGCAGATGGCGCACTGCTCGTGTTGCCGGGCGAGCAGTACCGCATACCCTGATTCCGTTATGCCGCGACGCTGGACAAGCTGGCGGAACCGGTCGCGGGCAATACAGGAGGCGCACCGTGACCCGCCGCTTAGCGCAGCGCGGCCGCAGTTGATGCATCTGCCCGCGGCGCGTCGGGCTGCACGCCTGGTGGCTCGCCACGCACGGCAGGCACTACAGAGGCTGTGGGACCCTGCGACCGTGTGACGGCCGCAGTCGATGCAGAGTCCCGAAGACCGTCGCTCCCGGTAGAGCTGGTGCTGCCGAAGCGCTTCGCACCCGCGGCACCACGACTTACGCCCGGAGGGGCTCCGCTTGCGCACCCCGAAGCCGTCCAGCGGCTTGAGCTGGTCACACTTCGGGCAGCGTTTCGTCGCCACTGACGAAGACCGGACCGCGCGCCGTTCAGGCCGCGTTCCGCCACGGCGGCGCCGCCTGCCGGGGCTCGTCGCGCTGGTCTCTCTCGTCCCAGCGATCGGCGGCGACGACGGCCAGGATCACGAGCACGCTGGCCAGGGTGAGCAGCACGGCGGCGGCGGCCTCGAGGATCAGCACGGGTCGTTCCCTCCCACGGGAACGAGGCTAACCCGGGGCCTGTCCCGGGCAGGTCCGGAACTTCGCCTTATTTTCGCCTAGCGGCGACGGGCTTCGCCACCCCCGCCGCCGCCCGCGCGCGGCCTCGCCTCGTTGACGACGATGCTGCGTCCGTTGAGGTTGTAGTTGTTGAGGTCCTTGATCGCCCGGTCTGCCTCGTCTCCGGTCGCCATCTCCACGAAGGCGTAGCCTTTGGACCGCCCGGTGTCGAAATCGGTGATCACTCGGACGCTCGCCACCTTCGCTCCGGACCGCTCGAAGAGAGTCTTCAGGTCCTGCTCGGTGGTGGAATAGGGAATGTTCCCCACGAACAGCTTCGTGTTCGCCATGGGACGGCCTTCCTTGTGGCCCGGTAAAGGGTGACCGGAGGCTACTCCCGCGCGGAGCGGGCTGTCAACGGAAAAGGGCCCGTCCCGCGTGTCATGCGGCCGCGGAGGCGGCCGGGGCCTTCTGGTGGATCAGCAAGGCCACGATCTCCCCACAATAGAGGATGATCGAGACCGACAGCTCCAGCCAGATCGCGAGCACGATGATCCCCTCGAGCGCTCCGTACATCCCGCCGAAGCGGGCGACGTTGCGCACGTACCACGCGAAGGCCGATTTCGCGGCCTCCCAGAGGATGGTGGCGAGCAGGGCGCCGAGGGCGGCATTGCCGCTCGTGGTCACCCGCCGGGGGATGAACCGGTAGACGAGGAAGAAGAAGCCGAAGGTGATCGCGATCGGGAGGAAGGTCCCGAGGAAGAAGCTCAGCCCGGTCAGCTCGCCCGATGCGCGGAATCGCAGGATGAGGCCCTCGGAGGTCGCGGCCAGGAGGGTGAAGGCCATCGTCAGCAGCAGCGCCACCCCGGTCAGCAGCACCATCGCCAGCGCGACCAGGTTGTGCTTGGCGAAACTGCGGCCCGGAACGCCGAAGACCTTCTCGAGCGCCGAGAAGAGCGAGGCGAAGATGCGGCGGGACGTCCACGCGAGCAGGATCAAGCCCGGCCCGCGGAACTTCCGGGCGTGCTCGATGAAGGAGCGCAGAGCCTCGAGGGAGGGGGTGTCGAGGTGGACGACCACGCCGCGGACGAGGAGCAGGCTGCCCTGGTACGCGGCCTCGAACGACCCGGCCACCGCGACGCCGAGCGAGATGAGAAAGATGAGCAGGGGCAGGAGCGAGAGCAGCGTGTAGTACGCGACGGCCGCCGCCCGATCGGGGCCGTTGTGGTCCTGGAAGCGCATGAACGCGCGCCACGCGATCCGGCCCGCGTTGCGGAGCGAGCGCAGCGGGCGGATCACGCCCGGGTGGGGGGCCGGAGCGGCCTCATCTCGACGCGGCTCAGGTGGGCGTCGTCCCGGGTGCGGAGCAGGTCGAGCACCGCGCCCGCGATGTCGTCGGGCTGAAGCTTCCAGGCGGCGGTCTCCTCGCGCTCGCCGCCAAAGCCGGTGGCCACGGATCCGGGAGCCAGCGTCGTGACCTTCACGCCCTGCTGGCGGACCTCGAGCATCAGACAGCGGGCAAAGTGGTCGAGCGCGGCCTTGCTCGCGCAATAGGCGGCCATGCCCGCGATGGGGTTCTGCCCGGCCAGCGACGACACCATGAACACGTGGCCGCCGCCCTGGACGAGATGAGGCAACGCGGCGCGCGTCAGCCGGAAGACCGCGGTCAGGTTCGTGTCGAGGACCTCGGCCCAGTCCTCGTCGCTGGTGTCGGCCACCGGCGAGCGCACGCCGATGCCCGCGTTGTTCACGAGGATCTGGAGCCGCCCGTGCGCCTCCACCGCGCGGGCCACCGCCGCCACGCACACGCTGGCGTCGCGAACGTCTCCGGGGAAGGCGAACGCGCGGCCCCCCTCGGCCTTGATCTCGCGGACGAGGCGGTCGAGATCAGAGGGCGTGCGCGCCACCGCCGTCACGCCGACTCCGGATGCCGCGAGGCGGCGAGAGATGGCGCGCCCTATGCCTCGGCTGGCGCCGGTGATGAGCGCGGAGGCTCCGCGCAGCTCCATCTTCGCAGTATAACCGACGCCTTTCTCCTTGAATCGGACGGGACGTGGCGCCTCCTGGACTGGCCGTCCCATTGAGCGCATACTGATTGTCTGCCGCAGCGAATCACGTTCAACGCCCCGATCCCACCCGACAAGATAGCCGAGATAGCCGCGGTGCTCGACCCGCTCGTCGATGCCGGCTACACGGTCACGGTCGTCGTCCCGGACGACGCGGTCGACCTGTTGGGATGGCGAGTCATGCTGAACGCGCCGGATCGCCACGCCTCGTTCCGCATCCCCACCAATGCCGATCCCGCCGTATGGGACGAGGCCGTAGCACTCATCCTCCGTCGAGCCAACTGACCGAGTGACCCAGGCGTTTCGGCCTGTCCCGAGCCCTGCCCGGGGCGCTATAGTGAGGCCTGGATAGGCATCGAGCGAGGGGCTGAGGCATCTGTGGAGTACAAGGACTATTACAAGATACTCGGCGTGCCGAAGAACGCGACCGAGAAGGAGATCAAGGCCGCGTACCGCAAGGCCGCCCGCAAGCATCACCCCGACGTGAACAAGGGCGATCCCAAGTCGGAGGCGCGCTTCAAGGAGATCAACGAGGCCAACGAGGTGCTCTCGGATCCCCAGAAGCGGAAGCGCTACGACGCGCTCGGTCCCGACTGGCAGTCGCAGTTCCGGACGGCCACGGGTGCCGGGCGTCCGGGCAGCCGCGGCGAGACCGTCGAGGTGGACTTCGGCGACGATGCGGGCGGCTTCTCCGACTTCTTCCGCACGATCTTCGGCGGCGGGGGTGGCTTCGGCGGTGGGCGTGAAGGCGCCTTCGGCGGCTTCCGCACGAGCAGCGGCGGCGGCTTCGAGGAGATCTTCGGGCGCGCGGCGCGGGAGCCGGTCGGCCAGGACGTGGAGGGCACCGCTGATCTCACCCTCGAAGACGTCGCGCGAGGGACGACCCGCACGGTGAAGGTGGGTGAGGGTCCGTCCGCCCGCACCGTGGAGGTTAAGATACCGGCGGGCGTGCGCGAGGGCTCGCGGGTCCGCGTGGCCGGCGAGGGCGGCGGCGCGCCCGGTGGACCACGCGGGGACCTCTATCTCCGGGTGCGGACCCGTCCCCACCCCCATTTCGAGCGCAAGGGGGACGACCTCGAGACCAAGGTCTCCGTGCCCCTCACCACCGCCATCCTCGGCGGCGAAGTCCAGGTGCCGACCCTGGACGGACCGGTCGGCATCAAGGTCCCGCCCGGCTCGCCCACCGGCCGGACCTTCCGGCTCCGGGGCAAAGGGCTGCCTCGGCTCGATGCGCCCGGTCGCGGCGACATCCTGGCTAACCTGACCGTCGACCTGCCCCGCGACCTCACGCCTCGAGAAAAAGAGATCTTCGAAGAGCTCAAGCGCCTCGGGCGCTGAGGATGGTGACGGGGCGCACGGCCGCCGCCCGTGGCTTGACCGTTTCTCACCCTGTCAGCGATAATCTGGCCGGTTTCCCGAGGAGGAGGGGCATAGATGAGAAGTAAGCTGTTCCTGGGTGCCGCGGCTGTGGTGGCGACGGCATTCCTGGCGGTCCCGGCGCACGCGCAGTCGAAGCGTCCGCAGGTCGCAGTGACGGACTTCGACTACGGCACGGTCGGCTACCACTGGTGGGGTGACGCCGACATCGGCAAGGGCATGGCCGACCAGGTGATGAACGCGCTCGTCGAGGACGGGAGCTTCCGCGTGATCGAGCGCAAGAAGCTCGACACGGTGCTCGCCGAGCAGGACTTCTCCAACAGCAACCGGGCGGCGCCCGACCAGGGCAAGATGGCCAAGATCGGCAAAGCACTCGGCGTGCGGTACATCATCACCGGCTCGATCACCAAGTTCGGCGGGGAGGAGAACGACAAGGGCGGCGCCCTGAAGGGCATCCGTCTCGGCTTTGGCAAACACAAGACCGAAGTGGAAGTGAGCGCTCGCCTCGTCGACACCACGACCGGAGAGGTGCTCGCGGCCGCCAAGGGCCACGGTGAATCCAAGAAGGGCGGCAAGTTCGCCTTCTCGAAGGGTGGCACGGGTTACGGGCAGAGCCAGAGCGACTTCAAGGCCAGCGCAATCGGGGAGGCCCAGGAGATGGCCGCCAGCGATCTCGCGGCCAAGATCGTGGCCAAGAAGGACCGGCTGAACTAAGCGCTGCCCCGGCCGGACACGGAGCAGGGGGTCGCCGTCGCGACCCCCTTTTTTGTACCCCGCCCTTTGAGGAACCTGCTCGCATGGCCGCTCCCGTCTTTACCCTGGCCAACCAGCTCACGCTGCTCCGCATGGGGCTGGCGCCGCTGCTCGTGATCCTCGTCCTGTCGCAGAAGCTGCGCTGGGCCCTCGTCGTGTTCATTGTCGCGGGCGTCACCGACCTGCTCGACGGCCTGATCGCCCGCCTCGGCCACCAGCAGACGACGCTGGGGGCGATGTTGGATCCGGTCGCCGACAAGGTGCTTCTCACCTCCGCGTTCGTGGCCCTCACGTGGACGTCCCACCTGCACCTCGCCATCCCCGTCTGGCTGACGGTCACGACCCTCTCCCGCGATGCGATCATCCTGACCGGCGTCGCGATCGTGAACCTGACGATGGGCCGCCGCGTGTTCTACCCCTCACTGCTCGGAAAGCTGAGCACGGCCAGCCAGCTCGTCACCGTGGGGATGGTGCTGCTGCTGAACGCCTTCTCGTTGACGCTGCCGTGGCTGGACGCGCTGTTCGTGGTGACGCTGACGCTGACCGTCGGCTCCGCGCTTCATTATCTGTACAGCTCGTCGATGCGGAAGGGCCGCCGGGAGTAGGGTCAGTCCGAACCGTCCGCGTCAGCGAGGCGTGCGGGGAGGCGTGGGCCCGAGCGCATCCCGGATCGCGTCGACCGCGGCGCGAGTGTCGGCCGTGACCGTCGAAGGAATGTCCAAGTGAGTGAGGATCGGAGCATTGGAGCCGGAGGGTACGACCGTGAACGGTCGTATCAGGCGGTTTTCAGCAGCCTGTTAGAGCCCCAGCTTTCTCTTGAAGTACTCCAGCGTGCGGGGCAGGCCCTCATCGAGGGTGACTCGCGGCTCCCAGCCCAGCAGCTTGCGCGCGCGCGTGATGTCGGGCTGGCGGATCTTCGGGTCGTCGACGGGAAGCGGCCGGGTCACGATGCGGCTGCGGGAGCCGGTGAGGGCGATGACCTTTTCCGCGAGCTGCCGGATCGTCAGCTCGTGCGGGTTGCCGATGTTGACGGGATCGCTGACGTCGGACGACATCAGGCGGAAGATGCCGTCGACGAGGTCGGAGACATAACACAGGCTGCGAGTCTGGCTGCCGTCGCCAAATACCGTGACGTCCTCGCCGCGCAGGGCCTGCGTGAAGAAGGCCGGGATCGCGCGTCCGTCTTCGATCCTCATCGCCGGGCCGAATGTGTTGAAAATGCGAACGATGCGCGTGTCCACGCCATGCGCGCGGTGGTATGCCATCGTCATCGCTTCCGCGAACCGCTTCGCCTCGTCGTAGACGCCGCGGGGGCCTATCGGGTTGACGTTCCCCCAGTAGTCCT
>QHVJ01000345.1 GCA_003222275.1 Acidobacteriota bacterium | reverse complement strand
AACGGCAGCACGCCGGCGCCGGTGCCCCACACGAGCCACTGCATCTGCTTGCGGGCGGTCAGGCTCCGGGCGCGGCGATACGATCGCAGCAGGATCACGAACGAAACCGCGAACAGGGAGGCGAAGTACAGCGGCTTCCACCGGTCGATGGCGGCGGTGACCTGCCACAGCGCCTCGTTGCCCTTGGTGGTCACGAAGAGCACCTGGCTCGCCACCGCCGCGCCCGCCAGCGCGAGCGCCGGCATGTAGGCGGCGGGGATCAACCACCCCCGCGAGTGCGACAGGCGGCGCTCGGGGAAGGAGAGGCAGAAGTGCAGGAAGACCACGGGCAGGAACAGGATCGCGAGCGTGTCCGACCAGAGAAGCGTCCAATCGGCCAGGTTCAGCTTGCCCGTGTACGACGTGGAGTACATCAGGAAGAAGAGCAGGCAGATCGCGTAGAAGTGCAGGGCGGCCCGGTCGGGCGGCCGCCGCAGCATCACGATCGTGCCCACCACGAGGCTGAAGAAACCAAAGAGGGAAAGGTAATAGAAGAGGGTCACGTTGCCCTTGGAGAGGGGCTTCACGGCGACCTCGAGGCTGCGTCGCTCGTCCGCCCGCAGCAGCGTGTAGGTGAGGCGCGTCCCGGGATCGGTCCGGGAAAGCCGCTGCTGCACCTCCTGGGGGCCGGGCACCTCGTTGCCGTCGAGGGCGAGAAGGACGTCGCCGACCTGGACCCCGGCGAGCGCGGCGGGACCGCCGGGGGCCACGCGGCCGGCCACCAACCCGGAGGGCGCCACCTTCCAGAAGACGCCGTCGTCCATCAGCCTCCAGGTGGCCTTGAGGAAGATGTTGTAGAGGCCGAGGCTGCCGAGGACGAGGGCCACGGCTACGAAGGCCGCATTACGAACGCGGGCCGGCCTCATTGGCTTCCCCTGATGCCCGGCGGGCGCTTCCACGGTGGCTCCTCGCTCCCTTGCGACTGAGGTCGGTTGGCCTGCCCCGGTGCAAACGGCATGCCCGTGAAGCACTCCGAAATGCGAAGCAAAAGCCAAGCCCTGCAATGACTTCGCTTCGCCAACCGGATCCACGGATCCATGCGCGCGGATCGTGGATCCAGAATCCTGGATGATCCGACCCGTGATCTCAGAATCGGACCGAGATCCCTCCCAGCACTCGCGTCGGCGGATTGGCCACGGCCAATTCGTCGAGCACCGCTCCTTCCGACGTCTCGTAGAACAGGTTGCGGACGGTGAGGAGGAAGTCCCAATCCGCCCGGGTGATCCGGCCTACGAATGGAAGTCCCTGGCTGAGCTGGACGTCGAAGCGGTGATTCGTGTTGGGCGACCGGTTCGGCCGCTCGACGTCAGGGCTCAGATGGATGAGTCGGTAGAAGGCCACGACGCGTGTGCCCGTCCCCTCGATGGACGTCTCGAGACGGGTGGCGAGGTCATGAAAGTCGCAGTCCTTAGCGAGGAGGGCGGCGGAGGCCGAGGACGATCCGGCGGCGGCCTCACGCGAGCTGCGTCCGAAGCGATAGGACACCGAGCCGCTGACGGCGCCGAAGCGGCGTCCGACGCTCACTCCCATTCCGCGCGCGGACGTATCGCCGGCGTCGAAGATGTGGAGCGAGCGGACCGCGCGGGCACCCTGGTAGGAGTTGGCGAGCTGGTGGTGAACGTCCTCGTAGAAGGTCACGGCGCGGAAGGTGGTCGCGCCGAAGCTCTGGTCGACCGCCAGCTCCACGCGCGCCGACCGCTCGGGCCGCAAGGAATCGTCGATGAACGCGAACGCGACGGCCGGCGCCGTGGCCAGCGTCGAGAGCGCCAGCAGATCCCCTCCCGGCGCGAGCGTGCGGGTCTCGACGGTCGCGCTGACGCGGGTGTGGTCGTCGCGCCGCAACGCCACGGAGGCGATCGGATCGAAGTGATTGGAGTTGCGCAGGAAGCCGATGTAGGAGTAGCGGCCGCCGAAACTGGTGGTCACGTTGTCGGTCACCTGCCACTGGTCCTGGAGGAAGGCGGCGCCCACGTTGTGGTTGTCGCCGCGGCCGGCGCGGTCGCCGGGAGCGAATGGGCGGAGCGCGCGCGTGCCGTAGCCCGTGCCCGCCTGCAGCCGGTGTCCTCCTCCCGGCTCGAACACGAACTCCGCGGCCATGCGCCAGCTGGCGCTCTCGCTCTCGGCGACGACCCCGCCCAGGCTCCACTGTCCGGCGTTGGCGATCCGTCCCTTCAACCGCAGCATGCTGTAGCTCGTCGCCGGCTCGAGGCCGTCGTCGGCCGGGATCGGGTTGGCCATCACCTCCACCGTTCCCGCCAGATCGGGCACGAGGGACGCGAGCAGGTGCGGCGGCGGGGGCGAGGTGGCGTTGCGGCCTTCGGTCTCGGCCTCGGGCCCGCGAGCCTCCAGCACGGAGCGGCGCTTGTGCCGGAGCAGCCAGCGCAGCTCGGACAGAGACGGCGCCTCGTCCTTGTCTTCCTCCTGCGCCTTTGCCTCCGCCACTGCCGCCGCCTTGTCCTCCCCGACCGGGGTCAGGCTCACCGTGAAGGTGGACTCGCGGTTGGGCAGCACCGTGACGTGGCGGGCGGGCGCAGGCAGGTGGCCCGCCCCGAGCGCGCGCAGCGTGTAGGAGCCGGCGGGCACCCCGGGCAGTGAGAAACGGCCGGCGGCATCGGACAGGACGACGAGGCCCGCGCCGGCGACGCCTTTGCCGAAGAGCGAGATCACCGCTCCCGCCACCGGCGCGCCCCGGGTGTCTTCGACGAGACCGGTGAGCCCGCCGTCGGGGCCGGGACTTGCGGGCGAGGCCGCCCGCGCCGAGAGGACGAGCACGAAGACCGCGATCGTCCGGAACCAGGGAGTGAGCCTCAAGAGCTCTCCTCCAGCGCACTGACACGCTGGCAAGATCTCACGCTAGCAGGCCGGTGCAACCCTGTCAAGACTGGTGTTTTCTGTGCTATAAGACGTGTTCGCGTCCCCGCCTCCGCGGCCCTATGAGCAAGATCATCGACGTGACCGTACCTCTTTCCGCGGACCTGCCTGTCTGGCCGGGCGACCCGGCCTTTCGGCTGGAGTTCACGCAGCGCATGGCGGACGGCCAGCACTGCAACCTGAGCCGCCTCAGCCTCGGCTCGCACGCCGGAACGCACGTGGACGCTCCCTACCACTTCGTGGCCGACGGGACCACGGTCGACGAGCTGCCGCTCGAGATCCTGATCGGCAAGGCGCGGGTCGTCTCCGTGCCGGTGCGCGACGCGATCGGCCGCGAGCACCTCGAAGCCCTCGACCTTCGCGACGACATCCGGCTGCTGATCAAGACCCGGAACTCGGGCACCCTGCAGCAGCCCGCTTTCCACGGCGATTTCGTGTACCTGACCCCCGATGCGGCCACCTATCTGGTCCAGGCGGGGCTCAAGCTCGTCGGTATCGACTACCTGTCGATCGACCGCCACCCGAGCAAGGACCATCCCGCCCACCACGTCCTTCTCGAAGCCGGCGTGGTGGTAGTCGAGGGCCTGGACCTCTCCCAGGTCGAGCCCGGCGAGTACGACATGACCTGTCTCCCCCTGCGGGTGGCCGGGGCCGACGGCGCCCCCGCCCGGGTGGTGCTCAAGCCCCGGATGTAGCGCGTGAACGTCCTCCTCCTCCGCGACGTGGCGGCGGTGCTGCTGGCGGGCGGGGCGGGGGAGCGGCTCTACCCGCTCACCCGCGACAAGGCCAAACCGGCGGTCAGCTTCGGCGGTCCCTACTCCATCGTCGACTTCACGCTGTCCAACTGCGTCAACTCGGGCCTGCGCAAGATCTTCATCGCGACCCAGTACAAGGCGCAGAGCCTGAACCGGCACGTGCGCATGGGCTGGAGCGTCGTCAACGCGGAGCTGGGGGAGTTCATCGAGATCCTGCCGCCCCAGAAGCGAGTGAGCGAGAACTGGTACCTCGGCACCGCCGACGCCGTGTACCAGAACCTGTACTCGCTCGAGCGGGAGTCCCCGCGCTGGGTCATCATCCTGTCCGGCGACCACATCTACAAGATGGACTACAGCAAGATGCTGGACGTGCACATCGCCCGCGGGGCCGCGCTGACCATGGCCGCCATCGAGGTGCCGCTGGCGGAATCGCGGCGGTTCGGGGTGATCGAGGTGGACGAGGACAGCCGCCTGGTGGGGTTCGAGGAGAAGCCCGCCACCGCCCGCCCCACGCCCTGGAACGCGGCGGTGTGCCTCGGCTCGATGGGCATCTACATCTTCGACACCGAGGTCCTCGTGCGCGAGCTGATCCGCGACGCCGAGGAGCCGACCAGCCACGATTTCGGCAAGGACATCCTGCCCCGGCTCGTGGCGGGCGGCGAGCGTGTCTACGCGTATCTCTTCTGGGACGAGAACAAGAAGGAATCGAAGTACTGGCGCGACGTGGGGACGCTCGACGCCTTCTACGACGCCTCCATGGACCTCATCCAGGTCGATCCCGTCTTCAACCTCTACGACCCGGACTGGCCGCTGCGCACCTACCAGCCCCAGTTCCCCCCCGCCAAGTTCGTCTTCGACGAGGAAGGGCGGCGGGGCTCCGCCGTGCAGTCGCTGGTGTCGATGGGCTGCATCGTCTCCGGCAGCAACATCCAGAGATCCATCCTCTCCCCCGGGGCCCGCGTCCACTCCTACTGCGAGATCGAGGACTCGATACTCATGCCGAACACCACCGTCAACCGGCACTGCCGCGTCAAGAAGGCGATCATCGACAGCGAGGTCAGCGTCCCGCGCGGCGCGGTGATCGGCTACGATGCCGCCGAGGATCGCCGGCGCCACACGGTCACCGAGAACGGAGTGGTCGTCGTCACCCAGGGGGAAGAGTGCATGGTGGATACGTCGCGCTCATGACTGGGATCGAAGCCGTGTTCGCCCGCGAGGTCCTGGACAGCCGGGGCAACCCGACCGTGGAGGTGGAGGTGACCCTGGAGGGGGGCGCCGTCGGCCGGGCGGCCGTGCCCTCCGGCGCCTCCACCGGCGAGCGAGAAGCAGTGGAGCTGCGCG
>QHVJ01000344.1 GCA_003222275.1 Acidobacteriota bacterium | reverse complement strand
GACGACGGCTTCCACCGCCGTGCCCACGCTGAGCGTGTTCGTGAGCACGATCGGCGTCTCGATCGTCCCCAGCTCGTCGACCTGGGTCGAGCCGGCGAGCTTGCCGAACGCGTTGCCCACGAATACGGCTCCCGCCACCTTTTCCTGGAAGACGTTCCCCGGATGCGGCACGATCACGGTCACGCCGGTCCGAACCCGGTCGCCCTCGATGAGGGTGACGTGTCCGACGGATACTCCGGGCACGTCGGTGATCGCGTCGAGCGCACCGGGCGGGAACACCCCGGGAGAGACGCCCAGGTCGCGCGCGCGCGGACGCGCCTCGGGGCCGGCGGCCGCGGCGAGCGTGAGCGACGCGGCCAAAAAGGGCACGATCGTTACACGGAGGTTAAACATTGCAATTCCTCCCGGGCACTGGTGCCGGATTTAAACGCCGGACGGGGTGTGCGGTCCAATCCGACATGAGCGCTCGCGACGCCGAGCGCACCGAGGAGACCTGAATGAAGAAGATGACCCAGTGGGCGGCCGTCGCGGCGAGTGCGGTTCTCGCCCTGGCGGCCATGCGGACCGTGGCTGTCGCCGACGAGCACGCGGGCAAGGGCGATCGCACCCAGCAGCGTGTCGAGCGCATGAAGGAGCGGCTCAACCTGACGGACGACCAGGCCCGCCAGCTCCAGCAAATCTTCCAGGAGGCCCACCAGCAGTGGCAGGCGGATCAGGGCAAGGCCGACAAGGAGACGATGCGGGCGCGGCACGAGAAGATGAACGAGCAGATCAAGTCCATCCTGACCCCGGAGCAACAGCAGAAGTTCGAGCAGATGCGCAAGGAGCACCGGGGCCGCGGGCGCTGGAACCACGACAAGGAGAAGTCCACCACGACCCCCAGCAACCAGTAGAGCTGGTCGGACTGGTACCATGGGCGCCCTGTGGTAGGCGCCCATCTTCGTAGCCAGACGCCGTCCTCGCTCGCCGTACTCTGGCCCGACCTCCCCCTCGACGACGGCGTGGCGCGACGCATCGTGGGCCGCGTCGTGGGGGAGGACCGGGACGACCTCGAAGGCGTGCGGGGACTCTCCCGCCGCCTCGCCGCCGAGATCGCCGCCCGCAGCCACACCCTCCGCCTGGAGGTCGTGGACCGGCGGGCGAGCCGGATCGACCCTTTCGTGAAGTACCTCTTCCGCGCCGCCGACGGCCGCGTGTTCGAGGCGGTGCGCATCCCCCTCGAGCGCCCCCGATGGAGCGTGTGCGTCTCGTCGCAGGCGGGCTGCGCCCTCGGTTGCGTCTTCTGCGAGACGGGCCGCCTCGGCCTCGAGCGCGGCCTCGAGCCCTGGGAGATCGTGGAGCAGGTCCTGACCGTGCGCCGCGAGGGGCCCGAGCGGCCCGTGACCGGCGTCGTGTTCCAGGGGCAGGGCGAGCCCTTCCAGAACTACGACAACGTCATCCGGGCCGCGGAGATCCTGCGTGATCCCTGCGGAGCGCGCATCGGCGGGGACCGCATCACGATCTCGACGGTGGGCGTCCTGCCGATGATGGAGCGCTACACCGCCGAGGGCCATCCCTATCGGCTCATCCTGTCTCTCACCTCCGCGCTCCAGGACAAGCGCGCGGGGCTCGTTCCGCTCGCCCGACGCCATCCGGTCGATGCGCTGGCGGCCGCCATGCGCCGGCACGCGGAGAAGCGCGGCGGCCCGGTGAACCTGGCCTGGGTGCTCATGGCGGGGATCAACACCGGCGCCGACGAGGCGCGCGCGCTGGGGCGGCTGTTCGCGGGCGTGAGGGTCCGCCTCTCGGCCATCGACGTGAACGATCCCACCGGGCGCTTTCACCCGCCCGACGACGCCGAGCGCAGCCGATTCTTCTCCGCGCTCGCCGGTAACGGTATCGGCTTCGTCCGCCGCTACTCCGGGGGCGCCGACATCCACGCCGCCTGCGGCATGCTCGCCAGCCAGTCCACCGGCGGTACTGCTTTTCCTCGCAGAGGCCGCAGAGGGCGCGCAGAAGACGCAGAGAAGAACAACGAATAAGGGACCAAAGGCTGCGAGCGGAGCGCGATTCACTCGCGCGAAGCGAGCGGGGGATCTGGGGGGTGCGCCGCTAGCACCCCCCAGCTCAATGACGCTCTCTGCGTGGAAAGGCTACTTGGCGGGCAGCGCTTCCAACGCGCGGGCGCAGAAGGCGGCGATCTCCGCCTGCTCGCTCACCGGCGTGTCGATGAAGGAGGCGCGCTCCAGGGCGCGCCGCAGGAGACGCACCTCGGCGCCGCTCAGCTCGATCCGGACCCCGTCCGCCTGACGCTCGATCCGCATGAGTCCTCCTTGTCGCGCGTTCTTCCGTCACCATTTGAAGATGCCGCGAAGCTTTCGCCCGAGGCTCGACAACAGGTCGTTGACCGCCCGGCGCGCCTCCTGCTTGAAGCTCCCGCGGTGGATGGGACACAGGCGCGAGGGCACGTCGTCGCCCTCCTTGAAGTACTCCACGTAGGTCGGGCAGCTCTCGACCGGCCGCAGGTAGGACACCCGGCACAGCTCGACCTCCCGCAGTCCCGCCGGCACCTGGAACTCGCTCGCGGGCAGCGCGCGGGCGGTGCGCCGCATGAACTCCGTCCAGATGGGCAGCGCGATCCGCGCCCCGTAGGCCTCGCGCCCGATGGGAGCGGGCTGATCGAAGCCGACCCACACGCCCGCCACCACCGACGTCGAGAAGCCGACGAACCACGCGTCCTTGAACTCGTCGGTGGTCCCGGTCTTGCCTCCCGCCGGCATGCGGAGGCCCATCGAGCGCGCGGAGGCGGCCGTTCCCATGTCCACCACGTCGCGGAGCATCGTCAGGGCCTGGAACGCGGCGGGCTCGGAGAGGACGCGGCGCAGCTCCAGCGGGTTCTCGTACGCCGTCGCGCCGCCGTCGTCCAGGATGCGTACGATGGCCCGCGGCTTCACCGCGTAGCCGCCGTTGGGGAAGATGGCGTACGCGGCCGTCAGCTCCAGGGGCGTGACGAGACCCGTGCCGAGGGCCAGGGAAGGGACGTTGGGCAGGTCGTGCAGGCCCGCCCCCTCCGCCACCTTCAGCACCGATCCCGATCCGATGCGCTGCTGCAGCGCCACCGCGGCCTGGTTGTTGGACTCGAGCAGCGCTTCGCGCAGTGTCTGCGAGTCGGGCGCGTCGCCCTCCGCGTTCCGCGGGGCCCATTCCTGATAGGCGCCGGCCGAGATGGAGCTCAGGTCGGAGAGCACGGTCACCGGCGACAGCCCGCGCTCCAGCGCGGCGGCGTAGACGAAGGGCTTGAAGGCGGAGCCCGGCTGGCGGCGGCTCCGCACCGCGCGGTTGAACGGGGCGGTGTTGAAGTCGCGCCCGCCGACGAGCGCGAGGGTGTCGCCCGTGGCGGGGTCGATCGCGACGAGCGCCGCCTGCAGGTCGGGAATGCCGAGCCGCCGCAGCCCCCCGGCCACCGCCTGCTCCGCGGCCGCCTGCACTTCGGGCAGGAACGTCGTGCGCACCTGCCAATCCGGAGGGTGATCTCCTCCCATCTGGTCGCGGAAGAGCTGGCGCAGGTACTCCTTGACGTAGCCGGAGCGGGTGTCGGCGAGCCCCGGGCTCGACGTGATTCGGACGTGGGCCCCGAGGGCCGTGCGCTCGTCCTCGGCGCTGATGAATCCCTGCTCGCGCATGCGCTCCAGCACCGTCCGGCTACGCTGGAGGGCGCCGTCGAGGTTCGACCACGGCGAGAGCGCGGACGGGGCGCGGATGAGGCCGGCGACGAGCGCCGCCTCGGGCAGGGTCAGGTCGCGGGCCCGCTTCACGAAGAGCTTCTTCGACATGGCCTCGACCCCGTACACGCCGCCGCTCAGGTAGATCCGGTTGAGGTACAGCTCCAGGATCTGGTCCTTGGTCAGCACCTGCTCGAGCATCAGGGCCAGCACGGCTTCCTTGCCCTTGCGCGCCCACGTCCGCTCGTTGGAAAGGAACAGCGTGCGCGCGAGCTGCTGCGTCAGCGTGCTCCCCCCCTGCACGACTCCTCCGCGGCGCAGGTTGCGCACGCTGGCGCGCGCCAGGCCCACGGGGTCGATCCCCGGGTGGTGGTAGAAGCGGTGGTCTTCGACCGCGATCACGGCCTTCACGACGAAGGGTGAGACCTGGTCGAGGGAGACGTCGCGCCGCGCCTCGTCGAGCGGAAACCAGGGCCGGCCGTCGCCGCCGTAGAACATCGTGTCGCCCACCCCACGGGTGAGGCGCCAGATGGAGACGTAATGCCGGCCCAGCCACCACTCGGCCGTCAGGCCGCCGGCGGCGACCGCGGTGATCAGGAGTATGGCGAGGCCGTCCTGGAGCTTGCGGGGGCGCGGCCATTCTCTTCGTACGGAATCGGCGAAGGCGCGGAGCCCCATCCTGCTGCTAGCGTAGCAGACGGCCCGCCGGACTCAGATCGAGGGCCGGACGAGCGCCTTCACGACCGCGAGGCGCTCCATGTCCGCGAGGGCACGGCCGGCGTCCTCCAGCGCGTACTGCCGGGTCACGAGCTCGCGCCAGGGGAAGCGCCGCACGTGCCTCGCCATGAGCTGCAGCGCGCGGTGGAAGTGCGTGAACTCGAACCCCCAGCAGCCGCGGAGGGTGACGTGGCGCCGGTTCAGGTGGGTGTGGGGGTTGATCGGGACCTCGCCGGCGTCGGTGTACTGGCCCACCACCACGTAGGTGCCCGCGTCGCGGACCATCTCCAGGCCTTCCGGCACCGCCGCCGGGCTGCCCGAGGCTTCGATGACCACGTCGGCGCCGCGGCCCGCGGTGCGCTCGTGCACCCAGCGCACGCGCGCGGCACCGTCGGTGACGGCGGTGATGTCGAGGACGTCGTCGGCGCCCAGGCGCCGGGCCGCTTCGAGCCGGGCGGCGGGCGCCCCGATCACGAGGACGCGGCCCGCGCCGGCCAGGGAGGCGAAGACGGCGGCGTTCAGGCCCACGGGCCCGCTGCCCTGGACCACGACGGTGTCGGCGAGCGCGACCCCGGCCCTCTCCACGGCGTGGAAACCGGTCGGCAGGCCGCAGCCTCCGCCCATGAAGTCCTCCGCATCGAGGCCCTCCGGGATCGGCAGGACGCGTACGCCCGGCTTCAGCTCGATCCGCTCCGCCCAACCGCCGAGGAGGCCTTCGGCGGCGCTGGTGGTGATGCCGTAGACGCGGCGCTTCGGGCATCGCGTGGCCGCCTTGGCCACCAGGCAATGCCAGCACTCGCCGCACGTCCCGAACACGTCGAAGAAGGTGACGAGGCGGCCGGCCGTCAGGGGCCGGCCCTCCACATCGCGCAGCGGGCCGTTGGTCTCCAGGATGAGCCCGCAGTTGATGTGGCCAGGGATGATCGGGTAGGGCACCCCCGCCAGCCGACCGTGATGGAGGTGGACGTCCGTGCCGCACACCTCGCTGGCCACCATCTCCAGCACGGCGCCGCCGGGCTCCGGGCGGGGCGCGGCGAAGCGGCGCACCTCGAGCGGCTGCCCGGGACCCGGCATCACGACCGCGCGGACGGTAGCGGTCAGCATTCAGCGATCAGCAATCAGCGTTGCAAGAATAACCCTTGCCGGGCTGTCTGCTGACTGCTGATCGCTGATTGCTGATTGCTGATTGCTGCCGTCGGTTAACATATTCCCCGTGCGCTCGATCCACGATCTCGAGACTCCCGTCGTCCTCGTCGACCTCGACGTGCTCGAGCGCAACATCGCCCGGATGGCCGAGCGCGCCCGCACGCTCGGCGTGCGCCTGCGGCCCCACGCCAAGACGCACAAGGTCGTCGAGGTCGGCCGGCGCCAGATCGCGGCCGGCGCCACGGGGCTGTCGGTCGCGAAGACGTCGGAGGCCGAGGTGTTCGCCGCGGCCGGCTTCGACGACCTATTCATCGCCTACCCGGTCGTCGGCGCCGACAAGGCGCGGCGCCTGCTCGCGCTGGCCGAGCGGCTCCGGCGCCTGGCGGTCGGAGTGGATTCGGTCGAGGGCGCCTCCACGCTCGCGAGCGCATTTCGCGCCGCCGGCCGCACCCTCGACGTGGTGCTCAAGATCGACGTCGGCCT
>QHVJ01000019.1 GCA_003222275.1 Acidobacteriota bacterium | reverse complement strand
GGCGACATCGTCCTCCGGACCCCGCGAGGTCGCGCGCGCTCGGGAAGCGAGGACGTGATCGCCGGCAACGCCGTCCTCTACGGAGCCACCGGCGGCCGCGCGTTCATCGCCGGCCGCGTCGGCGAGCGCTTCGCGGTGCGGAACAGCGGCGGCCTGGCGGTCGTGGAGGGCACGGGCGACCACGCCTGCGAGTACATGACGGCGGGGGCAGCGGTGATCCTCGGCGGCACCGGCCGCAACCTGGGGGCCGGCATGTCCGGCGGCGTCGCCTACGTCCTCGACGAGGAGGGCCTCCTGTACCGCCGCCACAATCCCGAGCTGGTGGCGGTCGAAGAAGGCCTCGACGACCGCGAGCAGGCCTGGCTCGGACAGGTGATCGCCCGCCACGTCGAGCTGACGGGCAGCACGCGCGCGCGCGACATCCTGGCCGCGTGGGCGGAGTGGCTCCCCCGCTTCCGCCGCGTCGCGCCCCGCGCCGGCGCCACCCGCGTGCTTCCGGCCTTCAAGCTGGAGTGGGAGTCCAATCCTCCCCGCGTGGCCGCCCGGTCCCGACGCATCGCCGCCCGCGGCGCCTACGCGCGCGCATAGAGCAAACAGCAATCAGCAAAGGCTGCGAACGGAGGCGAACTCATTTCGCCGAAGTGGGCGGGGGGGTCCTGAAGGGGGGGACGCGACTCAGCGCCCCCCCCCTCACGATTAGAACAACAGCCGGACCCCGAACTGCAGGTTGCGCGGCAGGGCGTTGGCCGCCATGCTCGTGATGAAGCCCGAATTCGGGTTGAGGTTCCCCGGCACGCCGATCTCCGAGTCGGGGTTGCCGCGGTTGATGTGGTTGAACACGTTCTGGGCCTCGACGCGCAGCTCCAGCTTGCTCTCGCCCTTGATCTGGAACCGCTTGAAGAGCGAGGCGTCGACGTTCCACCACCCGGGACCCCGCAGCTCGTTGCGGCCCAGGTTCCCGAACGTTCCCTTGGCCGGCCGGCCGAAGGCGCTGCCCGGCGAGCCGATCGGGATCACGTTGAAGTAGGGCGACGTGAGGCCGTCCCCGCTGCCGGTCTTGGGATCACCGATGAGGTTGGGGCGGTTGGGCCCCGTGTCGCGGTCCTGTCCGGCGTCACGATAGCTCGGGCCGCCCTGGAAGGGCAGGCCGCTCTGGATCGTGGCGGCCGCGTTGATCTGCCAGCCGCCGAGTATCGCGTTCCCCTTGGCGAACGGTAGCTCGGCCGTGCCCGCGACCACGAACACGTGCCGGCGGATGAAGTCGGCCGGCCCATAGTCCACGTTCGGGTCCATGAAGAAGTAGTCGCCGTCGTTCTTGTGGCTCTGCAGCGTGTAGTGGGCCAGGAAGGAGTAGCCGCTTGCGAACACACGGGTGATCTTGGCCTGGAGCGCGTTGTACTGGCTCTTCCCGGTGTTGCTGAAGAAGTCGATGCCCTGCGTCCAGCCGAAGTTGCCGCAGCTGCCGTCGGAGTTCTTCACCAGGCAGGCGTAGAACGGCCGCCGCTGGTTCTGGGAAAGCGTGCCGAAGCCCTGGATGCTCGGCTGGTTGTAGTTGTTGGCCGGGCCGTCCCCGGCGAACCCGCGGCCCGTGTTGCCCACATAGGCGACCTCAGCGGAGATCGTGCTCGTGAGCTGGCGCTGCAACGTCACGTTGTAGGCGTCCACGTGCGCGAGGTGCTGCGTGTCCGGCAGCACGCGCGCGCCGACGCCGTTGGGAAGCGGGAAGCGGCCGTTGCTCGGCACACTCGGGAAGACCGGAGCCGGCGGGCCTTGGGCCAGGTTGAACACGCTTTGGAAGTTGTTGGGCGGGTTGAGGTCCTGGAAGGCGAGCACGGGGAGGTTCTGCGTCACGGTGTGGCCGAAGGTCGAGCCGAAGACGCCGATGTCGTAGCTCCGGCCGTAACCGGCCCGGACGACCGTCTTGGGGCTGACCTGATAGGTGATCCCGAGGCGCGGCGCCCAGTTGACCTTGTTCTTCACGTTACCCGCGAGGTTGATGTCTCCCACGCCACCGACGCGGATCTCACCGGTGTGGATGTCCACCCATCCCCCGTTGCCCGGCTCGTTCACCGTCTGGGGGCTCAAGATGTCGGCCCGGATCCCATAGTTGAGCGTGAACTTCGACGTCGCGCGCCAGGTGTCCTGCAGGTAGTAGAACTGGCGCCACTGCTTCTCGCGTGCGTTCGTGTTGGGGCTCACGTAGCGGTTCATGGAGCTCGTGTTGCCGAGCAGGAAGGTCGCCAGACCCAGGCCACCGCCGGTGGGCCCGGCGGTGCCCTGCTCGTTGAAGTACAGCTCGCCCGCGCGGTGCGAATCGCTCGGAACCCGCAGGTTGTAGGCGCGGCGGATGTCGATCCCGAACTTGATCGTGTGGTTGCCGGCCAGCCGGGTCAGGTTCGACACGATCTGGGCCTGCTTCTCGTGCTCGGCGAGGGGGCAGTTGCAGCGGTTGACGCCGAGGCCGGAGCCGAAGTTCATGTCCGCGGCGCCGCCTCTCATGTAGAGCGCGGGGAGGCCGGAGCTGAAGTCGTCGAGGTTGAGGCCGGGTATGCCCGCGTCCTTCGCCGGCGTCGTGCCGAAATCGAACGGCAGCACGTCCACGCCGTACTTGAAGAAGCCGAAGCGGACGTCCAGCACCGTCTTCGCGTTGAGGGTGTAGTCCGCACCCAGCGCGACGCTGTGGTTCCGGACCTTGGAGTTCCCGCCCAGAGAGACGAGCTCGGCTCCGCCCCCCGTACCGAAAGCCGTGGGGCCGTTGAGGTCGAAGCGAGCGAAGCTGTAGCGCACGAAGGTGTTGATGCTCGAGCTGAGCCGCCCGTCGAGACGGACGTCGAAGCTGTCGTTGTTGAACAGCTCGGAGCCCTGCGCGATGAAGTTGTCCCGGGTGCCGTTGACGCTGCCGGGTGCGTTCGGGAGGGGGATCAGGGAGAGGATCTTGAGCGCCTGCGGGGAAAGACGTGCGCTCGGGATCACGTTGCCGCCGAACTGCGGGCGGCTGCCGGGCGCGCCGGCCGCGGGATCGTAGATGTTCACGCCGTAGGCGCTGAAGTCGCCGTTGCGCGACGCGGCGTTGGGCACCGTCAGCAGCTTGGACCCGCCCTGGGTGCTGCGCGTCCCCTGGTAGTCGGCGAAGAAGAACCACTTGTTCTTCTCGATGGGGCCTCCGACGGAGCCCCCGAACTGATCCCTCTTGTTGAGCGGCAGTACCTTCCCCGTGATCGGGTTGGGCTTGTCTGGTTGGGAGAACGGGTTGCGAGCCTGGAAGCGGTCGCGCTGCAGGAACTCGAACGCGCTGCCGTGGATGTCGTTGCTCCCGGACTTGGTCACCACCGACACGACGCCCGCGATCGCCTGGCCGAACTCCGCGTCGTAGTTCTGCGAGGTGACCTTGGTCTCGCCGATCGCCTCCAGGTTCGGATTGATGACGATGATCCCGAGGATGGGGTCGCGGTTGTCGGTGCCGTCGAGCTGGTAGCCCGTGCCGGCGAAGGACTGGCCGTTGACCTGGGTCTGGAGCGACCCCTGGGGGTTCTCGCTCGCCGCGTGGTTCCAGGACTGCTGCTGGGCACCGGGCGTGAGCAGGATGAACTTGGTGAAGTTGCGGTCGAGGACCGGCATCTCGGTGATCTGCTTCGTGTCGATCATGGTCGAAACGTCGGCGCGGTCGGTCTTGAGGAGCTGGCCCTCGGCGGCGTTGACGGTGACCGCCTCGGTGAGCTGGCCGACGTCGAGACGGAAATCCACCTTGGTCTGGGCATCGACGTTGACGCGGACGGAGGGGACGACCGCCGACTTGAAGCCGCTCAGCTCCGCCTTGACCTCGTAGAACCCTGGCAGGAGGCGCTCCTTGGAGTAGAGGCCGGAGGCGTTCGTGGTAACGCTGTCGCTCGTCTTGCGCTCCACACTCGTGATGGTGACGGTGGCGCCAGGCATGGCCGCGCCCGTGGAATCGTTGACGGTGCCGGCGATGCTGCCATACACGGCCTGGGCCGCGGCGGGTGTGGGCCCGACGGCGAGAGCCATTACGGCCGACAGCGCCAGGATGCACGCCGGGCTCCAGAGTGAACGCCGGGCGTGGCGCAGAGCGGAACTCATACATCCCCCTTGTTGCATCGTGCCCTGGGGCACGCGGAAAGCAGCGGTAAAAATCGAGAAGGCAGGGCGGGTCGACGGGCCAGAAACACTCGGTGGACACCTTATGGGACGGCGCGGATCGTACTGCCGGGTGGCGGGGCCGTCAAGCGCTTTGTTACCGGTTTCAGGGCGCTGATCTACTGATACTTCAGTTCTCGGCCCGTCCCGCTTTCAGTTCGGCGAGCGCCTGGCGCGCATCGGGATCAGACGGCGCGATGCGAAGGGCCTCCTCCATCTGCTCGACGGCTTCCCGCCGCAAGCCGCGCGCGGCGAGGGCGCGGCCGAGGTTGTAGTGGGCGTTGAGCGAGCGGGGGTCGATCTCCGCGGCGCGCCGCAGCTCGCGAATCGCCTCGTCGACGCGTCCCAACGCCAGCAGCGCGCCGCCCAGGTTGTTGCGATCGGTGGCATCGTCGGGCCGGGCGCGCACGGCCGCGCGCAGGTACGGCAACGCCTCGGCGAACGCGCCCTTCTGCACCAGCGCCGCGCCGAGGTTGTGGCGCGCGTTGAGGTAGTCGGGCTGCGCGCGCGCGGCCTCTCGGTACTCGACGATGGCCTCGTCGAGCCGGCCCGAAGCCTGCAGCGCCGCGCCGAGGTTGTGGCGCGCGTTGAGGTAGTCGGGCTGCGCGCGCGCGGCCTCTCGGTACTCGACGATGGCCTCGTCGAGCCGGCCCGAAGCCTGCAGCGCCGCGCCGAGGTTGTTGAGGACCGCGGCGCTGCGGGGCCGGCTTCGCAGGGCCTGGCGGTACTCCGCGATCGCCTCTTCGCCCCGACCGCGTTGATCCAGCGCGGCCCCCAGGTTGGCGTGGGCAATGAAGTCGCCGGGATACTTCTCCAGGCGCCGACGCATGTAGGCTTCCTGCAGCACCCAGCGGTCGTCGCGCTGCCGCGGCAGGACCTGGATCCACAGGTGGCCCATCTCGTCGGTGGAGCGGTTGCCGGCGACCACGCGCCGGGGCGGGTCGTTGGGGTTGCGCACGTTGCCGGCCGAGTTGTCGTAGGTGATCCGCATCTCGAGGCGGGAGCCGCGGGGAAGGAAGATCGGGCGCGCGAGGCGGTAGACGGCCTGCCAGGCGAAATCCCAGTCGCGGATCCAGATGAGCCACTTCTTCGTGCCGTCGGGCAGCGTCGCAAACCCCTGGACGTCCCGGCCGACGTAGTGCGCGTGCGGATAGACCCCCAGCACGTCGACGTCGACGGGCAGGTCGTAATGGTCGGCGACGACGAAGTGGCTCTCGCCGGGGGGAATGTCGATGGCGCCGTCGTGCTCGAGCTGGAGGAGCATCGGGAACTTCGTGGGGGCCTCGTCCGTGAAGTAGAGGCCCACGGTGGGCCGGATCGGCTCCGGCCTGCCCGTCGGCTGCAGGTGCATGTTGAGGACGAGGTCCGCGCCCTCGTCCAGCCGCCAGGCCATGCCGGGCGGCTCGGCGACCGCCGCCGTCCCCGGCTTCCAGAAGAGGAAATGGCTGTCGGGCTCGAAGCGGTCCGACTCGAGCTCTACGTCCATGCCCGCGAAGCCGACTCCCGGATCACTTGTGTCGCGCCGGCGCGCCGAGCCGGTGGTGTCGACGAGCACGTTCGCGTGATGGACGACCTTCTTGTCACCCGGACGTAACTCGAGCGCCCGCACATAGCGTGTCGAGCAAGGGGGCGCTGTGTCGCGCCCCCTTGAACCCCCGCTCGCTTCTTCCGCGACAGCGAAATGAATTCGCCGCCGCTCATCTGGCGGGGCCGCTTCGCGGCTCCGGGCGGAGTCAATCCCGCTTCGCTCGCAGCCCTTTGCCGGTGGAACGGGAAGGACGAAGTTGCGGAACACGTCGCCGCCTTCGGCCGGGACCGTGTAGGTCTCGAGCATCTCGACGACGAGATCCGGCGGTCCGAGCTGCCAGCCTTCGGAGAAGCGGGGCGGGGCCGGCGCCCCGGCGGGCGGACCTTCGGGCGCGCCCTCGCGGACCCAGCGCTGGAGGAGCGCGATCTGGTCCTCGCCGAGCCGCCGCTCCCCGGCCAGGTCGCCGTAGCCCGGCTCGGGCGGCCAGGGCGGCATGTACCGCCTCGCCGTCACGCGCGCGATCTGGTCCGCACGCTTGCGCACGTCGGCGTAGCTGAGGAGGCTGAAAGGACCCGCCTCGCCGGGACGGTGACACGGTGCGCAGTTGCGGTACACGATCGGGGCGATGTGGCGGTTGAACGTGACCGGTTCCGCCCGCGGCGGCGGTGACGGAGTCACGCGCTCCGAGCGCGCCCGCCCGCAGCCGCCGGCCACGAGCAGCACCGCGACCCACGCTGCCGCCCGGTGGCTCACTCCAGCGGCGCTATGAAGCACCCGACCGCGGGCGTCGTGCGAGGCATCAACGTGGATCCGGCCGCAAGCGCCTCGAGGACCTCGCGAAGATCGCGGGTCGTGGGCGCCGGCCGCGAGCGGCCGAAGTCGACGTAGCGATCGTCGATCCTTCCCCGGTAGACCATGCGTGGTCCGGCGGCGCTTCCCACGAACACGGCCGTCTCCGGCGTCACCGTCGCCTGGGTCGCCTTCAGCAGCTCGTGCTGCGGATCACGCAGGGCATGGAACCCCAACCCGAAATCGCGCTGGTGACGACGGATCACCTCCGGCGTCTCCGAGGGATCCGGATACACGAGCCAGAACGCCACTCCCTTGCGGGCGAAATGATCCTGCAGCCGCCGCAGCTCCGGCGCATAGCGGTTCGCGATCGGGCAGTCGGTCCGCACGAAGACCAGGACGGCCGGCCGCGCGCCCGGACGAGGCAGGGGGTCCACCGCGTGTCCGGCCAGGTCCAGCACCGCCGCCAGAGTGAGGGCTGCCGCCCACGACACGAGCATGAGAAGAGGGAGGCTACGCCCGCCCGTCGCTGCGGTCAAACCCGCCCGAGCAACAACCCGCCCGAGCAACCCGCCCGAGCAACCCGCCCGAGCCCCGGAGCGCGGTCTTCGACTTGACCACGCCCGAGCCCGCGGCCTAATCTCGCGCGCGATGCTCCGCCCGCGCACGAAAGGCTCCTCGCCGGCGGTGGGCGTCCTCTTCCTGCTGGTCGCCTCGCCGCTGATGGCCGCCGAGACGCCCGCGCCTGCGTCCCTGGCGCGCTTCCCCATGCCGAAGAGCGGGCTCGAGCTCGAGCGCCCGGTCCGGCCCGGCGCTTTCTTCGACGTGGTGGGGCGGCGCTCGGCGCTCTTCGGCTACGAGACGCGCGGGCTGGAGGCCTGGGTCTATCCGCTGAAGCTGGTCGACGATTTCCGGCTCTCCTTCCGTCTCGAGGGCTATCCGCTCGACATCGAGGGGACGGACATCGTGGCCTGGGTGCAGGTCCGGCCCGAGGCCACCACGCTCACGTACTCGCACCCGGCGTTCACGGTGCGCCAGGTGCTGTTCGCGCCCCTCGACGAGCCCGCGGCCGTGATGCTCCTGGACGTGGACAGCACGCTGCCCATGACCATCACCGGCTCGTTCCGGCCCCGGCTGAAGCTGATGTGGCCGGCCGGCCTCATGACGGGGAACGTAGGCTGGGACGAGAAGGCGCATGTGTACGCGATCACCGAGGAGACCAAGAGGTTCGTGGCCCTGGTCGGCTCCCCCGGCGCGCGCGACACGTCGGTCATGCCGTATCAGGAGGAGCCGCGCGACGTCCCCCTGCGCTTCGTGATCGACGTGCCGCGCGAGCGCATGGCGTCGCACCTCGTCCCGATCCTGTTCGTCGGGGGCGTGGAGGGAAGGGAGAAAGCCCAGGCCGATTACGAGCGCCTCCTCGGCTCGGTGCCCGCTCTCTACGGAAGGAACGTGGCCTACTACCATGTGCTGCAGGAGCGGACGACGCAGGTATCGACGCCGGACGAACGGCTGGACACGGCCTTCGCATGGGCGAAGGTGGGGATCGACAAGGGACTGGCGACGAACCCGACGCTCGGCACCGGGCTGCTCGCCGGCTTCCGCACCTCCGGCGAGAGCGAGCGGCCCGGCTTCGCGTGGCTCTTCGGCCGCGACGCGCTGTGGACCACGCTCGCGCTGCACGCCGAAGGCGACTTCGCGACGAGCCGGACGGCCCTCGACTTCCTGCGGAAGTTCCAGCGCGCCGACGGAAAAATCCCCCACGAGATCTCCCAGAGCGCCGCCCTCATCCCATGGTTCACGGACTACCCGTACCCCTGGAACAGCGCCGACGCCACCCCTCTCTACGTCATCGCCCATGCCGACCGCTTCCGCGCCACCGGCGACCTCGCCTACGTACGCGAGGCATGGGAGTCCATCGTCAAGGCGTGGCGCTTCACGGCCGCCACGGACACGGACGGCAACGGCCTCGTGGAGAACACGAAGTTCGGGCACGGCTGGGTGGAGGGCGGCGCCCTGTACCCGCCTCACGAGGAGATCTACATGCAGGGCGCGTGGATCGAGGCGTGCCGCGGCCTGGCCGAGATGGCGGAGGCGGCGGGCGACGCGGCCCTCGCCGCCGAGGCCCGAGCGTGGGCGGAGCGCACGCGGGCCGCGACGGAGGCGACGTACTGGATCGCGGGGCGCGGGTTCTACGGCTTCGCGAGCAAGCGCCCCGACGAGAAGCGGCGAGAGGCGGAGCCGGGGCCGGACCGCGAGCGCCGCCAGGCGCGCATGGACGAGATGAAGGACGCGCGCTTCATCGACGAGGACACGGTGCTGCCGGCGGTGCCGCTCTGGTGGCGCACGCTCGCCGACGACCGCGCCCAGTCGGAGATCGACCATCTGGGCGCGGCGGAGATGGCGGCCGACTGGGGCCAGCGCCTCCTCTCCGAGCGCAGCCGGCTGTACGACCCGCTCTCGTATCACTACGGCTCCGTCTGGCCGCTCTTCACCGGATGGACGGCGGTGGGCGCGTACCGCTACGGCCGGCCCCACGTGGCCTATCAGGCGACGATGGCCAACGCGCTGCTCACCTTCGACAACGCCCTCGGCTACGTCACCGAGCTGCTCTCCGGCGCCTTCGACGCACCGTTCGGGCGCTCGTCTCACCATCAGGTCTGGTCCGAGGCGATGGTCGTCTCCCCCGTCCTGCGCGGCCTGCTCGGCCTGGAGGCGAGCGCCGCGGGCCGCGTGCTGACCTTCGCCCCCGAGCTGCCCGCCGACTGGGACCGCGTCACGGTGCGCAACGTCGCCGCCGGGGACGCGCGCGTCGACCTGGCGCTCGAGCGCGGGCGGGGAGAAGAAACGGTGACGCTCACCCGGCGTGGCGGGTCGGCGAGCCCGCTGCGCGTGCGGGTGGCGCCCGCATTTCCCCTCGACGCGGCGGTGCGGGCCGCCACCGTCGACGGCCGGGCGATGCCGACGAAGGTCACCCGCCAGGGAGACGTGCAGCGCGTGGAGGTGGAGCTGGAAGTCACCGGGTCGCACCGCGTGGTCTTCAGCCTCGACGAAGGCACGGGCGTCTACTCGGCGGTGGACGCACCGCGACGAGGCGCGACGAGCCAGGGCCTGCGCATCCTCCGCGCCCGCGCGGAAGAGGGCCGGTTGAAGCTCGTCCTGGACGGACGCGCGGGCCGGAGCTACGCCATCGGCGTGCGCAGTCCGCGTCGGCCCGAGGCCGTCCCCGGCATCACCGTCTCGGCCGCGCCCAACGGCGATGCCCGCCTTCTCGTATCCTTCGAGGGGCCCGAGGGAGCGTACGTGCGCCGCGAGCTCGACCTGCCGCTGAGATAGCGGTTCACCCGATTGTCCGGCGCTCTCTTCAGTGTTCCTGAGGACGCCGGCGGTGTTGGGCAGGTTCCCCCTGCCTTCGAGGCGGCCTCAGAAGGCGGTCCAGCCTCTGTTCAACGGACGCGCGTCGAGGACCAGCCGGAATCCGAACGACCCACTCCTGCGCTTTGCGTCTGTCGAAGCCCTCGGGAATCTCGATCTCGGGAAGATGTGCAAATATCCTGCTGCGTGACGGCCCGAGATAAAGCGTGTCGAGGAGCGCCTTCTCGGGCGTGGCAAGGCGCACCGCTGATTCCGGGAGCGTGTCGTAGCCACCGAAGAATGTCGGCGCTAACCGGTGAATCGAGAACGTGCCGAGACTCGTCCCTACTTTTCGCGTCTGCGCGAGCGAGGCCACATAAATGACTTCCGGGACCTGGCTCACCATGCCACGCAGGAAGAGGGCGGACTGGAACGACACATAGGACGGGAACGGCGCGGTGAGGTACTCCGGCAGAACGAGCGGATCCAGCGCGGTATCGACGGCCCACAGCCCATGCCGAATCCTCCTCAGAAGCCCGGCGGCCGCGAGTCTCTTTAGTGTCTGCGTCGCTGCCGAGCCCTCGAGGCCGAGAGCCAATGTCACGTCATTGGTGGTCACCACCCGCTTACCCAGACCACGCAGATGCGCAAGAGCGGAAGCGGCATTCATGACTTGAACTCCTCGAGCCGCTCGGCGACCAGCTCACGCATGCGATCCCAAGCATCGCGCGTGCCATAGATGGTCTGGTCTTCCACTGACAGGTATGGAACGACCTGGGCCTTGAACGTGTCGTATTCGAGAGACAGGGTACGCTCGACGGCTTCGGGGAGGACTACTTGCACGTCACGCGGGAGAGGGCGGGGATCGACGTTCGTCGTCCGGATAAGGTGATCGAGGTCCCAAACGTCTCGCGCCTGAGCCTCGGAACGGCCGGTGAGCGCCTGGATCTTCTGTCGTATCGCCGACGCAGCGGTGTAGTGGTTCGCGGTGGGCGCGGGAATCCCGTAGGGGCGGACGACATCGGGGCGAACAGGCTCCAGCGCGTACTCTTCGTGTGGCGTCGCACGCCTGCTGAATTCGATCTTCGTATGGAGGGGAACGGAGACGCCGGCCGCCCCCAGCTCAATCTTCCAGCGCTGCGTAGTGTCCGTCTGCTTTGGCTTCGACGCCCGGGCGATCTCGAGGCCCTGAGTGGTGAGTACTTCCGCCAACGGGCGGGAAAGCAACACCTTGTCGAACCTCTCGCGTAGGACGTGGGGAGCGCACTTGATGACGTCGAGATCCAGGTCTTCCGAGTAACGTCGGCTGCCGAACCATGCACGGAGGTTTACGCCGCCTTTGACGACCCAATTTGCTCGGTTGAGTCGGGCTTCGAGTATCCGAAGCAAACTCAGGTGGAAGAACTCGATGTGCTGTACGTGCGACTTCACCCGTCAATAATAGTTAATATTGACTCTAGTGTCAATATTACATGATATCGTTGGATCTAACCCGGAAGGCCCCCTTGACCCAATCCTCCAGCGACGAGGGCTGCACGCCCAGCGTCGCCGTCCAGTCGAGCGGGACCACGTCGCCGTGGGCGAGCGCATCGAACAGGGCCAGGAAGCTCGCCTGCATGGGATCGCTGGCGCCCGCGCGCGCGGCCTTGATCTGGTCGCCGGTCATGTGCTCACGCTCGAGCTTCTTGCCCGTGGCCCTCTCCACCAGCTCCACGGCTTCGAGCTGGGAATAGGCCCTGGCCCCGCCGACGGGAATCGCCTTGCGGCTGGCCTTCGGGTTGCCGACGCAGGCGACGACCGCCTTCGCCACGTCTTCCACGGTGACGTAGCTGCCCTTGGCCTTCCCATCGCCGTAGATCCGGACCTTGCCGCCCGCCACGTCGAAGCCCACCGCCGGCGTGAGCCAGACGTCGGCGAAGTACGAGGGGAGCAGGATCGTGTAGTCGAGCTTCGAAGACTCCAGCCGCTTCTCGGCCGCCCGCTTGAACTTCCCCAGTGGAAAGTCGGCCGCTATGTTGCGGCTGAAGGAGACGTAGATGAACCGGCGCGCGCCCTTCCGCTCCGCGACGTCGATCAGGGTCTGCACGCCCTTGCCGTCCACCGTCTCCAGCGAGTCACCTTCTCTCCGCGACAGCGTGGAGCTGGCCGTACAGATCACGGTGTCGACACCCTGCAGCGCCTTTTCCAGGCTGGCCCGGTCCTTGAGATCACCCGTGACGAGCTTCGCGCCCGCGGCCTGCAGCGCGCGCGCCTTCTCCGACGAGGAGTCGCGCACGAGCGCGGTCACCGGCTTGCCCGCGGCCGCCAGCTTCTTCGTGACCGCGCTGCCCAGGTATCCCGTGCTTCCGACGACGAGGATCATGGCTTCCCCTCCCGGACCGTCACCACGCGGCGGCCCTCGACGTCCTTCAGCACGTCCACCGCCCCGCTCGGCCAGCGCACCTCGATGCGATCGGCGCGCGTCGCCGCCCCCAGGCCGAAGTGGGCGCGCAGGTCGTCGTGCGAATAGTAGCTCGCCTGGCTCACGACCGCTCGGGCCTGCCGCCGGCCGCCGGCCTCCACCACGACCGTCGCCCCGATGCCGGCGCGGTTGGAGCGGGTGCCCTCGAGCTTCACCTCGATCCACCCGTTGGTCCCGGCATAGTCGTTGCGGAGCAGCGTCGGCGGCTCGTTCATGTTCATGATCAGCACGTCGACGTCGCCGTCGTTGTCGAAGTCGCCGAAGGCGGCCCCGCGGCTGGAGTGGACCGCGAGCGGCCCCGGACCGCTGTGCGCGGTAACGTCCTCGAAACGGGCGCCATCGATGTTGCGAAACACCACCCGCGGCCCTCGATGCGGATACTGCGGGAGCTGGCGCTCGATCTCCGGGTAGACGTTGCCGGTGACATAGAGCAGATCGGGCCGGCCGTCGTTGTCGAGGTCCGGCATCCCGGTGCCCCACTCCACGTAGCGGTTCATGACGCCGAGCCCGGCGGCCACCGCGACGTCCTCGAACAGCCCGCGGCCGAGGTTGTGGTAGAGGGCGGGAACGTCGTCGGCGAAGTGCGTCTTGAGCAGGTCCAGCCGGCCGTCGCCGTCGTAGTCCCCGACCGCCAGGCCCATGCCCGCCTGCGCGCTGCCGAACTCGCCGTACGCCACGCCGCTCGACATCGCCGTGTCGGTGAAGGTCCCGTCGCGATTGTTGCGGTACAGGATCGCGGCGGTGGAATCGCAGGCCACATAGACGTCGGGCCATCCGTCTCCGTCGAGGTCGGCGGCGGTGGCCGTCATCGAGTACCGGCCGGTGACCTTCGAGACGCCCGAGCGGTCCGACACGTCCTCGAAGGTGCCGTCGCCGCGATTGCGGTAGAGGAGGTTCGTGTCGAAGGGCAGGCCCTTGGGCCCGCAGTTGACCGGGATGCCCTTCCACAGGCAGTTCGCCCCCTTGCCGGGCTCGGGGGCGGTGGCGAGGTCGAAGGACAGGTAGTTGGCCACGAACAGGTCGAGCCGGCCGTCGCGGTCGTAGTCGACGAAGGCGCACCCGGAGCCCCAGCGCGCGTTCTTCGTCGCCAGCCCCGCCCTTTCCGTCACGTCCTCGAAGGAGCCGTCGCCGCGGTTGCGATAGAGGACGTTGCGGCCGAAGTAGGTGACGAACAGATCGAGCCCGCCGTCGTTGTCGTAGTCGCCGACGCAGACGGAAGAGGCGAAACCGGTGCGGCGCAGGCCGGCGCGGTCGGTGACGTCGGCGAACGTACCGTCGTGCTGGTTGCGGTAGAGGCGATTGGTAGGCGCCTCGCCGGCCGGCCAGGCCTTCTCCTGCCGCGCGCCCTCCTCGAGCCGCGTCCCGCTCAGCACGAGCGCGTCCACCCAGCCGTCGTTGTCGTAGTCGAGGAAGGCGACCCCGGCGCCGTTGGTCTCGATGATGAAGCGCTTGCGGTCGAGCCCCCCATAAACCGACACGCCCCTCAACCCCGCCTTCTCCGCCACGTCCACGAGCGACACGGGCCACGCGGGTGTCTCATACGCGAGAGTGGGCTTTTCCACGCAGAGGCCGCAGAGAACGAACGCAGAGACCGCAGAGAACAGAATGAAATGAGCACTCCTCACGCTTTGCTACCTCTGCGGCCTCTGCGCGTCCCTCTGCGGCCTCTGCGTTGTAGCGCCATCCGCTAGCGGTCGGTGGGGGCTTGCAGGCGCTCGGCGGTGTCCAGCTCGCGCTTGGCTTCTTCCGTGCGGCCGGCTTGCTGGAGGAGCTGGCCGAGCATGTAGTGGGCGGCCTTGTTGTTGGGGTCGTAGCCGATGGCCTGGCGCAACATGCCCTCGGCGGCCACCGCGTCGCCCTTCTTCATGTACGTCTTGCCGAGCAGGATGTACGGCCCGCTGAAGTAGGGGTTGATCCACACCGACTTCTGGAGCGCGGCGAGGGCGTCGTCCCACTTGAGCTGCCGCGTGTAGGCGTCGCCCAGGCGGTAGAACGACATCGCGTCGCCCGGATTGACATCCAGCTCGCGTTTGAACAGCGCGACCGCCTCGTCGAGACGTCCGCGGAAGAGCGCGGTCTGGCCGAGGAGGAAGCTCGCGCGCGGCAGCCGCGGGTCCAGGGCCAGGGCCTGCTTCAGCTCCGCGTCGGCCAGCTCGTCGAGCTCCGCCCGCACCATCATCTGCGCCGCGAGCAGGTGCGCCGCCGCCGAGGCGGGAGGGACCCCGAAGCTGCGGGCCCAGGTGGCGCGCGCCTTGTCGGCCTGCCGCGTCTGCACGTAGGCCATGCCGAGGACGTAGCTGAGCTCCGGGTTGCCTTCGGCCCACAGGCGCGTCTGCTCCAGGTAGGGAATCGCATCCGCGATGCGGCCGGCGAGATAGCTGGCGAGGCCCAGGACCTGCACGGCCTCGCGTCGCTCCAGCGATCCTTCGGGCAGCTTCGGCACGGCGGGGGCGAGGGCCTCGATCGCCTGCACCGGATGGTTCGCGTGATAGTGGGCGACGCCGCGGAGCAGCGCGGCCTGGGGGTCGCCGGCGGGGAGCGTGCGGAGCGTCTCCACGGCCGCGTCCGGCTTGCCGGCGTTGACGAGCCGCCGGGCCTCGTTGAGGGCCGCCACCCGCGCTTCGGCCCCGCTCGCGGCGACCTGGAGCGCCGCCGCTAGCAGTAGACCGTGCACCCGTCCTGCTCTCGCTGGCGAAGCCAATCCGGCAAAGGCCCGACCCGGTTCCACCTCAGGTCCAGCTTCTCGAGGCCGTCGAGGTCACGGATCACCTCCGGCACCGCGGTCAGCTTGTTGGAGCGGAGGTCGAGGTGCCGGACCTTCTTCAGCGCGCCCAGCGAGGCGGGAAGCGACGAGAGCCGATTGTTGCGCAGGTCCAGGTGGATCAAGCGGCCGAGCCGCCCGATCGACTCGGGGAGCGACGCCAGCAGGTTGTTGCTGAGGTGCAGCTCCTTCAGCGCCGACAGCCGGCCGATGGATTCCGGCAGGCCGGTCAACTGGTTCCCGTACAGCCGCAGCTCCGACAGCCGCTCCAGGTTGCCGACGCTCTCGGGGAGGGCGGAGAGCTGGTTGTCGGTGATGTTGAGATACGCCAGCCCGCGCAGGTCGCCGATCGAGTCGGGCACCGTCTTCAGGCGGTTGTGGCTGACGTACAGGAACGTGCGCAGCGGAAGGCTTCCGATCGCGACGGGCAGGGACGTCAGCTCGTTGTGGCCGATGTCGAGCATCTCCAGCCGGCCGAGCCGCCCGATCTTCTCGGAGAGGGACGAGAGCCGGTTCTCGGACACGTTCAGGACGCGGAGGCTCGCCAGGTCCCAGACGAAGTCCGGCAGCGCGGTGAGCCGGTTGCGCCACAGGCTCAGCTCCTCCAGACCGGCCATGCGGCCGACCGACTCGGGCACGGCGGTCAGCTCCTTCTCGTGCAGCTCGAAGCAGCGCGGCGCGAGCTCGCTCACAGGCCCTTCCCGGTCCCTTCGGTCACCGTGAGGATCCGGTCGGCCGCGATGCCCGTCCACTCCTCCTCGCGTCCATTGGGCCACCGGACCTGCAACCGGTCCACCGTCGCCGCGCCGGCCAGGCCGAAGTGGACGCGCAGGTCGTTCTGCGACATGTAGCTCCCGCCGCCCCGCACCTCCTGGACCTGCGTCACGCCGCCGGCGACGCACCGCACGCGGGCGCCGATCGCGCTTCGGTTCGACTGCGTTCCGATCAGCTTGACGAGCAGCCAGTGGCGCGCAGGGTCGCTCTCGGTCCGGTAGAGGTCGGGCCGGTCGTTGACGTTGTTGATGACGACGTCCACGTCGCCGTCGTTGTCGTAGTCGCCGAAAGCGGCGCCGCGGCCGGCCCGAGCGTCGGTCACCGGCGGCCCCAGCCGCTCGCTCACGTCCTCGAAGCGCCCCCCCGCGTTCCGGTAGACGACCTTGCGTTGCCGATACCCGGCCTCCGTCCTGAGCTGCACGACTTCAGGATAGACGTGGCCGTTCACGAGGAACAGGTCGAGCCAACCGTCCTTGCCGAAGTCCACGAAGGCCGTGCCCCAGCCGAGCCAGCGCGTGTTGAGCCCGATGCCGGCGGCGAACGTGCGGTCCTCGCAGAAGCCCTGGCCCGTGTTGGCATAAAGGGTCGCGGTGTCGCCGGCGAAGTTCGTCTTGAACACGTCCATGGTGCCGTTGCGGTCGTAGTCGCCCACCGCCACCCCCATCCCCGCCTGGGGCTTGCCGTCCTGGCTGTACGCGCACCCGGCAGGAACCGCCACGTCGGTGAACGTGCCGTCGTGATTGTTCCGGTAGAGGGCGCTCGGGTTCGAATCGTTGGCGACGTAGGCGTCCACCCAGCCGTCGTCGTCGAAGTCGAGCGTGCTCACGCCGAGCCCGTACGTCCCGCTGTTGCGCGTGACGCCCGCCTTGTCGGACACGTCCTCGAACGTGCCGTCGCCCTGGTTGCGGTAGAGGGCGTTCTTCCCGCCCGGCAATCCCGGCGGGCCGCACGCCACCTTCACGCCCTTGTAGCGGCACAGGCCGGAGTCGGGAGTGGGCGCGGTGGCGAGGTCGAGGTCGATGTAGTTTGCGACGAGCAGGTCGAGCTTTCCGTCGCGGTCGTAGTCGAGGAACGCGCAGCCCGTGTTCCAGCGCCGGCGCTTGCTGAGGAGGCCCGCCCTGGCGGTCAGGTCCTCGAACGTGCCGTCGCCCCGGTTCCGGTAGAGATGGCTCTGGCCGTAGTAGGTCACGAACAGGTCCACGTGACCGTCGTTGTCGTAGTCTCCGGCGCACACCCCCTGTCCCCATCCGCTCTGCGCGAGCCCGGCCTTGCGGGTCACGTCCTCGAAAGTCCCGTCGCCGCGGTTCCGGTAGAGGTGGTTGATCGGCTCCTGGCCCTTGGGAAAGCCCTCGAGCGTCGTCCCGTTCACGAGGAACACGTCGAGCCAGCCGTCGCCATCGTAGTCGAGGAACGCCGCGCCGCAGCCGGTCGTCTCCAGCAGGTACCGGTTCACGTCCTTCCCGCCGAAGACCGTCACCGCGTCCAGGCCGGCCTCGCGCGCCACCTCCCGGAAGGAGAACCCAAGCGCGCCCGCGCCTTCGCCCGCCGCCGCGAGCGCGCGGCCGACGGTGGCGGTGCCGGCCGCGATCAGCAGCGCCGCGGCCGCACGGCGCGCGCGCAACACAGACATGATCTCGATACTGGCACGGAGACGCGCGGGAGGTAAACCGACCCTGCTTGTGGTAGCAGGTCAGTTCGAGGGGATCGTCCGCCCCAAGCCGAGCAGCAGCGCCTCCAGCGGAGCCCCCCTCGTCATCGCCGCGACCAGCCTGCTCTGGAGCACCGCCATGTGGACGAGGACCAGATCGGACCTGGCCTCCGGAACGGCCTGGACCTCCAGGATTCGGACGATCTTGCGCTTGGCCTCCGCCTCCAGCGCTTCGCGAGTCCACGACCGCGCGGCGGCCAGCGCCTGCTGAAGGCTTTCCACCGACGCTTGAACGGAGGTCTCCGCCGTACCAACAAGATCGCCACACGGCCAGGCGTTGCCGTAGAGGATCCCGCTCTCCGACAGGCCGATATCGACGAGCACCCGGCGTTGCGCTTGCGGGTCGATCAACGGCCACACGCGATTGGCGACGAACGCACCGTCCGCGCCGTGCTGGCCCACATAGGGCAGCCCCGGCCCCGGCGTCAGGAGCAACCCGGTGGAAAGGAAGCCGGTGCCGGTGCGCGAGCCGCTCATCCCCAGGATGAGCGCGGGCACCCTCGTGAGGTCGGCGAGGGCAGAGGCACGCCCGGTGGCCTTGTCGATGGTATAGACGCCCAGGCCGCCGCCGTACAGCGTTCCACTGGAGTCGAAGGCCAGACCCCAGATCAGAGCCGGGGCCGCGAGGCCCGTTGGATTGGGTAACGGAGTGCCCGCTCCCGTGGCCGGATCGACCACGTACACCTGCTGGCCGAAAGCGCCGGGCCGGAAATCGATCGTGTAGATCAGGCCGGTGGTCGGATCGACGTCTACGTCCTTGAGGGCGCCCTGCTTCGATCCGATCGGCCCCACGGCCATTGCCCCCGGCAGCGCTTCGAACACGTGGGCGAAGGAGTCGAAGCCGTCCGCAGACGCGCTCCTGACGAGGCCCGTGCCCGCCATCGGCACCAGGGGAACGTCGAGGGCGATGGCCCATGGGTCGACGAGCCCTTCCGGGACGAGTGTGTGGAGCCCCGAGAGGTCGGCGCGCATGATGGCGGGGGGACTGGCATCAGAGGTCCAATAGATCTGGTGGGTGGCGAGGTCGACGGCAAGCCCGCGAGCACCGACCACGGGTATCAACGGTTCCGCATTGGACCCGTCCAGGTTCGCGCGCTGGATCGTAGCGTTGCCGCCGCCCGCCACCCAGTACATCTTGCCTGCCACCGGATCCAGAGCGATGGGGCCCTGGGCGGTGAAAGGCGGCCCGGTGATGAGGTCCTGCACGGCCGAACCGTCCAGGTTGGCCCTGCGGATCGGACCGCCGAAGATCTCCACCCAGTAGATCTTTCGCGCGGCCAGGTCCAGGGCCATGCCGACCGTTCCCGATCCAATGGACACCACGGTCTCAGGGTCCGAGCCGTCCCGGTTGCCGCGTCGGATCACGCCACCCGGGAATACGTCGGACAATATCGACCAATACAGCTTGCCCTCGACGGGATCCAAGGCGACGGCGCCCGCAAAGGCCGACCCGGTCGCGACCACGGCCTCGACCTTCGAGCCATCCAGGCTCGCGCGATAGACCTTGCCCACGTCCGCCCAATAAATCCTGCTCTCCGCGCGATCGACCGTGATCGGGCCGGGCGTCCTGATCACGGCCGAGACGATCTCCTCCCGATGTGCGCCGTTCCGATCGGCCCGCTCGATCTTTCGCCCGTTGGAATCCGACCAGTACAGCTTGCCGTCGCCGGCATTCAGGCCGAGACGGTCGGGGGCCGTCAGGCCCGCGGTCACGACGTCCTCGAGGCTCGACCCATCCAGGTTCGCCCGCTGGATCTTTGTCGGCAGACTATTGACGGTCCAATACATCTTCCCCGCCGCAGTGTCGAGCGTGAGCCCGACTGGCGGGGTAGCGGTCTGCACTACGTCCTCGATGTTCGAGCCGTCCAGGTTGGCCCGCCGGACGCTCCAGGGGAACGCGCCCTGGGACCAGTACATCTTGCCCGCAGCAACGTCCAGCACCAGCGGACCTTGCGTGCCCGCGACACCGACAACGAGGTTTTCCACCTGGGAGCCGTCCAGGTTGGCGCGCTGGATCCGAGCCGGCTCGTAATAGATGAGGCTCGCCGCCCAGTACATCTTTCCGCCCGCCAGGTCGAGGGTCACGGGCGACTGGTTGAACAGTGTGGCGCCGGTCCTGACGAGCAGCTCGACGCCGCTGCCGTCCAGGTTGGCCCGCTGGATCTGATCGGCGTCGTTCCAATAGATCTTGCCGGCCCCGGGGTCGAGCGCGAGCCCGGTCGGCCCGAACTGGCCGGTGATGAGCACCTCGACGTTCGAGCCGTCCAGCCGGGCGCGGCGGATGCCGCCTTGCTCGGCCCAGTACATCCGGCCTCCGCCGGGGTCGAGGACGGGAGCCGGTAGGGACGGCGAGGAGTAGACCGCGTGGACCAGATCTTCGACGTTGGATCCGTCCAGACGGGCGCGCTGGATCGTCGTCTTTTCCAGGTCGTACCAGTAGATCTTGTCGCCGGCAGCGTCCAGGGCGATTCCCCACGGGCGCTCCACCACGTTGACGATCACGTTCTGAACGTCCGTCCCGTCCAGGCGAGCGCTCTGGATGCGACGGGTGCCCCGGTCGGCCCAATACATCCTCTGCGCATCCGCGGCGGCGGCGTCGAGGAGGAGAGACAGCCCAAGCGTAACGGCGACGCTCAGCCCCTTCGGTCTGCACATATCGCTCTCCTGCCCAATCGGTCGCGGGCACTGCCGGACGGGCTCACGAACGGGCAGATCACGGTGAAATGCCGGACCCGCGCTCGGACTCAGGAGGGAAGACGCTTGAGGGATTCTAGCGAACCTTTGGAGTCGCTATCCACTCCAAAATGCACGCCGGATGGCGCGGAGGGTGGTGCCGACGCAGTGACGCGTCAGTCCAGGGGGAGGTCGGGGGCGAGCAGGGCGACGACGGTCGCGGGCAGGAGCAGTGCCGCCGCGTAGAGGAGCGCGAAGCGGAAGTTGCCCACCTGCGCGAACAGACCGAAGAAGACGGTGCCCGCCGCGGCGGCGACGCGGCCGATGTTGTAGCAGAAGCCGGCGCCGGTCGTCCGGAGCAGCGTGGGAAAGAGCGGCGGGATGTACATGGTGAAGAGGCCGAACACGCCGCCGAACAGGCCCACGATCGGGTACCAGACGTACACGAGCGACTCGGGTCCCCGGGGCACGCCGAAGCTGCCCATCATGGACAGCCCGAGCCCGAGGCACATCAACGCGATCGCGCGGCGGTAGCCGACGAGGCGCGCGAGGCCGCCGACGGCGAAGTTCCCCACGATCGACGCGCAGGTCACGATGAAGAACGCCTTGCTCACGAGCCGCTCGCGGTCGGCGCGCGCCCAGCTCGCGAGCTCGGGCAGGTTTCGCAGGTGCTGGGCGTGCCAGAACATGAACGCCCACCAGGCGGTGAGGGAGAGCGCGCACAGCGCGATCGTCTTCAGGGTGATGGGCAGGATGTCGCCCCGGAAGAGCTCCGCGACGCCGGGGCCACCGGCGTGCGCGCGGGCCCGCGCCGTCCGCCACTCCGCCGGCTCGGGGACGTTGCGGCGGATCCAGAAGACGAGGAGCGCGGGCAGGATGCCGACGAGGAAGACGGTCCGCGGCGGGAACCCCGCCAGCGCGTAGACAGCCAGACAAGCGAGCAGGATGCCGATGTTCACCCCGGCCTGGAGCACGGCCGCGATCCATGGGCGCCAGCGCGAGGGCCACGTTTCGGAGAGAAGAGAGGAGCCCACGGCCCACTCGCCGCCGACGCCGAGCGCGGCCAGGAAGCGGAAGGCCAGCAGGTGCCACCACGTCTGGGCGACGAACGACAGGCCGGTGAAGGCCGCGTAGGTCAGGATGGTGAGGCTCAGCGCGCGGCTGCGGCCCAGCCGGTCGCCGAGTCGCCCGAAGAAGGCGCCGCCGAGGGCCCACCCGACGAGGAACGCGGCCTGGATCCAGGAGCTCTTCTCACGCACCATCGGGTCGGCCGGGCTCGCGGCGTGGAGCAGCTCCATGACGAAGGGAGCCGCCACGAGCGTGTAGAGATGCATGTCGAGGCCGTCGAAGAGCCAGCCCAGCCACGCGGCCGCGCCCGACTTCCACTGCTCGGGGGAGAGGTCACGGAGATGACGCGCCTCGGCCGGGACGGCCGCTTCCGCCGGTGGGCGCGCCGCCGGCGGCTCGTAGGCTCGAGTTACGGGATGGCCGGCCACGGCGGCGGCTACTTGTCGAGGATGCGGATGCGGACGTTGCGGTAGGCGACCTCGTCACCGTGGAACTGCAGGGCGACGTGGCCCTCGCGCTCCTGGGCGAACCGCGGGTAGGCCTTGAACTTGCTCGCGGCGATGAGGGCCTTGATCTCCGGGCTGGCCAGGTCCGCCTCGACGACCTTCTTCCCGTTCAGCCAGTGCTCGACGTGGCTGCCCTTCACCACCAGGCGGACCTTGTTCCACTGCCCCGGCGGGTTCAGCGTCTTGCCCGTGGGGGCGACGAGGCCGTACAGCGCGCCCGCCGAGGTCTTGGGATCGAGCCCGTCCTTGTGTTTCTCGTCGTCGAGCACCTGCATCTCCGGGCCGGAATGCCAGGTCTCCGACGGCTTCGGGAGCTCGGCCACGCGGTAGATGATCCCGCTGTTGCCGCCGGGCTTGATCTTCCATTCCAGCTCCAGCTCGAAGTCGCGGTACTTGTCCTTGGTGATGATGTCGACGGGGTCCTTGACGCCCTCGATGGTCTTCAGCTCGCCGTTCTCGACCCGCCACACGTCCGTGGGGAACGCGTCGCGGCCGTAGCCGCGCCACGCGTCGGTGGACTTGCCGTCGAACAGCGTCTTCCACGGTCCGGGGGCGGCGGCGAGCGGGGAAAGGGACGTCAGCGCGGCGACGACGCCAAGCAAGAAGGCACGGCCGATGAGGGACATTGGTTTTTTCTCCGTGAGTGCACAGGCTAACGCTCCGCTCCATGGTGGTCAACCCTGGCATTCCCGCGTCAGGGCCCTTGACTGCCCTGGAGGGCCATGGTACCTACATCGAGTTCCCTCGAATTTTCTTGCGCGCCGCCTCGACGCGCAACCGCCGCAGGAGACGACCATGACACCGCTCTCCGTCGTACGCCGCGCCGGCTCTTTCCTGCCGCTGAGCCTGGCCCTGGCCATCCTCCTTCTTCCCGCGCCCGCGCGCGCGCAGGCGGTCAAGGGGACGCTGCTCGGCACCGTCACCGACACCACGGGCGCCGGCGTCCCCGGCGCGACGGTAACCGTGACCGAGGTGCAGACCGGCATCAGCCGGAGCGCGGCTACCAACGCCAGCGGCAACTACACCTTCTCCAACCTCAAAGACGGCGTGTACCGGGTCGAAGCGGAGCTGCCGGGCTTCCGGAAGACCGTCCGCGAGAACGTGAAGGTCGACGTGAACACGACGGTGCGCGTGGACCTCGCCCTCCAGGTGGGCAACCTGGCGGAAGCGGTGACGGTCGTGCAGGAGGCGCCGCCGCTGCAGACCGACCGCGCCGACACCGGCCGCATCATCGAGAGCAAGCAGGTCACCGAGATGCCGCTGTCCTTCAACCGCAACTTCCAGGGGCTGATGGTCACGGTGCCCGGCGCCACCCGGCCCTTCCGGCCGCACTCGCAGTTCTTCAACTCGCAGGACAGCCTGTCGACCAACGTGAACGGCCAGGCCCGCCTGGCCAACAATGTGATGCTCGACGGCATCGACGACAACCACAAGAGCGGCCTCCTGACCGTCCTCATCCCCTCCGCGGACGCGATCGAGGCCGTGAGCGTCAGCACCAGCAACTACGACGCCGAGTTCGGCCGCGCGGGCGGCGCCGTCACCAACGTCACGCTGAAGTCAGGCACCAACCAGCTCAAGGGCGTGGCCTTCTTCTTCGGCAACGGCGACTCCACCCTGGCCAAGAACTACTTCTCCGGCACCAAGGCGCCCACGAGCTACAAGCAGTTCGGCGCCGCGCTCGGCGGTCCGATCATCCACAACAAGCTCTTCTTCTTCGCCGACTACCAGGGCACGCGCGACAACCTCGGCCAGGTCAACCTCCACAACATCCCGCCGGCGGACTACCGCAGCGGCGACTTCAGCAAGTCGCCCACCAAGATCTACGATCCGGCCACCGGCAACCCCGACGGGACGGGGCGCCAGCCCTTCCCGGGCAACATCATCCCGGCCAACCGGATCAGCCCAATCGCGCAGCGGCTCCTCGCGTTCCTCCCGGCGCCGAACCTGGCCGCGGCCCTCGGGCAGAACAACTACCAGTTCCTGGGCGTGCGGGAGAAGAGCACCGAGGCCTCCGACGTGAAACTCACCTACCAGGCGAGCGGCCAGGACAGCCTCTCGTACCGCTTCAGCTTCCAGCGCCCGGTCGTGTTCGATCCCGGAACCTACGGCCAATACGGCGGCCCGTCGAACGACGGCTTCGCGGGGACGGGGACCAACAAGACCTTCAGCACCGCCCTCAACTGGACCCACACGTTCGGGTCGACGGCCGTCCTCGACACACGGGCGGGCTTCATCTACTACCACAACGTCGCCACCGCCCAGGGCGCGGGGCTCGACACCTCGACCGAGGTCGGCATCTCCGGCGCCAACATCGACGACTTCACGAGCGGCCTCACCCGCTTCACGCTGGAGGGCGTGGGCGCGGCGAACCCGATCCTCGGCTTCTCGCCCAGCCTGCCCTGGGATCGCTCCGAGAAGACCTACAACGTGGCGTCCACCTTCACCAAGATCCGGGGCAACCACACGGTCAAGGCCGGCTTCGACGTGCGCCACAACCGCGACTTCCTCCTCCAGGTCCAGGACCTCGGCGGCTCCCGCGGCCGCTACCAGTTCAGCGCGGCCCAGGCCGGCTCGCCCACCGACAGCGCCTCGCTCAACGGCTACGCGAACGCCTTCGCCAGCTTCCTGCTCGACCTGCCCTCGAACGTCTCGCGCGACCTGAAGGTCACCGATCCCGGGACGCAGCACTGGGCCATCTTCACGTTCATCCACGACAAGTGGCAGGTGACGCCGAAGCTGACGGTCGACCTCGGCCTGCGCCACGAGTACTACACGCCGTTCGTCGGCCTCGTGGACCAGGGCGGGCTCTCGAACTTCGACCCCGAGACCAACACGCTGCGGGTAGCCGGCTACAGCGCGGTGCCCGCGAACCTCAACGTCAAGACCGCCAAGGACAACTTCGCCCCCCGGACGGGCATTTCGTACCGGTTCAACGAGCAGACGGTGGTGCGGGCCGGGTACGGCGTCAGCATCATCCCGTTCCCGGACAACCAGTACGCCTACAACTTCCCGGTGAAGCAGAACAACCAGTTCAACTCACCCAACTCCTTCTCACCGGCGGGGCGCATGGCGGACGGCTTCCCGCCGCCCATCATCGCCAACATCCCGCCCGACGGGATCATCCTCGCCAACACGCCGCTGCTGCGGAACCAGCAGTACAACGTCGTTCCGCTGGACCTCTCGGAAGGCAAGGTCCATGCGTGGAACGTCGCGTTCCAGCGCCAGCTGCCGTGGAAGTTCGCGGGGGAGATCGCGTACGTCGCCAACCGGTCCCACGGCGTCCTCGGGCGCTTCAAC
>QHVJ01000018.1 GCA_003222275.1 Acidobacteriota bacterium | reverse complement strand
TTCACGCCCTACGTCTTCGTCCACGAGTTCGGCCACCACTTCGCCGGGCTGGCCGACGAGTACTACACCTCTCCGGTGGCGTACCAGGCGGCCGCCGCCGCGGAGCGGCCCGAGCCCTGGGAGCCCAACGCGACCGCCGACCCGCAGGCGGCCAAGTGGCGCGGCCTCGTCTCCCCCGGCATCCCCCTGCCCACGCCCTGGCCGAAGGAGGAGTTCGAGGCCGCCCAGCGGGACATCCAGGCCCGCCGGCGAAAGATCCGGGAGGAGAAGCGCCCGGAGGCGGAGATGGAGGCGCTCTTCCGGGAAGAACGCGAGCGGATGAGCCAGCTCCTGGGCTCCGCCCCATATGCGGGCCAGGTGGGCGCCTTCGAAGGCGCGATCTACGAGGCGCACGGCTACTACCGCCCCCAGGTCGACTGCACCATGTTCACCCGCGACGAGGTCGGCTTCTGCGCCGTGTGCCGGCGGGCCATCGAGCGGGTGATCGCTCTGTACGCCCGCTGACGGGGCCGGGGGCCGGATATCATGGCCTTCAGAGGAGCCCTTGTCGGAGCAGATACAGCAGATCATCTTCGCGGAGCTGGCTCGGGTCGGGACGGAGACCGCCCTGCCCCCGGGGGCCGTGCTCTGGAAGGAGGGCGAACCCGGAGGCTCGGTGGCATTCCTCATCGAGGGCATCCTGGACGTGGTGAACACGGCCGCCGAAGATCAAGAGGTCGTCCTCCGCACCATGGAGGCGGGAACGATCGTGGGAGAGCTGTCGAGCGAGGGCGGCCGCCGGTCGGCCACCGTCCGTGCCCGTACCACGTGCCGCATCATCAAGGTCCCCGCCGTCGACTTCCGGCGCCTGCTCCGGCGCCGGCCCGACATCCTGGAGGAGCTCTACCGCGTGCAAGTCGAGAGGGTACGCGACCTGACGCGGGAGGTGACGAAGACGCACCGCCGGGCGATCACGGATCCCTTGACGAAGCTCTACAACGTGGGCTTCTTCCGCGAGCGGCTGTGCATCGAGGTGGACCGCGCCCGGGAGATCGGCGACCAGCTTGCCGTCGTCCTCTTCGACATCGACCACTTCAAGCACTTCAACGACACCAACGGCCACGAAGAGGGCAACGTGGTGCTGTCCACCCTGGCCACGCTGATGAAGCAGGTCGGGCGGCGCGGGGACATCCTGGCCCGCTACGGGGGCGAGGAGTTCATCTCGCTGCTCTACGGTGCGGGCCGCGAAGAGGCGGCGCGCTTCGCGGAGGCGGTCCGGCACGCGATCGAGGCCCACTCCTTCCGCGGAGGGGAGAAGCAGCCGGATGGCCGGGTCACGGTGAGCGGGGGAGTGGCGGTATTCCCCGACGACACCGACGACGCCCAGATCCTGGTCGAGGCCGCCGACCGCAACCTCTACCGCGCCAAGGAGGGGGGACGCAACCGCGTGGTGTCGGAACCGGCATGAGGGCGGCCGCCGTCCTGCTGCTCGTGGCACTCGGTACCCCGGCGGCCGCCGCCACGGGCGAGATCCCCAACGCGACCGTCGTGCTCGAGGTCTCCGGCCGCAGCCGGCCCGACGACGTCCCGGAAGCGGCCCCCGCGCGCTTCGTGCTTCTCGAGGATGGACAGGTCTTCGTGGGCGGGACGAGCCGGTTCGTCGCGGGCCGCCTCTCTGCCGCCGAGGTCAAGGCCCTCGACCGGCGCGTCGCCGAGGTCCGCAAGCTGCCCGGGCTCGCGGGCACCGTCCGGTTGGGCGGCGGCGAGGGCCGCCAGCGTCTGTTGCTCCGGCGCGGGCGGCCGCTCGACATGGTCGTCATCGGCGACACCTCCCAGGCGGCGCCCGCCCTCCGACCGCTGGCCACGCTCATCGACGACCTCGCGCGGTTCGACCATCCCAGCCTTCGTCCCTACGCGCCGAGCGCCTGGGCCGTGAGCGCCCGGGAGGGAACGCTCGCCGGAGGCTGCCGCTCGTGGCCGTTCAAGGAATCACCGGCGGAAAGCATTTTCGCTCCCCGCACGCTGCCCGCAGGCTCGCTCCCCGACTGGCCGACCGGGTCCAGCCCGGCCTCGGTCTGCGCCGGGGACAAGACGTACGTCGTGACCTTCCGCCCCCTCCTCCCCGGGGAACGGCCCTGACGCCACTCCTCGGGGTCGTCGAAGACCCCCTTCCACCAGCCCCCCCGGTCCGTGCTATAGTCGCTCTCGGAGGAGACGATGACCGTACCGCGGCACACGGGCCGCCCATGAGGCACGGCCCGCGACACCCGCGGCGCCATCGACACCCCCACCGACACGATCGGCCCAACGGACCCCATCCGCAGCAACAGGGGCCGCGAGGGCCGCGGGATCCCCGCCAAGCCCCGATCCCGACCACCGGGCCGACCACACCGGTCGCCGGGGTCGTTGATCTCACCGAGGGTAGCGGAGGGTTCCTGAGGCAGGCCGCCCAGAACTACCTGCCGACCCGCGACGATGCCGTGGTTCCGCCTTCAATTGCGCGGGACTACGCCTTGCGCGACGGTACGGAGATCGAGGGCCTGGCGCGTGACGGGGGTGGCGGGCGCCGCACACTGGTCGAGATCCACAAGGCGAGTGGCCTGAGTCCGGAGGAATACCGGGCGCTGCCGCATTTCCAGGATCTCGTGTCGGTGAACCCACATGAGCCGTTGAACCTTGCCGCCGAGCAGGGGGAGACCAGCCTGCGGATCATCGACCTCATCGCACCCATCGGCCGGGGCCAGCGCGGGCTCATCGTCTCTCCGCCGAAGGCGGGCAAGACGACGCTGCTCGAGCATCTGGGCCAGGCGATCGCCAAGCATCATCCGGAGGTGCATCTCATCCTGTTGCTCATCGACGAGCGCCCGGAAGAGGTGACGCATTTCCGCCGCGCGGTGCGGGCGGAAGTGCTGGCTTCCTCGGCCGATTCCGCGGCCGATGCCCACATGCGCCTGGCCAAGCTGGCCATCGAGCGGGCCCGGAGGCTGGTGGAGGCGGGACGGCACGTCGTGATCCTGCTCGACAGCCTCACCCGGCTCGGCCGCGCCAGCAACCGGGAGATGGGCCCCGGGGGACGGACCATGAGCGGCGGCGTCGACAACCGGGCCCTGCAGTTCCCGCGGCAGTTCTTCGGCGCCGCGCGCAACTGCGAGGGCAGTGGCAGCCTGACGATCCTCGCCACCGCCCTCATCGACACCGGGAGCCGCATGGACGAGGTGATCTTCCAGGAGTTCAAGGGCACCGGGAACATGGAGCTGATCCTCGATCGCTCGATCGCGGACCGCCGCATCTTCCCCGCGGTGGACGTGCTGAAGTCAGGCACGCGTCGCGAGGAGCTGCTCTGCTCGCCGGAGGAGCTCTCCAAGCGCCATCTCCTGCGCCGGGCCCTGGCCGACCTGTCCACGGTGGAAGCAGCGCAGTTCCTCATCGACAAGATCCAGAAGACGCCGTCCAACGCGGCGTTCTTGTCGACCCTCGTCGCCCCCGCCCCGGTCAGACGCTTCTTGCGCTAGGCGTGGGCGACGGCCTCCAGCTCTTCGCGGTGGGCGAGCATGAAATCCACGAAGGCGCGGGTGGCCGGCGGGGACATGCGGCCGAGGAAGATCATCGACACGGAGCGCCGCAGCCGATGGCCGGCCACGGCCTGGCGCACGAGCCGGCCCTTCGCGACCTCCTCCCGCACCGCCCACGCCGGCAGCAGCGAAACGCCCAGGCCGTGCTCGACCATCAACTTCACGAAGTAGGTGTCGTTCGACTCCAGGGCCAGCTCGGGACGCAGACCGACCCGATGAAAGAAGGCGTCGGTCGCCCGGCGAATCGACGACCCTCGCTCGAAGAGGACCAGGCGCTCGGCCGCGATGTCGCGCACGGACACCGAGGTCCGGCCGGAGAAACGGTGGCGCGGGCCCGCCACCAGCACGAGCTCGTCCTCGAACAGCTTCCTCACCTGCAGCGAGGGTGAGTAGACGGGCAAGGCGGCGAAGCCCACCTCGGCCGCGCCGTTGAGGATGTCCGCCACCGTCTGATCGGTGCTGACCGTGGTCCGGAAGGTCAGCTCGATGCGCGGGTGGCTCTTCATGAAGGACTCGAACAGCTCCGCGAACAGGTGGACGAAGGCCTGCGTGGCGGCCGCCGCCCGTACCCGTCCCGAGGGGGTCCCCTCGGCGCCCGGAAGCCGCACGCGCAGCGCTTCGACCTCGTCCAGGATCCGGATCGAATGCTCGAGGGCGGCCCGGCCGCCCTCCGAGAGAAGAACGCCTCTCTTGGCGCGCACGAAGAGCGGCTCGCCGAGCTCCACCTCGAGCGACTTGATCTGATGGCTGACGGCGGACTGGGTGAGGCCCAGGCGCTCCGCGGCGCGGGTGAAATTGAGGGTCTCGGCCACCTCCCGCAGCGTCCTGAGCTGGCTCAGCTCCATGGGGAAGCATGAGTCTATTTCATGATACCTATTAAAACAATGAATTTGACAGGGGGAGCGGCAAATCGTACCTTGGACGGGATGAAGCAGTACCTGTTGGCGAGCGACTTCGACCAGACCCTGAGCTTCAACGACTCCGGCCACGTCCTGAGCGAGATCCTCGGGGTGGGGAGCTTCGCGGAGAAGGTAGCAGGGCTCGCCCGCATCAACCTGGTGCAGCAGGGGGGCGAGCTGGCCTACTTGATCCTGCACGACCCCGAGCTGCGCCAGGTGCGGCGCGAGCACCTGCAGGAGGCGGGCCGGCGCATCCGTCTGAAGCGGAACATCCCCTTGCTCTGCCGGCTTCTCGAGGACGGCATCGAGGGCCACCATTTTTCGTTCCACGTGGTCTCGGCCGCACCGGAAGAGGTGATCCAGTCCGCGCTCGAAGGCATCGTGCCCCCCGACCACATCCACGGCACGCGCTTCCAATACGATCCCGCCTCCGGAGAGGTCGAGTCGATCCTGCGGGTGACCGCCGGGTACGGGAAGGTGGCGGTGCTCGACGACCTCCAATCGCGCCTCGGGGTCGCGCCCGACCGCGTCGTCTACATGGGCGACGGCAGCTCCGACGTCCACGTGATGCTCCACGTCAACCGGCGCGAGGGCTACAGCATCGCGGTCTCCGAGGCCCCGCACATCTCGCAGATCGCCCGCCGCACGGTGCTCAGCGACGACGCGCTCAGCGTCCTCGTCCCCGTGCTCGAGGACATCGCCGGCTGGCGCCGGGCCGCGATCCGCGCGCTCTTCGAGAGCCACGGCCTCCACATCCACGAGTGGGACCGCACCCGCACCGACTGGGTGACGATCCGCGAGCCGGACCTGCCGTCCGCCTAGGCTCCGCCGGCTTGCCGCCGCGGCCGCCCGGGCGGCACAATCCGCGTCCCGGAGGTCGCATGAACCAGGAGCGCCACTCGTGGCATTCGTCCCGGCTCGGGAAGGAGATGGCGGTCCGAGTCTATGGGCACTACGGCCGGCCGCTGCTCGTGTTCCCGACGAGCGGTGGTGACGAGAACGAGTACGCGGGCCAGAGCATGATCGGCGCGCTCTCCCATCACATCGACGCCGGCCGGGTGAAGGTCTTCTGCGTCAACACCGTCAACAACGAGAGCTGGTACGACAAGCGCGCCCACCCCCGCCACCGCAGCTACGTGCAGGCGATGTACGACGCGTACGTCGCCTTCGAGGTGGTGCCCTTCATCCACGACCACTGCCGGACACCAGGCATCCCCATCACGACCACCGGGGCATCCTTCGGCGCCTACCATGCCGCGAACACCCTGCTGAAGCACCCCGACCTCGTCCGGCGGTGCCTGGCCCTCTCCGGCGTGTACGACCTCCGGCGGTTCATGGACGGGGACTACGACGACAACTTCTACTTCAACAACCCCGTCGACTACGTGGCCAACCTGAGCGACCCCTACCTTCTCTCGCATCTCCATCAATGCGACATCCACCTCGCCACGGGGTGCGGGCCCTACGAGGACAGCGGCCCGACCTACCGGCTGGCGGAGGTCCTCCGGGCCCGGGGTATCCCCCACCATCTTGACGACTGGGGCCCCGAGGGCGGCCACGATTGGCCATACTGGAAGAGGCAGATGGACGTGTACGTCGACAGGCTGTTTTGAGGAAGTAGTAAGCCCATTCTCCGGCATGAACGTTCGATGCGCGTAGCGGAGCGTCTCCTCTGCCGTCTCGCGCCGGATTCACTTCGGCGCGAGACGCTGGGGGACAGTCAGCGCGCAGCGGAGCGCATCGCATGGAGGGTTTATGAATGACCGGGACCTCTATTTGGAGCGCCGCAAGCTCGAGGAGGCGAAGTTCCAGCGCGTGTTCGCCGCCATCCCCAAGGGCAAGCTCGATTACAAGCCGCACGAGAGGTCACCGAGCGCCGCCCAGATCATGTGGACCGTTGCCGCCTCGCACGCCGCTCTGTGCGACCTGGTGGAGAAGGGGCGCGCGGACTGGGAACCGGCCCCGCCGCCCGGCTACGACGAGATCGTCTCGGTCTTCGATCGCAGCTGGAAGCAGCTGGGGGAGAAGGTCGCCCGCCTCGACGACGCCGGATGGACGCGCAAGAGCCAGATCATGATGGGCGGCAAGGTCGCGGGTGAGCAGCCGGTCGGCGATTTCCTGTGGGGATTCCTCTTCGACGCCGTCCATCACCGCGGGCAGCTCACGACGTACATCCGTCCCATGGGCGGCAAGGTACCGTCGATCTACGGCCCGTCGGGCGACGAAGGCCCGCGCTGAGGCGAAGCGGCGGGGACTAGCTCGTCCCGCCCCCGAGCTTGCGGGCGATGCCGGCGAGGTCGACGCCGGTGGCGGCCTTGATCTGCTCGGTGGCGCCGATGGCGGACTTGGCGAAGCTGTCCCCGGGGGCGCCCGCGTCCGTCCCCGGAAGGACCGACACCTTCTGCACCGAGAGAGGGTGGCCCGCGCCCGCGACCTGCCCGAGCAGCGGGATCACCTGCTGCAAGGCCAGCACCTCGCGCGCTCCGTCTCCGGCGATGGCGTAGGCCTCGAACACGCGCTTCAGCGCCTGCGCCTCCGCCTTGCCGCGCTCGATGACGGCGGCGGCATCGCCCCGGGCCTTCTCCTCCCGAGCCTGGCGCTCGGCCTCGGCGAGCTGGACCACGTCGGCGTCGAGCTGCCGCCGCACCTGTAGAACCCGCGCCTTCTGCCGCTCGATCTCGGCCGTGACCTGGGCCACCTGCGCCGCGACCTGGCCTTGGGACTCCGCGATCATCGCCTCGCGGCGGGTCTGGGCGTCCACGATGCGTTTCTGCGTCTCCTGGCGGGCGATGGCGAGGTCGGCATCCACCTTGGCGATCTCGGACGCGCACCAGTTCTGGGCCTGCTGGGCGGCGGCGTCGGCCTTGGCCCCGGCCTCGGCGATGGCGGCCTCCATGCGCACCCGCGCCCCCTGGATCCGGCCGATCGAGTTCAAGTATCCGACGTCGTCGGTGATGTTCTGGATCTTCAGCGTGTCGAGGACGAGGCCCATGCGGCCGAGATCGTGCTCGGCCTCCTCGAGCAGCGTCTGGGCGAAGCGGACCTTGTCCTGGTTCACCTCTTCCGGCGTGAGCAGGGCGAGCACGCCGCGGAGGTTGCCCTCCAGCGTCTCCTTGGCGATCTCCAGGATGTCCTCGCGCGTGCGGCCGAGGAAGCGCTCGATGGCGTTGTTCAGCAGCGGCTCCTCCCCGGGCAGCTTCACGTTGGCCACCCCGTGGACGTTCAGGGGGATTCCTCCCTTGGAATAGGCCCCCTTCACCTGGATGTCGATGGGGATGTTGGTGAGGTCGACCTTGTCCACCAGCTCGAACAGGGGCACTCGCAGCGCGCGCCCGCCGCGCACTACCCGGTAGCCCACGTCGCGGTCGGCCACCCGGCGCGAGCGGCCGGAGAAGATGAGGGCCTCGTTCGGACTGCTCACATAGAGCAGCCGCCTGAGCATGGCGGACAGGGCCATGAAGACGATGAACGCCGTGACGGCAAGGACGGCGAGGACGGGGATCACCGCGTCACGTCCTTCGAGCCCAGGAGCGACCGGACGTCGACCCCCACCGCCCGCGCCGTCTCGGCCATGACGCGCGCGACCGCGGCCGGAAAGTTGGCCACGAAGGCGGTGTAGGCGCGGCCGTCGCCGCCGTCGACGATCTGCAGCTCCCCGAGCTGGGTCTGGGCCACCCGCTCGACCGCGGCCTCGACGAACGTCCGGAGCTGCTGGAGGAGGTAGACCTCGCGTCCGCCCTGGCCGGCGGCCTTCCACTCCGCAGCCACGGCCTGGAGCGCGGCGGCCGCAGCCTTGCCGTTCTCCATCAGGGGCGCCGCCTCCCCCCGGGCGCGAGCCTCGGCCGCCTGACGGGCCGCCTCCGCGGGCAGGACCATGTCGCAGTACAGGCGCGCCTTCTCCAGCTCCGAACGCAGCCTCTGCAGATCCTGCTCCGCGGTGGCGCGCGCCGTCTCGGCGGCCACCGCCGCCTCGTTCTCGATGGACTTGGCCTGGGCCTCCATCTTCGCGAGCTCGCCGCGGAGCTGGTTCTTCTTCTGGAGAACGGACGCCTCCGCAACCTTCTGGGCCGACTCCGCCCTCTGCCGGGCCCCCGCCTGCTCCTCGGCGATCTTCTGGTTGGCTTCGTTCTCCGCGTTCTGCGCGTCGCGGATCATGAGGGCGATCCGGGCCCGCCCCAGGTTCTGCAGGTACTGTTGCTCGTCGGAGACGTGCTGCACCTTCAGCACGTCCAGCTCGAGGCCCAGCTTGTCGAAGTCGTCCTGCGCGTTCGCCTTCAGCGTCTCCGCGAACTTCAAGCGGTCCTGGTTCACCTCCTCGGGGGTGAGCTGGGCCAGCACCTCCCGCAGCACGCCCTCCAGCGTCTGCCGGGCGACGACCGCGATCTGATCGGGGGTGGTTCCCAGGAAGCGCTCCACCGCGTTGCGTACGTGGCCGGCGTCGCTCGAGATCTTGACGTTCGCGATGGCCTGCACCACGAGCGGGATTCCCCCCTTGGAGTAGGCGTTGGTGACCGCGACCTCCACCATGAACAGGCGCATGTCCATGCGGGAAACCATCTCGACGAGCGGCGTGCGCACGGCCCAGCCGCGGCGAACCACCTTGTAGCCGACCGACGATCCGTCGGGCAGGCGGTGCTTGCGGCCGGAGAAGAGCAGGATCTCGTTCGGGCGGCAGATGAAGAGGAATTGCCGAAGGATAGCGATGACGACCGCGATCGCCACGACCGTACCCACCGCCGCGGCCAGCACGAGCACCGCCGTGCCCAGCCCCAAGTCGATTCCGATCATGGCTTCCGCTCCTCCGGCGCCGACGCGACGCCCACGGCGACGACCTCGGCCACCTCTCCCCTTACGTCCACCACGACCACCTCGGCTCCGGCGGGAAGCTCGCCCCCGGCGGTGGTGGCCAGGAGGTCGACGGTCTGGCCCTTGATCTGCACCCGCACCTTGCCCCGCTGACCTCGCGTGAGCGGCACGAGGACGCGGCCAGGGCGTCCCCGCGCCTCCAGCAGCGCCGCTTCGCCCGTGGCGCCGGGATCGCCGAGCGCGCGCAGGGCGGTACCGACGGCCAGCGTGACGCCGGCGCCGGTGGCGGCGGCAATCGCCACGGCGGCCGGCTCGCCGGTGAGACGCAGCACGTGAAGGGACGTGCCGACGAAGCCGAACGCGAAGAGGCCGTAGGTCACGGAACGGGTGGAGAGCACGCCGGGCCCCTGGTCCGCGTGATGGTCCGGACCGCCGAGGTGATCGCTTCCCCCGAAGTGGCCGAAGTGACCGGCGCCGTCGTGATGCCCTCCGCCGACGAGCTGGACGAGAAGAATCCCTCCCCCGAGGATCAGGGCGAGCAGGTACAGGAGTCCCATGGCGCGCGGACCGCGAGTATACACGCGCGCGGTCCGCCTCGCCGAGGCGACCTCTGCGAAGGACACGCTGTCTCCCTCCGAGGGCACCCAACTCGTGGCCTCCTTGTTACTTATGACTCGCGGCCAGGCGAAACGCTGGGCCTTTTCCCCCGTCCAAGTCTCGTGGGCATGGGACCCTTCTTGCGCACCCGGGTGGTCGCCCCGCCACTGCAGCGAGGAGAAGGCGTGACCTACAACGAGTTCAAGGCGTTCGTGCTCAGCGCCGCACAACGCGACGACCTCACGACGCACGGCCTGCTGCCGATTCCCATGCTGCGGCGGGAGTGCGCGGGCGAGCTGACCCGCGCCGACGTCGACGCGTTCCTGATACAGATGCACGGTGAGGGAACGATCCATCTCCTCAGCCACGTCGAGTTCGAGACGCTGCCCGCGGCCGAGCGCCGGGAGGCCCTGCACCTGCCGTCGGGGCAGGACCTGTACTGGATCCGCAGCCTCTGATTCGGTCGTTTTCGCGCGGAACTTCCTTCCCCGCGCCCCCGTAGAAGCCGGTACCGGCAGTGTGTCACGCCTCCGCCACGTCTTCGTTGTAGTATTGGCCTTTTGAGCGATCTCAAGGGAGAACTCGCCTCACTCCGTATCGACCGCGACCGCCCGGCGGAGCCTCGCCTGCGGCGCTGGCCCCTGTTCCTGTTCATGCCCGTCGTGCTCGTCCTGGGTGGCCTCTATGCGCTGCGCGCCCGGCAGGCCCTGTCCGCGCCCGAAGTGCAGACCGCACACGCCGCGGTCGTCAGGCAGGGCGAAGCCTCCGCCGGCGCGCCGATCCTGACCGCGTCCGGCTACGTCGTGGCCCGGCGCAAGGCGGTCGTGTCGGCCAAGATCCAGGGCCGGCTCGCGGCGCTCCGGGTGGAGGAGGGCAGCCGGGTCCGCCAGAACGAGGTGATCGCGCGGCTGGAGAGCCAGGACTACGAGGCGCAGGTGCAGCGCGCCCGCGCCGCCCTGCAGCGCGCGGAGGCGGACCTCGCCGAGAGCCGCCGGCAGCTCGACCTGGCCCGCCGGCTCACCGAGCAGAAGATCATGTCGACCGATCAGCTCCAGACCACGGAGAGCCGGGTCCGCGTGAACGAGGCGGCCGTGTCCCAAGCGCGAGCCGACGTCGCCTTTGCCCAGGCGCAACTCGCCAACACCGTCATCCGCGCACCGTTCTCGGGCACGGTCGTCAAGAAGATGGCGGAAGTGGGGGAGAGCGTCGCCCCCATTCCTCCCGGTGTGAACATCTCGACGTCTTCGGGTGCGATCGTGGCCCTCGCCGACCTCGATACCCTCGAGGTGGAGGCCGACGTCAGCGAGTCCAACGTCGCGAAGCTGTCTCCCGACCAGCCGGCCGAGGTGTCGGTCGAGGCGTTCCCGGATCGCAAGTACCACGCGGTGCTCCGGCAGGTGATCCCCACCGCCGACCGGACCAAGGCCACGGTCCAGGTGAAGGTCACGATCCTGGACAAGGACGAGCGGCTCAAACCCGAGATGAGCGCGAAGGTCACCTTCGTGGAGCCGGCCAAGGCGGCGACGGCCAGCGAGCCGGCGGCGCCGGTGGTGACGGTACCGAAGGACGCCGTGGTGAGCCGTGACGGCAAGACGGTCGTGTTCGAGGTCCAGGACGGGAAGGTGCGCGTCCGGCCGGTGGTGCCGGGAGGCGAGAGCCAGGGCCAGCTCGTCGTGCGCGAGGGCCTGGCGGGGGCCGAAGTGGTCGTGGTGCGTCCCCCCGAGACGCTGAAGGACGGGGACACGGTGAGGGTGAAGGGATGAGCGCGGAAGCAGCGCGACAGCCGGCGGCCGGTCCCATCGTGGACGTGCGCAACGTCCGCAAGGTCTACCGCCGCGACGCCGAGGAGATCGTCGTCCTGAACGGTATCAACGTGCAGGTCCCCAACGGCGAGTTCCTGGCTCTCATGGGTCCGTCCGGGTCGGGCAAGACCACGCTGCTGAACCTGATCGCCGGCATCGACCGGCCCACCTCGGGGGAAGTGATCGTGGCCGGCACCGACGTCGGCCGGCTCTCGGAGAGCGAGCTCGCCCGGTGGCGCAGCCACAACGTGGGGTTCATCTTCCAGTTCTACAACCTGATCCCCGTGCTGACGGCGCTGGAGAACGTCGAGCTGCCGCTGCTGCTGACGTCGCTCTCGAAGAAGGAGCGGCGGGAGCGGGCCCTGACCGCGCTCAAGGTGGTGGGCCTGGCCGACCGCGCGGGCCACTACCCGCGCCAGCTCTCGGGCGGCCAGGAGCAGCGGGTGGCCATCGCGCGCGCGATCGTGGCCGATCCCGGCGTCCTCGTGGCCGACGAGCCCACGGGCGACCTCGACGCCAAGAGCGCCGAGGAGATCCTCGCCCTCATGGAATCGCTGAACCGCGACTTCGGCAAGACGATCATCATGGTCACCCACGATCCTCGGGCGGCCGAGAAGGCCCACACGCAGAAGCACCTCGAGAAGGGCGTCTTGAAGGCGTGATGAAATTCCTTCCCTACATCCTCAAGCACCTCCGGCGGAACTGGGTGCGCACGGGTAGCACCATCCTCGGCATGGCGGTGTGCATCTTCCTCTTCTGCACCCTGCGCACCGTGCTCAAGGCGATGGACGACGCGCGCGAGCTCGGCAGCGTGACCCGCCTCGTCACCCGCCACGCGGTGAGCCTCGTCTACAACCTGCCGCTTTCCTACGAGGGCCAGATCACGCAGGTGAAGGGCGTGAAGCGCGTGGCGATCTCGAGCTGGTTCGGGGGATCGCTGCCCGCCAAGAAGGAGAGCCAGGACAAGAGCGCCCCGGACGGCGGGCAGCCCGACTTCAGCAAGTTCTTCACGAACCTCGCCGTCGAGGACGAGCCCTACTTCGCGATGCACCCCGAGTTCAGCGTGCCCGCCGACGAGATGAAGGCGTTCCGGGAGGACCTGCGCGGCTGCGTCATCGGCCGCGGGCTCGCGAAACAGTTCGGCTGGAAGGTCGGCGACACGTTCTTCCTGGAAAGCTTCATTCCGCCCTACCGCCGCCGCGAGGGTCCCTTCGAGTTCGTCGTGCGCGGCATCTACGACGCCGACAAGGTGCGGGAGCCGGCCGCCGACGACCGCGTGATGTACTTCCACTACAAGTACCTCTACGAGAGCACCGGCCGCCGGGTCGGAGCCGGCCTCTACGTGGTGGAGCTGGAGGACCCGAAGCAGGGGGCGACGGTGGCGCGCGCCATCGACGGGATCTTCGAGAACAGCGAGGCGGAGACCAAGAGCGAGACCGAGGCCGCCTTCCGGGCCGACTTCCTCGCCATGATCGGGAACCTGGCCCTGCTCCTCAACAGCATCGGCCTCGCGGTGATCTTCACGATCCTCCTCGTCACCGCGAACACGATGAGCATGGCGGTCCGGGAGCGCCGCACCGAGATCGCCGTCCTGAAGACGCTCGGCTTCACCAGCCGGCAGGTGATGGGACTCATCCTCGCCGAGGCGCTGACCATCGGCGCCCTCGGGGGCGGCATCGGGCTCGGGCTCAGCGTCGTCATCATGCGGGTGATGACCAGGGTCCCCGCCATCGGCGGGTTCATCAACGGCTTCCCGAACTTCGGCCCCCACTGGAGCGTGAGCGGCCAGGGCCTCGGCATCGCGCTCTTCCTCGGCCTGGCCGCCGGCCTGATGCCGGCGCTGGCCGCCTACCGCTCGCGCATCACCGAGATGCTGAGGCAGGTGTAGGCGCAGCATGGCGCTTCCGCTCTCCTATAACGTGCGGAACGTGAGGGCGCGCTGGCAGGTCAGCCTGCTGGCGGTGATCGGGATCGGCCTCGTGGTGACGGTCTTCGTGGCCCTCATGGCGATGCGCACCGGGTTCACCATGGCCCTGCGCTCCACCGGCGTGCCCGAGAACGCGATGGTCGTCCAGCGGGGATCGGCCTCGGAGCTGACCTCGTGGGTGCCCCTGGATCACCGCAACAAGATCGTGGTGGATCCGCGGGTCGCCGTCGCTTCCGACGGCCGGCCGATGGCCTCGCCGGAGATCGTCGTCGTGGGGGCGATGCCGCGGCGGACCGACGGCCTGCAGACCAACGTCACCATCCGCGGCGTCACCCCCAAGGCGTTCGAGGTCCGGGGAGGGATCGAGATCAAGCAGGGACGGAACTTCCAGCCGGGGATCGACGAGATCATCGTCGGCCGGCGCATCGCCGACCGCATACAGGGCCTGGACCTGGGCGCGACGATCCCGATCCAGAAGCACCACTGGAAGATCGTCGGCATCTTCACCTCGCGGGGCGGAGCCTTCGAGAGCGAGATCTGGGGCGACCTCGACACGATGGCGGGGCCGTTCCGCCGCCAAGGCGGCTCGAACTCCCTCGCGGTGCGCCTGAAGGACCCAAAGGCGCTGGAGAGCTTCGACCGCTGGATCCGCGACGATCCCGAGATGCAGCTCCAGGCGGTGGAGGAGCGGAAATACTACGAGGACCAGGCGGGCGGCCTGTCGGCGACCCTGCTCTTCCTGGTCGCCTTCGTCTCGATCATCATGGGCATCGGCGCCGTGTTCGGGGCCATGAACACGATGTACGCGATCGTGGCCGCGCGCACCCGCGAGATCGGCACCTTGCGGGCCCTGGGCTTCTCGCGGCGGAGCATCCTCTTCTCGTTCGTCGTGGAGTCGGTGATCCTGGCTTTCGCCGGCGGCCTGTTCGGGTGCCTCCTCGCGTTCCCCATCAACGGCTTCAGCACCGCCTCGGGACAGACGCCCAGCTTCAGCGAGGTCGCCTTCGCCTTCCAGATCACCCCCAACATCCTCGCGTGGGGGCTCGTCTTCGCGACGATCATGGGCTTCTTCGGCGGCCTGCTTCCCGCGTTCCGCGGAGCGCGCCTTCCGATCACGTCGGCCCTGCGCGAAGCCTGAGCGCTTCCCCGATCAGGGGAGCCGCAGGAGGGACGCTATCTTCTCTTTCTGCTGCGCGGAGAACGCGCCCTCGCCCAGGCCCTGCTTCTGGAGCTTGGCGCCGGCCTCGGCCACGTCGTCGAGGATCTCGCGGATGTGGCCGAGGACGATGCGCCGGAAGATCCCCGTCCGCATCACGAGGTTGACCACGGCGTTGACCGGGGCCGCCACCACGCGCACGTCGTAGCGCAGGCCCTTGCCTCCAGGCTCGCTCGCGTAGCGCACCTGCACCAGGCCCAGGCCGCGCAGCTTCCACGGACCGACCTGGGACGTGCCGCGGCCGAAGTACACGAGGTCGCGCCCCACGGGATCGCCCGCCACCCGCGTGGCCTCGCCGTCCAGGTTGTCGCCGCGGCGCCCCTTGAAGCGCCGCCGCGCCGGCTCGTCGAGGTACTCCGCCTCGTAGCGCGTCTTCTGGAAGTGGGTGAGCAGCGCGGCGGCCAGGGGAAGATCGTCGAGCAGGAAGTTGAGCCGCGCCTCGCTGATGGCCAGCCGGCCCTCGAGGCGATAGACGACCTGGTAGCGCTCGCCGAGGAAGCGGAAGAGGCGGAAGGAGGCGGGGTCGCTGGGATCGACGCCGCGCTGGCTCAGCTCGCGTGCCGCATCGCACCTCTCCGCGTCGTAGTCCACGTCGGGGACGCCTCGCGACAGGGGTTCCGTGCATGCGGCGGGGGCGGACAGGCCGCACTTCCTGAGCAGGCTGCAGTACTCCATCCGCGCGGTCGCGGAGGGCGTGCCCACCGGCGATGGGGTCGGGCGCGGCGTCTGGGCGGGGGCGGACGAGCCGAGGCCGGACGCGGCGAGGACGAGGGCGAGCCGGAGGCGACCGGGCATTCTCCCAAGAGTAGCGCCCTCGGGCCGCCGCCGCGCGGGGCGGTAGGATGGGAAGATGGACGACCTCGTCGTCTCGACGCCGGTCGGCCTCTTCTGTCCCGCGGGCGGCTTCCACATCGACCCGTGGGGACCGGCCGAACGAGCCGTCGTCACGCACGTCCACGCCGACCACGCCCGCCCGGGCAGCGCCGCCTATCTCTGCACCGAGGCGTCCGCGCCCTTCCTGCGCCGGCGGATGGGCGAGGCCGCCGTCGTGCAGGGCACGGCTTACGGGGAGCGGGTGCGCCTCGGCGGCGCGGTGGTGTCGTTCCATCCCGCCGGCCATGTCCTCGGCTCCGCGCAGATCCGCATCGAGGCCGCGGGCCAGGTCTGGGTGATCTCGGGTGACTACAAGCGCGCTCCCGATCCGACGTGTCCGCCCTTCGAGCCGGTGCGCGGCGACGTCTTCGTCACCGAGGCCACCTTCGCGCTGCCGATCTACCGCTGGCCGGAGCCGGACGCGGTCGCGCGGGAGGTGATGGCGTGGTGGGAGCGCAACCGGCAGGCGCACGTGGCCTCGCTCCTGTTCTGCTACGCGATGGGCAAGGCGCAGCGCCTGCTCGCGGAGCTGGCCCGGCTCACCGACCGTCCGGTCCTCGTCCACGGCGCGGTCGCGGAGGTGAGCGAGCTGTACCGGCAGCAGGGGGTCTCGATGCTCGCCACGACGCGCGTGGCCGAGTTGCCCGCGCGCCGATCGTACGCGGGCGAGCTGGTGCTCGCCCCGCTCTCGGCGGGAGGGACGCCGTGGGTGCGGCGGTTCGGGGAGCGGGAGATAGCACTCGCCTCGGGCTGGATGCGGGTACGCGGCACGCGCCGGCGCAAGGGATACGACCGCGGCTTCGTCCTCTCCGACCACGCCGACTGGCCGGCGCTCCTCCGCACGATCGAGGAGACGGGGGCCGGGCGCGTGCTCGTCACCCACGGCTACACGGAGGAGCTGGCGCGGTTCCTCCGCGAGGGCGGGCGGGACGCGGGCGTGCTCGCCACGCATTTCGAGGGCGAGGCCGACGTTTGAAGGCGTTCGCGCGGCTGTACGAGGAGCTGGACCGCACCACCTCCACGAACGCGAAGGTGGCGGCGATGGCGGCATATTTCCGCTCCGCGCCCGCCGGCGACGCGGCGTGGGCGCTGTTCTTCCTCACCCAGCGCAAGATCAAGCGCCTGCTGCCGACGCGTGTGCTGTGGGAGCTGACGCTGGAGATGACGGGCATGCCGGGCTGGCTGCTCGAGCACTGCTACGCCGCGGTAGGGGACGGGGCCGAGCTGGTGGCGCTGCTCGTCGACCGGCCCGTGGACCGCCCCCCGGCCGAGGACCTCTCGCTGGAGCGCTGGATGGAGGAGCGCGTGCTGCCCTTGAAGGACATGGACCTCGCCGCCCAGGCCCGGGCAATGCGCGAGTACTGGAGCGATCTGGAGACGCTGGAGATCCTCGTCCTCAACAAGATCATCACCGGCGAGTTCCGGGTGGGCGCTTCGGCCACCCTGGCCATCCGTGCCCTGGCCCAGGTCGCGGGCGTGCCGCAACCGATCATGGCCCACCGCGTCATGGGGGACTGGCCGCCGTCGGCCGGGTTCTTCCAGCACCTGCTTGCGCCGGAGCCGGAGCACCGGCTGGACTCCCATCCCTACCCGTTCTTCCTTGCCTCGCCCCTCGAGGAGGATCCCGCGTCGCTGGGAGCGCGGGCCGAATGGATGGCGGAGTGGAAGTGGGACGGCATCCGCGCGCAGCTCGTGCGGCGCGGCGGCGCCACCTACGTCTGGTCGCGGGGGGAGGAGCTCGTGACCGAGCGCTTCCCCGAGGTCATCGCCGGCGCCACCCATCTGCCCGAGGGCACGGTGCTCGACGGCGAGCTGCTGGCCTTCCGCGACCAGGTGCTGCCATTCGCCGTGCTGCAGAAGCGCATCGGCCGGCAGAAGCTCACGCCGTCCATACTCGCCGACGCTCCCGTGGCCTTCATGGCGTACGACGTCCTGGAGGAAGGCGGGGAGGACCTGCGCGAGCGGCCGCTTTCCGAGCGGCGGGCACGGCTGGAGGCCCTGCTCGCCCGCGCGGCGGCGCCGGCGCTGCGGGCGTCGCCCGTCGTCGAGGGCTCGGGCTGGCCGGACCTCGCCCGGGTGCGCGAAGAGGCCCGCGCGCGCAACGTCGAGGGCCTGATGCTCAAGAGGCTCTCGTCGCCCTACCGCACCGGCCGCCGCCGCGGCGACTGGTGGAAGTGGAAGATCGCGCCCTATACGATCGACGCCGTCCTCATCTACGCGCATCCGGGCCACGGGCGCCGCGCCACGCTCTTCACGGACTACACGTTCGCCGTGTGGGACCAGGGCGAGCTGGTGCCCGTGGCCAAGGCCTACTCCGGCCTCTCCGACGCGGAGATCGCCGAGCTGGACGCCTGGGTACGCCGGCATACGCGGGAGCGCTTCGGCCCCACGCGCGCGGTCGAGCCCGTGCAGGTATTCGAGCTGGCGTTCGAGGGCATCGCGGCGTCGACACGGCACCGCGGCGGCGTGGCGGTGCGCTTCCCGCGGATCCTCCGCTGGCGGAAGGACAAGCCGGCGGCGGAGGCCGATACTCTCGACTCGGTGAAGGCGCTGTTAACGGCGCGGGCCTGAGCGGCGTCTCTTGGAGCCGGAGGACGAGTGCGTGGATGCGGCGGTTGAGCTCCGGGCCGGGCTCATGGAGGCCGTGAGGGCGGGGGCGACTCCCCCCTCTTCGGATTCGGCCCGGCTGGCGCGGGCGGCCCGGGAGGGCGACCGGGCGGCCTTCGGCGAGCTCTACTCGCGCTATGCGCGGATGGTGCACGGCATCCTGCTCGCGCGCGTGCCCCGGAGGGAGGTGGACGATCTGGTGCAGG
>QHVJ01000328.1 GCA_003222275.1 Acidobacteriota bacterium | reverse complement strand
ACCCCCGTCATGGCCCGCGTGGCGCGGGCGGCGGTTCTCGCCACCAAGATCGAGGTGTACGTCGACGGCGCCCGGGCGCTCGGCGCCACCGTGCCGCGCCTCGTGCTGACCCACATCCTGCCCAATGCGGCGGCGCCGATGCTGGTCCAGGCCTCGGTGTTGATGGCGATCGGGATCCTGATCGAGGCGGCGCTGTCCTTTCTCGGCGTCGGCGTCCGCCCGCCCACGCCGTCGCTCGGCCTGATGCTGGCCGACGGCCGCGGCTTCATGGTCCAGGCTCCGTGGATGGTCGCCTTCCCCGGCCTCGCGGTCATGCTCGCGGTTCTCGGATTCAACATGCTCGCCGACGGGCTGCGCGACTGGCTCGACCCCCAGCACGCGGCGGGGCGCTGAGCGACGAGGATCCGGATCTGGCTGATCTTGACCCACGAATTCTTCGGAAGGCGCCGGGCCAGGCTCGACGATCGCGACAACGAGGTCGCCCGGCTCGGCGCGGCCGAGCAGGCGGCGTTCGTCGACACCGTCCTGCCGGTGCTCGCCCGCTATCGCGCGCGGCTCGACCCGACGCTGTTCGAATCTCTCTCGACCCGTCTCCTTGAACGCTGGCCGCTGATCCCGGCCCGCCCGCCGATGGCAGACTCGGCAGGTTGACACAGCAGATCGGGAGCGTCCCCGGCCTGATGGGTGAGCGTCTCGACGCGGACGAGGTCGCCCGAGCGCACCTCGAGCACGGGCGGGCGAGAGCTGTCGAAGAAGCCCCAGAAGCACGTGTCGGCGTGGCGCGTGGCGCGTGGCAGATGGGCGGACGCGGGCTCGAGTTGGCGGACATGCGATCTCGGAATCCGGCTCGCTGAACTCGCGGGACAGGACCGCCGACCGCGCCCCGAGTCAATCGACGTTCTGATACCATCGGGCGCGCCTCGCATGGCAAGACGCGATGGCAAGGAGGTCCGCGTGCGCCACGTAGTCGGGGCTACCGCTTGTAATCTCCCATGAAAAGGAATAGACACCTCCGGCTATCCCTTTTCACGGTCCCTGAACTCTCGATCGGCCGCGCTCCGCTAACACCTCAAAACAGCCAGTTCGATCCGAGACGCTTGACGTATTTAGAGGGGATGGTCGATTATCTTAATGGCCTGTTAGAGAACCTTCGAAAAAGTCACTCCCAATCGGAAGCACTTTTCCACCTTGAAAAATTCCTCGCACAATTGCCGTGCTCGGAACTGGTGAAGATCGACACAAGTGGAGAACCCCGTGTAACGGAAATTCCAAGCGCTCGCGACAGAATCGTATTTACCAAGGACCGCTTGAGGATCAACTTCCTGGACGGTCTCCACCGTCGCACCGAGAGTCCTGGTATCCCTGCAGGACGCTACTCGCCGGAGGTTTCCCACATCATTTCAAAGCTTTCACAGGGAGTCTCAGAAAAGGCGCTCTCGCGACTTCTTGAGCAGTGCGACGTGGATCTTTCACCAGTGATTGAGGGTCTCCGCAACCTTGAATTGATCGAAGAGATCGACCCATCGGCGCAGATCGTCTGTCAAAGCCTGTTGGAGGGGAAGAAGGACCGCCTCACTTGGTTGGGACACGCCTGTATCCTCTTTCAAACCTCTCGATCATCGGTTTGTGTTGATCCATTTCTTCGACCGCATATCAAGTGGACAGAAAGGGATTTGAAGTCGTCCTTTTCAGACACCTTCGGGGATCGTTTTTTCTTTGAACCATACGGCCCGCAGCTGACCCAGCTATCACCAGCACAGCTTCCGCCGTTGGATGCTGTCTTTGTCACTCATCAGGACATTGATCATTGCAACTTGGGAGTTCTCATGATGTTGCCCGAGCATATCCCCATTGTTGTGCCGGACTGCCACCCGGATCACATGTGGGAGGTTGATCTTTTGGCGGTCATCCACAACGTTCTGGGCCGAAGGCGGAAGGTAATCCGCCTGAAGCACGGGGAGACGATAACGATCGGTGACATCCGTGCGACAGCGTTCCCCTTTTTAGCAGAAATGCCGTCCTCCCTCAAGACATTCTGGAACTGCTATCTTTTCGAAACAGATGATGCAGCAGTTGCCTGCACAGCGGATTCCGCTATCACGGATGAGTCCGTCGACCTTCTGACGAAACGGCTACGAGGAAAACGAAAACCTCTCGTGCTCTGTGCTCGATTGGTTCACTCAGGCAAAAAATCTGCAGGCTTTCGCGATGAAACGGAAAATCTCTTTAACTTCACGCGGCTCTGGGCATGGTATATGCCCATCTGGGACCTTTTTCAACCCGTAGAGGAATCGGGTATAAGCGAAAGCCGTCTTCGTGATCTCTCCCAGCGAACGAATTTGCGTTTTTATCTTCCTTACGCAATGGGCACGGCTCCATGGTTTCGCATTGTGGATGTGGGCGATCCCTTGCATGTCCCCATGGCCAATCTGTCGGCCCATGATCTGCACGCGTTATCCGAAACACTTAAGGCCATCCCGAGAGGTCCCTCTCTATTCCCCGGCAAGTTTGGCCGGCCTTTCCCGCTCACAGAAGCATGACCTTCGTCGCGCTACTGCCCTCGCTTAAGGGCAACAACCCGGCGGTCCCGCCGGATTCCAAGCAGGAGGCCTCAAGCTGAAGAAAATCCACCACGCCGGCGGGAAGGCGTTCGTGGATCGCTCGTGGTGTGCGGATCGGCGAGGACGCTGGCGCCAGCCCGGGAGGCGTAATTACTCTGGCGGCGTTACCACCAAGACCAGAACTCCACTCGCACGTACCGGGCCAATCTTCTGCTGAGGACGTCGAACAGCCGACGCTGCCCACAATAGATCTTGGCGGTCCCCGTCATATCGGGCCTCAGGAGGAGATCGGGGTTGTCGACGGCGGTCGTCACCCTGAACACCTTGCCCCGCCAGGCCTCCTCGTCCTTCACGGCAACCGGCGCAATCGCGGTCACGCGGCCCTCCGAGGGGCGCTCGGGAAAGGCCCGGGCCTTGACGATCACCGGCTGACCTACCTTCACGTCGCCGATCTCCCGCTCTGGGACGGCGATCTCCACTCTGACCGTGGTGAACTCGTGCACCTCGACGATGAGGTCACCCTTCTTCATGTACTGTCCGACCCTCTCGCGGGGCTTTGGCGTTGTCACGACGCCGTCAACGGCGCTCCGTACTGTGACGAGCCGGAGCTGTTCCTCGAGGTGGCTCCGCTGGCTAAGGAGTCGCGCCAGCGTTGCCTCGGCGCCCTCGATCTCCTCGGGCCGGCTCCCGGCCTCGAGCAGCCGGAGCCGGGCCCGGGCTTCCTCCATTTCCTTCTGGGCCACGGCCAGCTCCTTGCGGAACCCAGCCAGATCGCCGGTCAACGCCAGATCGCCGGCCGACACGGCCGCGACGTCGGCCCGGGCAGCGGCCAGCTCCTTGTCGCCGACCGCCGCCCGCTCCTGGGATTCCTCGAGTGCTCGCCGGGAGACCAGCTCGCCCTCGAAGAGAGCCCGGGATCGCACGAGATCGTTGCGAGCGTACCGCAGCCGCTCTTCGGCCACTGCGACGTCAGCCGTCGCCTTGGCAAGGCGGGCGGCCTGCATCCGTTCCGCCTCCTCGAGCCGGCGGCGGGCGTGCTCGCGCCGGGTCTCGGCGGTCTCGAGATTCTGAATGGCCACACGCCGCTCCTCCACCCGTGGCCCTGCTCGCAGCATTTTGAGCCGGGCACGAATCTCGTCGCTTTGCGCCTCGACGGCCCTGAGCTCGGCGCGATAGTCTCGATCCGCGAGTCGGGCGACCAGTTCGCCTGCGGCGACCCGCTGGCCCTCGTCGACGTAGACCTCAGCGATGATTCCGTCGACCTCGGCGCGCACGTCCGCATTGTGGCGCGGGGCAACCGCGAACTCGCCCGAGACCGTGAGCTCCCACGGCACGAGAAAGAGCGCGGCCACGACGAGGGCGAAGAGCAGGACAACCCGCATGCGTCCACCGATCGGGACCCAGCGCGAGGTCACGCGCTCGCCCCACGCTCGGAACCCGGGTCTGGCTGCCCAGCGCTGAAGCGGATTCTGGAACGCGAGCCCGAGCAGACCTGCGTAGGCAATCGCCCCGGCGCCCTGGTAGCGCTCGGTCAGATAGCCGCCCACCATCAACGCCACCCAGCCGAGGAGCCACGCGGAGTAGCCGCCGGCCAGGAGGCCGTACGCGAGATACACCCGTCTCTCCCGGGGCGTCGGCTCCTCCGGCGTTTGGCTCGGTGACGCCACCAGAGCGGAAAGGCGGCGCTTGAGATAGCCGAATGCGCGCGCGCGGAGGTTGTGGATCCCGAGGGTGTCGCTGAGCAGATAGTAGCCGTCGAGCTTGATCAGCGGGTTGAGGTTGATGAAGAGCCTGAAGGCGGATGCGGCGACCACCACCAACGCGACAGCGCTGGGCCAGGTGCCCGGCTCCGTGACCCGCCAGATGATGACGGCCAGAGCCCAGAGGAACAACTCCAAGTAAGGCCCGGAGATGGTCACCCAGAGGCGCTTGGACTTCTCGGCGAAGAGCCAGGCATCGCTCACGTTGCAGTAGAAGGCAGGCTGAAAGTAGATGAGCATGAACCCTATCTCATGAACATGGCCCCCGAACCGCTTGCAGGTGAAGCCGTGCGCGAACTCGTGCGCCGCAGAGACCATGAAAGTGATAAGCCACGCCACCAGGAGCATCTCGACACGCCACAGGCGCCTCAGGTCTCTGGTGATGTCACCCCATTCCGCCACAGCGATACCGAACCCGAGCACGATGACCGCGGCGGAGAACACCAGGAAGGCCGGCGTGAAGCAGAAAGCGACCTTGTCGACCAGCCGGTCCAGGAGGCGGTCGGGATCGAAGGCGCTGAACCTCAGGTACAGTGGGCCGCCACGAGTGTGTCGGCGCGGGGCGGCCGGACGCTCAAGCGCAGCGTCGTCGGCCTCGAGCAGCCCGAGCCGCCTGAGCGACCCGACGAACCCTTCGACCATCCCCGGCTCGGGTAGCGACCCGAATTCCTCGCCGGCCCGCTGGCGGACGACTGCGATCGGAGTGGCGCCGTCGAGCTGGCTCGTGATGAAGTGCGCAGCTTCGCCGAAACGGAAGAAGCGACCGGTCGCCGGATCCTTCAGGACGACCGCGCCGCCCTGCCGGCTGATCACGAGATCGCTCCGGAGCTTGGGCAGCTCTTGTGTCACTACAGTAGACATGGACTTCTCACCAAGGGAGCGAGACTCCTGAGGCCCCAGTGACCTCTCCTGAGGTGGCAATGCCAGCCCAGCGTCGTGGATGCCACGAGTGAGGGGCTCAGTAGTGCCTCCTCGCTATTGCATTAAAGGGTACGCGCCAAGCGCCAGGGCTAGAACCCCTGGCCCCTCGGCGTCGAGCGGGCGGGCGGGTTGCCCCGCCCGCCCGCTGGCCCAGATCTAACGCGTTGTGGAGTTCGGCGTGCCGCTGTTCGGACCGGTGGCTGCCGTTGCCGTCTCCGTACTCTTTGAATCTGCCGTGAGACCGTTGTCGCTGCCGGGGTTCGTACCCTCCGCGCCGTTGCCCCACCCATTGTTCCCTTTGGTTATGACACCGGGCGCGATGCGCTCTTCTAGCTCCTCGATCACAAGCTCGAGTTTGTCCTTCTTCTCCATGATTGATTCTCCCTATCCTTAGGTTGGAAGTGATGAAGGGACTGACTCAACACAAGTGCGGCGTGAATTATACCTAGGTCATAAGTACCGCCTCCTCTCGACGAAGAAGAGACTTCGAGCGGCTGGGCGCTCACGCGCGGCCGGCCCGTAGATGAAACGCTCCGAGGGACAGCCCGCCGGGGGCTCTCTCGTGTCAGAGATCGTTGTTCTCGCGTTTGTGGCATGTGCGCCAGCCCCCCTGTTTGGTGCCGCGCAATATGCCGGGTGCGTGACGCTCGCGCAAAGGGGAACGGTGTCAGCCTAGAGTGACGGGCGGGTGTGATAGTCCGGTGTGAAGCTTCAGTGTGAAGGGTCGGCATTCTGCCGAGTCAGGGGCGGAGGGTGAGACGCTGCAGAGGATGGTCGACGGGGAGCGCGGGGCGATCCTTCTCGGGTTCCTGCCAGGGCCCCGGACGAGCCGTCGTGGCAGCTCGTACTTCGAGAAAAGATTTCGGATGGTGCCTCGGCGCGGTGGCAGAGGCTCGCCGCCTCTCGCACGGTATACCAGCGCTCGACGCCGCCGGGTAGCTGGGTAATCACTCTAATTGGTTGTGGTAGAGGGCAATTTCAGGGCCAAAGATCGAGGTCAACGCACGCGAGGATTTAGGAAGACAAGCCGTACGCGCGGATTGCACACTCTGTTAAACAGCTTGCAGATGGGTGGGTAGCCAGATGGACAGCTTGCAGATGGGTGGGTAGCCAGATGGACATCCCAAACGCGGCCGCCCCCGGCTCGGGCCCCCACACGATGCAGTCCACGTCGTCGCCGCGCGCGATCAGCATGAGCATCGGGATGCGACGACACGGTGTGGGTCCGACCTGCTCCCCGACTTTGAGCCACTCAGGATGTCAGAATCGGGGCGTCTGCCAGGTTTCGAGCGTCTGGCGGGCAAACGACAGCTCGTGAACCACTGCTCGTTGACCGTCTATCGGCTCATCGGTGGGGATGCGATCGTCGGGACAAATAACACGCCTGTAAGTGGTGGCCCCAACGAGACTTGA
>QHVJ01000327.1 GCA_003222275.1 Acidobacteriota bacterium | reverse complement strand
GGGTTCTGCCAGCCGACCGAACATGACGTCGTGAGAATCGAGTCCCGCTGGGCCGACGCCGTCGCGTCCGGCGCCACGGTGTTGACGCGCCCTCCGTACGTTCCCAGACCCAGCATCCCACCCGGAACGTCGTGATCGGTCCGGGTCAGGTAACGGTAGGCGACCTCGGCCTGGCGATCCGTGAAGCGCTTGCGCAGGAAAGCATCCTTGACCTTGACGAACGCGTCCCCCGGACCTGCCTTGAATAGCTCGGGGAAGGGATCGAGGGCAAAGGCCAGCCAGGAGCTTCTCTCGACTTCACGTGTGTGGGGCATGCCGACGCCATCCGCGATCGCGGCCAGGTGCTCGTCGAATAGCCGCTCGGCCTCGGCCCCGGCGGTCGACAGGCCTTTCATCTCGACCTTGCCGTACTGGCGGTGTCGGAGAAAGAGCAGGCTGAACAGCTTGGCATAGGGCGAGTCCGCGTCGCGGTTGCGCTCGCACCAGTTCCCGAAGTTGCGTACCAGCCTGGCGAAGGCCGCCTCGTCGATGTCCTCCCACCTCCACGCCGCTCGAAACGCCACCACCGAGTTCGGTGCCTTCGGCAGCAGCGAAGCGGGATCCGGACCACGGGCGCCCGGCGACCTGAACCAGTAGCGGGTGACGACACCGAAGTTGCCGCCTCCGCCGCCGGTGTGTGCCCACCACAGGTCCCGGTTTGGATCGGACGTCTCGCGGGTCGCTACCACGCTCTTCGCGGTCCCGGCCTCGTCCACCACGACCACCTCGACGCCGTAGAGATGATCCGCCGCCAGCCCGTGCTGGCGGCACAAGAAGCCGAAGGCCCCGCCCAGGACGTGACCACCGACCCCGAGTTCGGGAGTCTCGCCGGCAGGGATCGTCACGCCCCAGCCCAGGAACAGCTTGCGGTACGCCTCCCCGAGCGTGGCCCCGGCCTCGACCGCGAAGGCGTCCATCTCCGGGTCATAGTCGACGCCCGTCATCAGCGAAGTGTCGATGACGACCCGCACCGCCGGGTCCGCCACGAACCCCTCGAGGCAGTGACCCCCGCTGCGGACGACGACCCGCAGCTTTTCCCGTACCGCGTCCTGCACGGCATCCACCACCTGCGCGGTGGAGCCAACGAGGCGCACGTAGTCGGGCTTGCCTGCGAAACGCTTGTTGAATCCCCTGCGGACGAGGTCGGCGTAACGCGGGTCCTCCGGCCCGACCTTGTCCGGACCAACCCGCGGGCGCTCATTCATCGCTTTGTCTCCTTCGCCGTCTCGCGTCGTAACGCCGCGTCCAGCTTGTCCAGCAGATCGCCTATGCCATGCTCGCGGTCGAGCGCGTTATCGAGCCCGTCGAGGAATACCGCCTGCTCCGTGAAGACCAGCCGCGTGCCGGCGCCCGCCGGATTGAGCTCGACCGTCGCCAGGGAGACCGATATCCGCTTCTGGTCGAGGTGCATGTCATAGGTGTAGACGATGCGCTCGTCGGGCACGATGTCCTGGTAGCGGGCGTCATAGGTATAGACCGGCCCGCCCGGCGGGCCGCCTCGGTTGACCTCTCGACCGCCCACCCGGAAGTCGAGCTCGTACTTGGCCTCCCGCTCGTCGGGGTCCGCGAACCAGCGGGCCTTGGCCTTGGGGTCCGCCCAGGCCTTGAAGACGCGCGCCGGCGAGGCGGCGTAGGTGCGCTCGATGACGAAAGTGGCATGTCGGGTGGATCGCTCGCTCATGATCTTCTCCGTTGGTTGGATGGTTCGTCTTCCTCGAGGTAGTCGCCGAGCCGATCGAGGCGCCGCTCCCAGCTCGCCCGCCGCAGGGCGATCCATTGCCCCGCCCTCCGCAGCGCCGCCGGCTCGATGTGGCAGGTGCGCACCCGCCCGGCCTTCTCGGACCGGACGAGACCGCTCTCTTCCAGGACCTGGAGATGTTGGATCACCGCCGGCAGCGACATGGCGAGCGGCTGGGCGAGCTCGCTGACCGAGGCCGGCCCGCGGCTCAACCGGTCCACCATGACGCGCCGAGTCGGGTCCGCCAGCGCCCGGAAGACGCGATCGAGGGGAGCGCGTTGGTTAAGCATATGCTTAACTATAACGCTCGGGTCCGGCAGCGTCAAAGGCCGTCGGCTTGCCGTCTAGCCCTCGGGCGGCGCAGAGGCGCCGGCGCACCCTCGGGCGCGCTCGATGAGCAACTCACGCTCGCGGGCGTTGCGGGTGAGCGCGGCCGCGCGCTCGAACTCCGCGCGAGCTTCGCCGAAGCGGCCGAGCTTCTTGAGGAGGTCGCCGCGCACGCTCGGCAAGAGGTGGTAGCCCTTGAGCGACGGCTCCGACCTCAGCCCGTCCACGAGCTCGAGGCCCGCGGCGGGACCGAAGGCCATCGCGACCGCCACCGCACGATTCAGCTCCACGACGGGGGATGGCGTGAGCTGGGCGAGCGCATCGTAGAGCGCCGCGATGCGCGCCCAGTCCGTCTCCGCGGGGGTACGCGCTCGCGCGTGGCAAGCGGCGATCGCGGCCTGCAACGTGTACGGGCCGAGCGCGCCGCCGAGCTTCTCGGCCCGCTCGAGTGCGGCGAGACCACGATGGATGAGGATGTGATCCCAGCGCGCGCGGTCTTGATCGAGGAGCAGGATGGGCTCTCCCGACGGGCCGATGCGCGCGCCCGAGCGCGAGGCCTGGATCTCCATCAGCGCGACGAGGCCGTGCGCCTCCGGCTCCTTCGGAGCGAGCTCGGCGAGGATGCGGCCCAGGCGGAGCGCCTCCTCGCAGAGCGCCGGTCGCATCCAGTCGTCGCCGGCGGTGGCCGAGTAGCCCTCGTTGAATACCAGGTAGAGAACTCCGAGCACCGACGACAGCCGGGCGGCGAGCTCGTCACCACGGGGGACCTCGAAGGGAACGCGGGCCTCGGCGAGGGTCCGCTTGGCCCGGACGATGCGCTGGGCGATCGTCGGCTCCGGCACGAGGAACGCACGCGCGATCTCCTCCGTCGAGAGGCCCCCGAGCAAGCGGAGCGTGAGCGCGACGCGGGCCTCGGTCGAAAGAACCGGATGACAGGCGGTGAACATGAGGCGCAGGAGGTCGTCGCCGATGTCGTCATCGATCGCGGCCTCGAAGTCCGACACCGCCCGCTCCTGCCGGGCCTCGAGCTCGCGGCCGAGCTCCTCGTGCTTGCGCTCGAGCCGCTTGCTTCGACGCAGGCGGTCGATCGCACGATGCTTCGCGGTGGCCATGAGCCAGGCGCCCGGGTTGTCCGGGACGCCCGACTCCGGCCACTTCTCGAGCGCGGCGACGAGAGCGTCCTGCGCGAGCTCCTCGGCCAGACCGACGTCGCGCACCATCCGAGCGAGGCCCGCGATGAGGCGGGCCGACTCGATCCTCCAGACCGCGTCGATCGCGCGATGGGTATCGGTAGCCGTCACGGCTACCGATCACACCATCTTCAATCCGTCACTGCAAGACGCGGCTCGGACGGCTAGGCCACCGCGGGTCGTCTCGCCACCCTCTTCGTGATCAGCAGGACCACGGAGGCCACGCCCCACCCCAAGAGCACCGGAACGACGATGCCGATGGTCAAGTGGGCGAGGGCATGGCTCCACTGGTTGGCGCTCCGGGCGAAGGGCGGCCCGCTGTATTCGGGAGCGGCGTAGATGTTCGGGAAGCCGGCGATCGCGAGAAGGATGCCGGCCACCGCGATCGATTGCACGAGCACCATCTGGAAGAGCATCAGGGGCAGGAGCTGCTTGTAGCTGCCGAAGCCCTTGGTGTGCACCGCGACCCCGTAGTAGATGATGGCCGCCCATCCCACGACGGTCATGGACAGGAACATGACGGTCCTGTCCGGCAGGCCCGCGAGGGACAGCCCCAGCCGCGCCAGGCCGACCGCGGCGATGATCGCGAGCCAGACCTTCTGGAATGCGAGATACTCCGAAACCCGCTTGCCGAACATCGGTCCTCCTTTGAGGTTGCCTCCTCGAGAAGTTGATCCAACGTCCTCGGCGTCTACTTCTTCTTGGCAATCTGCGCGCGGTGCCGCTCCTCCTGCTGCCTCAGCTCGGGAGTGAGCGCGGCGCCGAAGTCCGCCGCCTCGAAGACCTGGCGAATCTCGACCTCGGCGTCCTCGAAAGGAGCGCGCTTGAGCCACTGGATCGCCTCTTCTTTCGACCTCACCTGCCACAGCCAGAACCCGGCGACGAGCTCCTTCGTCTCGGCGAAGGGGCCGTCGATCACGGTCCGCTTCCCCTTGGAGAACTTGACGCGCGCGCCCTTCGAGCTCGACTGGAGTCCCTCGCCCGCGAGCATCACCCCGGCCTTCACCAGCTCTTCGTTGAACTTCCCCATGTCGGCAAGCTCCTTCTCGGTCGGGAGAACGCCGGCCTCGGAGTCCTTGTTGGCCTTCACGATTACCATGAATCGCATCTTCGTATCTCCTTCGGGTTGGAGCCCGCGCTTCCAGCCGTTCTCGACCGGAGGTGAATCCAGGCTCTACTGTACCGACGAACGACGGGGCGCCGGATCGACACGTCGAACCATCTTTTTGGTCCGTGTCATACCATTGATCGCGGCGACAAGGGAATCAGAGGTCACGAACGTGGATCGACGGCGGCTCCTCGAACGGCTCGACAAGGCGTGGGTGGCGTTCAAGGCGTCGTACGCCGGTCTTTCCGAGGCAGAGCTCCTGGAGCCTGGCGTCACGGGCGACTGGTCGGTCCGCGACATCATCGCGCACGTGACCACGTGGGACGAGGAGGCCCTGACGCACCTTCCGTCCATCCTCGACGGTGGAAAGCCGCCGCGTTACTCCGTCACGTACGGTGGCATCGATGCCTTCAACGCCCTGATGACGAAACGGAAGGAAAGCCTGCCGCTCGCCGAGGTACTGCGCCAGCTCGACGACACCCATCGACGTCTCGTCGAGGTGATCGATCGCGCGCCCGCAGATCAGCTCGCGCGCGAGACGCGCTTCCGCCGCCGTCTGCGCCTGGATACCTACGGTCACTACCCCAACCACGCGACGGCGATACGCCGTTGGCGAGACCGGCACGGCCCGCGCAAAACGTGATCTGGATCACACCGGCTTATTCCTCGAGCGGCTCCGATGGTCGCTATCATCAGTTATGGCGGTCGAGCTGGTGGTTTCGTGCTCAGAGCCCGGCGATCGGACACAACCCTGGATAGAAGCCCTGCTCTGGTTCGTTGCGAGCGAGAACACCAGGCTCCTGGAGTCGCAACGCTTCACCGGCGGCGCGGAGCTCCGCGTATGGCTGAAGGCGATCGCCGCTGAGCACGGACGCGGGAACATCAGCGTTCGGTGGACGGACAAGCTCAAGGCGAACTTCGCTCTCTCCCATCTGATTGCCGCGTGCCTCGACGTTTCCGTGAGTTCCGTCCTCTGACGGCAGCCTCGCCCGTCAGGGCTCCTCGCGCATTCCCGCCCCGGACCGATTCGCTCGAGCCGATCCTCCCGACATAGACTCCTTGACGCATGCTGCGTCGGCTACGCCAGCGACCGGAGTGGAAGTTCTTTGGAGTCTTGCCCCGGGCGGACCGCGGACTGGGTGTCGCCTGGTGGGCCCTCCTCGTCCTGCGTGGCTTGTTGCCGGCGGCGTTCGCCGTCGCCATGGGCGCGCTCGTCGGGGCCGTGCAGCGTGGCGAGAGCCTGGGCGCTCCGCTCGCCGTTGTCGGCGTGGTCTTCGTCCTCTTGCAGGTGCTCACGCCGATCCACCAGGCGATCAGCGCCAACCTGGGCAGCCGCGTCGCGGCCTGGCTCTACGACCGGCTGACCGAGGCATGCGTCCGCCCGCCCGGCGTCGGTCACCTCGAAGACCCCAAGCTCACCAGCGACCTCACCGTGGCCCGCGAGTTCGACCTCGGCATGACCGGCCCGCCGATGCACATCAACATGGACTTCATCGCCGGGAGCCTGGTCGAGATGATAGGGGGCCTGGCCTCGGCGCTCGTGCTCTTCGCCTATGCGTGGTGGGCGCCGCTCGTGCTCGCCGGGGCGTGGCTCGCCACGCACTGGCTGCTGCGCGAGAGCGCCGTGTGGCACGACCGCAACACCGACGAGGTGCGCGAGGCGCAGCGCCACGCGGACTACGCCTACCGCCTCGCCGTCGACCCGCCCGCGGCCAAGGAGCTGCGGCTCTTCGGCCTCGCCGACTGGACGGTCGAACGCTTCACCAGTCGGCGCAAGCTGCTCTTCGATCGCATCTACCGGGCGACGCGCCTGCGCGAGAAGCCGCTCGTGTGGAGCCTGCTCCTCCTCGCGGCTGCGAACGTCGCCGTGTTCTGGTCGCTGGCCGACGCCGCCGCCGGCGGCCGCCTCGACCTGGGCCACCTCGTCGCTTATGCGCAGCTGGCGGTGGGTACGAGCATGATCGCTTTCGGCGGCCTCAACTGGGCGCTCGACGGGGCCGCCGCCCCCGTCGCCGCGGTGCTCCGGCTCGAGCCCGCCATGGCTCCCGCGGGCGCGCTCGCCGCGCCGAGCCAGACGGTTCGCTCAGCCCGCGGCCTGCCCGCCCGCGAGATCCGCTTCCGCAACGTCACCTTCGCCTATCCGCAGAGCGACCGGCCCGTGCTCGACGGCTTCGAGCTCACGATTCCCGCGGGGTCGTCGCTGGCCATCGTCGGCCAGAACGGCGCGGGGAAGACGACGCTCGCCAAGCTGCTGTGCCGTCTCTACGACCCGCAGCGCGGCGCCATCGAGGTGGACGGCGTCGATGTGCGCGACCTCGACGTGGGCGCCTGGCGGTCCCGGGTCGCCGCCGTCTTCCAGGACTTCATCCGCTTCGAGCTGCCGCTGCGCGACAACGTCGCCCCGTCGGGGGCCCCCGACGATGCGGTGCTCGCCGCGCTCGCCGAGGCCGGCGCGGCCGGACTCGCCGCTCTCGACACGCCGCTCGCTCGCGGCTACGAGGGGGGTACCGAGCTGTCGGGCGGACAGTGGCAGCGCATCGCGCTCGCGCGGGCGCTGTGCGCGGTGCGGCGGGGCGCCGGTCTCGTCCTGCTCGACGAGCCCACCGCCCAGCTCGACGTCCGGGGCGAGGCGGAGATCTTCGACCGGATCCTGGCCGCCACCCGTCAGGCCACCACCATCCTGATCTCCCACCGCTTCTCGACCGTGCGCCACGCCGACCGCATCTGCGTGCTCGAGCACGGACGCGTGATCGAGCTCGGCACCCATGACGAGCTGATAGCCGAGCGCGGCCGCTATCGCACGATGTTCGAGCTCCAGGCCAAGCGCTTCGGCGCCACCGAGGACGAGGAAGGGAAGGCCTATGACGTCCTCGCGTGACGGGCTGCCGCCAGCCCTCGCCTCGATGTGGAGGCTGCTGAAGCTCGGCTACCGCCACGAGCCGGGGATGCTGGTGGCCGCGTTCGCGCTGTCGCTCCTGGCCGCGCTGCCCGACGCGCTGCTCGCGCTCTGGCTCATGCTGCTGGGCGAGGGCCTGCTCAGGGGAGATCGCCGCCTGGTCGTCCTCGCGGCCGTCGGCCTCGGCTTGTCCGCCACCGCGACCTGGTTCCTGCGCACGGTCAGCACCCGCGTGCAGCGGCGCTTCCGCGACAAGGTCACGGTCGCCCTCGAGTCCCACGTCGCGAGGTTGCAGGCGTCGGTGGCGACCATCGCCCACCAGGAGCGGCCCGACTACCTCGACCGGCTCTCGGTGCTCCGTCACCAGATATTCGTCCTCGACCACATGTACATGTCGGTGTTCTCGACCTGCGGGTGGATCCTGCGCCTGGGCGTGACCGTCGGGCTCTTGATGTCGATCCATCCCGCCCTCGTCGCGCTCGCCGTCTTCGCCCTGCCCACCGTGCTGACCTCGACCTGGCGGCCCGGGGTCGAGCGCACCGCGGAAGAGAAGGGGGCCCAGGCCAACCGGCTGGCCCAGCACCTTTTCATGACCGCGACCACGGCGCCGCCCGGCAAGGAGGTGCGCGTCACGGGCATCGGCGAACGGTTGGTCGAGGAGCGGAGGAGGGCCTGGGAACGCTGGTACGGGCCGGTGGCGGCCACGCGCTGGGCGAGCGCCGGGTGGCATACCCTCGCCTGGGCGATCTTCGGCGGCGCCTACGTCGGGGCGATCGTCTTCGTATCGTCGGGCCTTCACGCGTCGCCGGGCGACGTGCTGCTCGTGCTCGCCGCCGGCGCTCGGCTCTCGGCCTACATCGGCGCCACCGTCGGCGAGATCGGTTTCCTGCGCGGCATCTGGCTCGACGGTTCGCAGCGCCTGGCCTGGCTCGAAGACTACGCAGCGTCGCTGGTGGCGGAGGCGGATCGGCCCGCCCCCTCACGGCTGGCCGAGGGCATCCGACTCGAGGGCGTGTCGTTTGCGTATCCCGGCACCGACCGCATGGTGCTCGACGGCATCGATCTCGCGCTGCCCGCGGGCGCGGTCGTCGCCATCGTCGGCGAGAACGGCGCGGGCAAGACGACACTCGTCAAGCTGCTCTGCAAGCTCTACGAGCCGACGGCCGGGCGTATCCTGATCGACGGCGTCCCGCTGGCGCGCATGTCGGCGGACGACTGGCGCTCCCACCTGGCGGGCGCATTCCAGGACTTCTTCCGCTTCGAGTTCCGCGCTCGCCATTCGGTGGGGGTCGGCGACGTGACGCGCTTGGATGACGAGGCGGCGGTCGCCGCCGCCGTCGACCGGGCCGGCGCGGAGGATGTCGTGGCCCGGCTGCCCGCGGGGCTCGAGACCCAGCTCGGGCCGACGTGGCCGGGGGGCGTCGAGGTGTCTTTCGGCCAGTGGCAGAAGCTGGCGCTGGCCCGCGGCTTCATGCGCACCGAGCCGCTGCTGCTGGTGCTCGACGAGCCGACGGCCGCCCTCGACGCCGAGACCGAGCACGCGCTGTTCGAGCGATACGCGGCAACGGCGCGCGGCGGTGGCAACCGCATCACCATCCTCGTGTCGCACCGCTTCAGCACCGTGCGTATGGCCGACCTCATCGTGGTGCTCGACGGCTCCCGCGTGGCCCAGGTCGGCACCCACGAGGACCTGATGGGGAAGGGCGGCCCCTACGCGGAGCTCTACGGCATCCAGGCCGCGGCCTACCGCTGAGCCTAGAGGCCGCGGGGAGCGGCCTGTGCTTTTTCCCGCGCTTCGCGCGCGTCGTAGCTCTCCCCGTAGATCGACGGTACCTTCGCGCCCATCGGGCGGAGATACATCGAGAGCTGTCCGCGGTGATGGATGGAATGACTCAACCCGATCTGGACGTACACCACGGCGGGGAATTGCAAGAGCCCACGGAAATCGATGATCTTGATCAACTGATCACCGGCCATCTGTCTCAAGCGGTCGACGTTCTTCGCGAATCGTCCGGAGTACCAATCAACGACGTCGGCCGGCGTACGAATCGACTCGGGACGCGCGGCGCCACTGAAATCGAACGCACCCGACGCAACCGCTTCGAGAAACCGGGTTTCAGAGGCGACGATGTGCCACGCCAGGTCGATGGCACTCCTCAGAATGTTGTCCGGGCGGTAGTCCGCCTTCTCCGCGGGAATGGCGGCGATGACGCGCTTGGTCACCGGATGTTCCGCGTTCAGCGACGGCAATCCGGAGGCAGTGAGGATGAGGGTGGCCTGATCGGCTGTCAGTGTGCTCATGAGCGCAGCATTATATAGACCTGGACCTTGAATGCCGACCGCCTTCCCTGAATGGCTCGAGCCGATGGCGGCGACGCTTACGCATGAGCGGTTTGCGGGGAAGGAGTGGATCTTCGAGCGCAAGTTCGACGGCATTCGCCTGCTCGCCTTCAAGAATGCGCTGAACGTCCGCCTTTTCTCGCGCAACCGGTTGCCGCAGGACTACCCTTCCGTCGCGCGGGCAATCGCGGATCTGCCAGTGCGCGACGTGATCCTCGACGGCGAAGTCACCGGCGTCTGGGGCAGGCGGGGCAAGGTCGCGTACCACGTATTCGACATCCTGTGGCTCGATGGCCGCGACATCAGGCCGCTGCCCCTCGAGGAGCGTCGTGCGCTGTTGCGCGACCTCCCACTGCGGGAACCCCTGCGGCGCGTGGCGTCGGTGGACGGTCGCCAGCCGTGGGAGCGCGCCTCCACGGAGGGCTGGGAGGGTGTCGTGGCGAAGCGGCGAGACTCGGTCTACGAGCACCGCCGCTCGCCGCACTGGCTGAAGATGAAATGCGAGGCGATGCAGGAGCTGGTGGTCGGCGGCTTCACCGATCCCCAAGGCCGGCGCGTCGGCCTGGGCGCATTGCTCGTCGGCTACTTCGAGCATGACGACTTCGTCTTCGCCGGGAAGGTCGGCACGGGCTTCGACACGAAGCTGCTGCTGGACTTGCGGGCTCGGCTGGACGCGCTCGAGGTGGCGAAACCACCATTCACCAGAGCGGTTGGCCTGCCTCGCGTGCGGTGGCACTGGGTCCGCCCCGAGATCGTCGTGCAGGTGGCCTTCCTCGAATGGACGGTGCACGGCAAGCTTCGCCATCCTCGGCTGCTGGGCGTCCGCCGTGACAAGTCGGCGCGCGAGGTGGTGAGGGAGACGTGATCACGCATCCCGAACATCGTGCTCGTTGCCTGCTTGACATGTGACTATTTGGTCACATATAGTTCGGGTATGGACGCGGTGTTCAAAGCCCTGGCGGATCCGACCCGCCGGAGCCTCCTCGACAAGCTCTTCCGCGAGGATGGGCAGACTCTGGGCGCACTGGGGGGTCGCTTGCCCATGACGCGCTTCGGCGTGATGAAGCACCTGAAGCAACTCGAAGAGGCCGGCCTGGTGGTGACCAGGCGGCGAGGACGCGAGAAGCTGCATTTCCTGAACCCCGTTCCCATCCGGCTTGTCCACGATCGGTGGGTGAGCAAGTACGCCGAGCCCTGGGCCGCAGCGCTCAGCGGGCTCAAACACAAACTGGAGGAACGCATGGAAAAGGTTTTCGAGATCTACATCAAGACCACCCCGGAGCGCCTTTGGAAGGCGATCACCGACGGCGAGATGAGGAGCAAGTACAACTTCGGCGTCCGGGTCAGCTCGGACTGGAAGCGCGGCTCGCGCTTCGAGATGGGGCATCCGAACGCCCCCGGGCTCCTGGGGGAGGGTGAAAACCTCGAGGTCGACCCGCCGCGCCGGCTGGTCCAGAGCATGA
>QHVJ01000326.1 GCA_003222275.1 Acidobacteriota bacterium | reverse complement strand
GGCCAGGTAGGGGCCGAGCGCCTCCCGCAGCTTCTCCCGCGCGCGGGACAGGCGGCTCATCACCGTGCCCATCTCGATGCCGAGAGCGTCGGCGATCTCCCGGTACGAGAGCTCCTCGAAGACGCGCAGGCAGAAGACCGCCCGCTGCTCGGCCGGCAGCTCGCCGAGGGCCCGGTCGAGCATGGCCCGCGCTTCCGTGTCGAGGACGCGTTGCAAGGGGCCCGACGCCGCAGAGGGTGTCTCGGCATGGCCGTCGGGCAGGGCGTCCTCCCGGGCCTGCGGCGAGCGCACGTGGTTCACGGCCAGGTTCGCCGCGATGCGGCAGATCCAGGGCCCGAACGGGCGCCGCGTGTCGAAGCGGTCCAGGCTGCGGTGGGCGCGGATGAAGGCCTCCTGGGCCACGTCGTCGGCCACCTCGTGCCGCCGCACGATGCGGTAGGCGGTGGCGTACACCCGCCGCTGGTAGCGCCGGACGATCTCCTCGAAGGCAAAAAGACTCCCCCGGCGGGCCTGGTCGAGCAGGCCGCTCTCGCCTTCCGCCTCGTCGGGGGCCATCTTGACGCTCGCTCGGGAATGAATCCCTCGCTCGCTACCGAGCTGGGGGGACCCTGTAGTCCCCCCAAGCCCCCACCGTTGCGGGCGCGAGCAATTGCCGCGAGATTGATACCCTGGCCGGGGACCGTTTATTCCGGTGCTACTCGAGGACCTTGATCACCACGCGGCGATTCTGGGCCCGGTGGTCCTTCGTCTTGTTGTCCTCCACCGGCTTGCTCTCGCCATACGAGATGACCTGCATGCGGTTGAGGGCGATGCCGTGCTGGTCGTGCAGGTAGTTCCGCACGGCCTCGGCCCGCTCCTCGCCCAGCTTCATGTTGTAGGTGTCGGGCCCGGTCGAGTCGGTATGGCCCTCGATCTCGAAGTACACGCCGCGGTTCTCGGCCTTGAGCTGGGCGATCGCCTCGTCGACGATCTGCTTGGCCCCGTCGCTGACCGCGAACCGGTTGACCGGGAACGTCACCTTGTCGTTGGAGAGGGTCACGGTGTAGATGAGCTTGCCCTTGGCCGCCCGCTCCGCCTCGGTGGCGCGGGTCATGGCCCGGTCGGCCGTGCCCTTGGCCTCGGCCGCGCCGGCCTTGGCCGACTGCGTCTCCTTGTTCACCTCGTCGATCCGGACCTCGTTGCGCTTCACGCGCTCCTGGGTCTTCTCCACCTCGCCGGACAGGTTGTCGACCTTGGTGTTGATCTCGCCCACTTCCCTACCCACGTATTTCTTCGTGGCGCAGCCGTAGCCCGCCACGCTCACGATCAGTAATACCGGGATGATCGGCCTCATCGGACCTCCATTTTCATCGTCGTCGGTTGAGTGCGGTACGCCCCGGGTATTGGTTAGGACTGCGGCACGTAGCCGCTGCGCGTCTTGACCGAAACGCCCTTGCGCGTGGTGGTGACCTCGACCCGCCGGAACCCGTTCGGCCCGGGCGGCGGATCATATCCCAGACGGTATTGGTGCTTGAGCTCGCCCACGATCGTGTCCGTAGCCTGCTTGAGCCCCGCGAAATCGCTGACCACGAAGGCGGCGCCGCCGGACATCTCCGCGTAGCGGGCCAGCACGCGGCTGCCGAGGGTGGCCGCCGCCGGCCGCGCTTTGCCCGTGAACTGCCCGGAGTCGGGGTCGTCGATCGGGGAGACGACCGAGATCGCGTAGATGGGTACGTCGAGCGCCCGAGAGCGCGCGATGACGGCCTCGGCCGTCTCCTGACTGGCGGTGTCGACGCCGTCGGTCATGACCACCACCGCCCGGCGGCCCTCGCCGTGCGTGGCGAGGTCGGAGGCGGCGTGGCCGAGGGCGTCGTGGAGCGCCGTGGTGCCGAAGGGCGCCACCTCGGAGAAGCCCCGCAGGATCTTCGCGTGGTCGGTCGTGAAGGCCACCACGCCGAAATAGTGATAGTCGAAGCCGGCGAGGGCGATCTCGTCGGCCGGGTCCAGGGCATAGAGGAGCTGGCGCGCGGCCATGATCGGGCTCGACGACTTCGGCGTCGTGACCATGCTGCCGCTCGCGTCCACCAGCAGCAGGACGCGCGCCGGCGACTCCCGCCCTTCCGAGAAATGCTGGATGGCTTGCGGCCGTCCATCCTCCCGTACGTAGAACTCGTTGCGCCGCAGGTCGGTCACCGGCCGCCCGTGCCGGTCCATCGCGATCGCGGACAGCACCACCAGGTCGGTGCGGCTCGCGAAACGGGCGATCTGATCGCCGCCCCGAGCCGGAGCCTCCCCCGCGACCAGGGCGGCCCCGATCAGGACCGCACCCGCCCATCCGCGGCGGTACCGTCTCCCCTCCGTCATATCTTCAGTATAGGGTCAGAGAAAGACCGCGCATTTGTGACGCGCCTCACGGAGCGGAGGTCCGGCCTTTTCCGTGCCTTACGGGCACAGTCTCCGCGTCACTCGTGCTGGGCGATGAAAAAGTCGATGCGGGTCTCCGCGGCCGGCGTGACGCTCGTGAAGAGGATGGCGAAACGCTGGGCGTCGCCGTCGCCTGGCGCCACCCGGATCACCCTTCCCCCCACCTCCAGCGGCCCGCCCGTTCCCGGCAGGGCCATGGCCACGGCGACCTCCGATTCGAGGGCCAATGCCTGATGGCTCTCCACGAGGACCGCGTCACGGCAGATGTCCTTGAGGTGCCCCGGGAAAGAGGCGCCTCCGGAAGTCAAACGGACGGGCACGTCCACCGTGAAGCGGGGGTTCTTGCGCTGGCGCCGCTCTTCGGTCACCGCAGCTTGACCACCACGAGGGTGACGTCGTCGGCGGGCGAGCCCGTCCCCTCGAACTGGCCGACTTCGGAGAGGATCCGCGCGCCGATCTTCCCCGCGGACAGGCCGGCGTGCGCCTCCACCTCGCGGACCAGGCGGTCGCGGCCGTACTGCTCGGTCCCGTTCCAGGCCTCGGTCACCCCGTCGGTATAGAAGACGAGGACGTCGCCCGCCGCCACCTCCAGCGTCTTCTCCTCGTAGGTCGAGCCGTCGAAGGCGCCGAGGGGTACCCCCGGCAGCTCGATGGGCTCGCACCGCGACGTGGAGGCGCGATAGTGGACGGGGTAGGGCAGGCCCGAGTTGGCGAGGGTCACGCGGTGGGCGGCGAAGTCGAAGCGGGCGAAGGTGAGCGTGCAGAAGAGCCCGTCCATCCCGCGCCGGCGGAGGGTGTTGTTGACGTGCCGGAGGAGCTCGGCGGGGGCGTGGCGCTCGAAGGCGCGGGCCCGCACGTTGCCGGAGGCGAAGGCGCCGTACAGCGCAGCCGATACGCCCTTGCCCGCCACGTCGCCGACCGCGAGGCCAAGCACGCGGTCGCCGAGGTCGTAGAAGTCGTAGAGGTCACCGCCCAGCACCTGGGCGGGTACGAAGTGGGCGGAAGCCTCCCAGCCGGGCCCCGCGGGGCATTTCTCGGGAAACAGGCCCCCCTGGATCCGGCGGGCCACGTCGAGGTCCTTCTCGAGCCTCTCCTCCTTCTCGCGGAGGGCCTCGTAGAGGCGCGCGTTCTCGATGGCCACCGCCACCTGGCTGGCCAGGAGCGTCAGGACCTTGACATGCTCCTCGGTGAAGCGGTTCAGCACCGGCGATTCGAGGTCGAACACGCCCAGCACCTTCTCCTTGTGGATGAGCGGCACCACCAGCTCGGAGCGGGTCTGGGGGATGAGGTTGAGATACCGGGGGTCCTGGCGCACGTCGCCGACCATGATCGGCTGCCGGCTGGCCACGGCGGCCCCGGTCAGCCCCTGCCCCACCTTGATGCGCGGCTTCTCGGGCGCGACGGCGTAGGCCACCGACTGGCGCACCACGAGCTCGTTCGTCTCTTCGTCGAGGAGCAGGATCCCGAACATCTCGTAGTCGATCACGCGCTTGACCACTTCCGCCACCCGCTGGAGCAGCTCGTCGAGGTCGAGGATGGAGGCCGTCTCCTTGCCGATCTCGTAGAGGGTGGCGAGCAGCCCCGCGTACCAGCGGGTCTCGCGGTAGAAGGTGGCGTTCTCGATGGCGATGGCGAGGTGGCGGGCGAGGACCTGAAGCGCCGTGCGGGCATCGGGGGTGAAGGCGCGCGGATCGGGCCCCTCGATGTTCAGCACGCCGACGAGGTGGTCGCGGTTGAGGAGCGGGATGGCCATCTCCGCCACCACCCCCGGGACCAGGGGCAGGTAGCGGCGGTCCTTGCTCACGTCGGGGACGAAGACGGGCTCCCGGCCCTGGGCGGCGGCGCCCACGATGCCCTCGCCGGACCGGATGCGCAGCCTGGCGGCAGTCTCGGGCGGATAGCCGTCGACGAAGGCCGGAACGAGGCTGCCGTCCTTGTCGGGGAGGAAGATGTCCAGGAGCTTGTAGTCGACGACCCGCCGGAGCTGGCGGGCGATCGTGGGCAGGAGCGCGTCGGGATCGAGGACCGACCCGATCTCTCCGACGATGGGAAGCAGCTCGGCGAGCAGGGCCCCCGGCAGCAGCGGAGACTTCTCGACCGACTCGGGGCTGCGCAAGACTGAAAATGGTAACACGTATAAACTCCTGGACATGGCGGCGGAACCCGCGGTGAGCACACTCACGCTCCCCATGGAGATCGAGGACATCAAGGCGGTGCTGCCCCACCGCTATCCCTTCCTCCTCCTGGACCGCGTGCTGGAGCTGGAGCCGGACCGCCGGTGCGTGGCGCTGAAGAACGTCGCCTCCGACGAGCGCTACTTCATCGCCGGCCCCGGCGGCCGGCCGACCCTGCCCGCCTCCATCCTCACCGAGGCCATGGCGCAGACCGGGGCGATGCTGATCCTGAGCAAGCCCGAGAATCGGTCCCGCCTCATCTACTTCATGGGCATCGACCGCGTGCGCTACCGGCGCCCGGTCGTGGCCGGCGACTGCGTGATGCTGGAAGCCACCGTCGTGCGCCTGCGCGCGAAGATGGGGACGCTGCGCGGCATCGCCCGGGTGGACGGCCATGTCGTGCTCGAGGGACAGATGACCTTCGCCCTCGCCGACCGCCCCACGTAAGTGGTGAACAAGAGACAGAACGTAATGGCCGCGAGCGGAGCGGGATTGCTGCGCGCCTCCGCTACGCGGAGCCGCGCCAGCGGGTCCTCGCTGCACTCGGACCACACTCCCGCCAGCTCAATAAGGGGTCCTCTCTCCCTCGCTCGGGCCCTGTCGAAATTCGGCGTGTGCTCGCGCGCGGAAGCGGAGCGGTGGATCGAGGCGGGGCGCGTGAGCGTCGACGGCGAGGTGGTGCGGTGGCCGGCCCGCCGCATCGACCCGCGCCGCCAGCAGGTGAAGGTCGACGGGCGACGGGTGGGCGACGACACCGAGCGCGTCGTGCTCGCGCTGCACAAGCCGCCGGGCTACGTCACGACCCGGGTCGAGCCCGGCGGGCGGCCGACGGTCTACGACCTGCTCGGGGACGTCGGCCGGTGGGTGTTCCCGGTGGGCCGGCTCGACCGCGACAGCGCCGGGTTGCTGATCGTGACCAACGACCACTGGCTCGGCCAGAGGCTGACCGACCCGGAGCACCACGTGCCGAAGACGTACCATGTGCGGGTGGACGGCATCCCGGACGCGGCGGCCCTGGACGCGCTGCGGTCCGGCGTCGCGCTCGGCGACGGGACGCGCACCCGGCCCGCGCGGCTGCGCTCGCTCGGCTCGGGCCGGGACGGCACCTGGCTGGAGATCGTCCTCACCGAGGGCAAGAACCGCCAGGTGCGGCGCATGTGCGCGGCCGTCGGCCACGAGGTGCGCGAGCTGGTGCGGGTGAGGATCGGCGACCTGGAGCTGGGCGATCTGGCCCGGGGACGGTGGCGGCGGCTCGGCTCCGAGGACCTGGCGCTCCTGGAGACGCGCGCCGCCGCGTCTCGGGGAGAAAGGAGTGTGCGATGAAGTCGAGGCAGATCCTGGCCGTGCTCCTGATCGTCGGCGGCGTGCTCGCCCTGGCGTATCGGGGATTCAGCTACACCAAGGAGACGCACGAGGCGAAGATCGGGCCGCTGGAGCTCCAGGTGAAGGAGAGGGAGTACGTGAACCTGCCGGTCTGGCTCGGCGTGGGCGCCGTCGTCGTGGGGGCGGCGTTGCTCGTGACCGGCAAGAAGAGCTGACGGCGGGGGCGCGCCCGAGGCCGGGAGAGGGTGGCGCCGGCGACTGATGCTGTATACCAATACAGCTTTCGGGAGCGGGGGCATGTCGGTTCGGCTGAACATCGTGATGGACGAGGACCTCTACCGGCGCCTCAAGAAGGAGCTGCCGCCCAAGGGCATCAGTTCCTTCATCAACAAGGCCGTGCGGGCGCGCATCCGTCCCGACCGGCGAACTCTCGATAAGGCATACAGCGCGGCCAGCCGGGAGGGGTGGCGCCGGCGGATGCGGCAGGAGTGGCGGTCGACGCTCGGCCGCTTGAACCAGGAGGAGCTCGAGGCCGTGGACGACGCCTTGCGCATCACCCTGGGGCTGCCGTAAGCAGGGACGTTAGGCAGGGAGCTCCGCTTCGCCGCCGGCCAGGACCTCCTGGTCCTTGTACTGGAGCTGGTAGAGCCGCCAGTAGATCCCGCGCTGCGCGAGCAGCTGCTGGTGCGTCCCGCGCTCCCGGATGCGGCCCTTGTGCATGACCAGGATCTCGTCCACGTTCTGGATCGTCGACAGCCGGTGGGCGATGACGATGGCGGTGCGGCCGCGGAGCAGGACCTTGAGCGCCTCCTGGATGAGCGACTCCGTCTCGGTGTCGACCGACGAGGTGGCCTCGTCGAGGATCAGCACCCGCGGATCGTGGGCCAGGGCGCGCGCGAAGGAGAGGAGCTGCTTCTGGCCGACGGACAGCGTCGCCCCGCGCTCCTTCACCTCGGTGTCGTACCCCTCGGGCAGCGCCTCGATGAAGCGGTGGGCGTGGACGGCGCGGGCCGCCTCGCGCACCTTCGCGTCGGGGATGGGTGAGCCGAGGCGGATGTTGGAGGCGATCGTCCCGCTGAACAGGTGCACGTCCTGCAGCACGAGGGCGAGGGACGACCGGAGCTGCGCGGGATCGAGGCCGCGCACGTCGGCCTCGTCCAGCGTGACCCGGCCCTCCTGCACGTCGTAGAAGCGCGCGAGCAGGCTGATGATGGTGGTCTTGCCCGCGCCGGTCGCGCCGACGATGGCCACGCTCCGGCCCGCCTCGACCACGAAGTCCACGTCGCGCAGCACCCACTGCGGAGGGTTGTAGGCGAAGGACACGTGCTCGAAGGGCGTGTCGAGCAGGGTGAAGATGCGCTCCGAGGAGGCCATGGCCGCCTGCAGGATGTTGAACTTCTCGGACAGGTCGGAGATCGGGCGCCAGAACCGCTCCGAGTACTGTACGAAGGCCACCAGCGCGCCGAGGCTCAGCGTCCCCACGAGCACGCGCCCGCCGCCGTAGAGAAGGATGAGCGCCACCGCGACGGCGGCGAGAATGTCGATCGCCGGATAGAAGACCGCGTAGTAGAAGATCTGGGTCACGTTGGCGTCGGCGTGGGCGCGGTTGACGGCGGCGAAGGCCTCCCGGTTGCGCTGCTCCCGGCGGAAGAGCTGCACCACGGACATACCGGTCAGGTTCTCCTGCAGGAACGCGTTGATCCGCGCGATCCACTTCCGCACTTCGCGGAAGCTCTGCCGCGAGCCACGGCGGAACCAGTTGGTGATCACGAAGAAGAGCGGGATCACCG
>QHVJ01000352.1 GCA_003222275.1 Acidobacteriota bacterium | reverse complement strand
CGAAGCTCTCCGCCGGGCTCTTCTTGTGGATCTCCTGCACGTCCACCATCACCTCGTCGCGGCTGGCCAGCAGGTGGCCGAGGGCGCGGACGAGCGTGAACCGCATGCGCGGGACGGAGCGCTCCGAGAGCAGCACGGAGCCGCCGATGGCCGGATGGTGGAAGGCCGCCGCCGATAGCCGGCCTTTCTGGCTGAGGACGTACACCCGCAGCGCGAAGGTGTCTTCGAGCCGCACGCGCAGGTCGCGGATGGGAGCGTCGAGGCCGAGGTCGAGGTGGGCGCGGACCGTGGCCGCCAGCTGCTCGGCCTCTGGCGCCGAGTACAGGCGCGGCACGGGCAGCTCCGGCATGGCCGTGCGCGGCAGCCCGTTGATCTCCTCGAGCTCGAGATAGTTCCGACACAGCGACTCGAAGTTCATCAGCAGGAGCTTCTCCGGCGAGGCCTCGGGCGCGCCGCGGGGACGTCCGGGACGGCGCGGCGGCCCGTCGGCGACCGCGTCGAGCTTGTCGGCCATGAGCCGGAAGTGGGGCCGGAAGTCCGCCTTGCCCCAAACGCCCAACCCGAGGAAGTAGTCCACGGGCCGGCTCAGGACCTCGGCGTAGCGATACAACTCCGCCACCGACACCGGCCGCCGGCCCTGCTCGATCGCGACCTGCGTCGTGCGCGCGAGGCCCAGCTTCTCCGCGACCACCGCCTGGGTCAGGCCCAGGAACTCCCGGGCCTTGGCGATGCGCTGGCCGACGGCCTCATTCGATTCCATGTCGTGCGGGCTGACTTATCATTGACAATAATAGGTATATGGGGTAGATATTGTCAAGACGGCGTCTGCGCGAGCCGCCAATGCGGTTCAACAACTTGGCGAAGGAGCATCGAGTAACCGCGAGAAAAAGCCAATCCCGCTACATATATAGAGGATACACATGGCTCATGAACCCAAGGATTTCCGGCGTCTCATCTCGGAGTGCCAAGGCTTCTTGTCCGAGAAACAGCTGCAGGCCCACTTCACGCTCTACCAGGGGTACGTCAAGAAGCTGAACGAGATCGAGTCGAGCCTGCAGCAGGCCGACCGCGAGCAGGCCAACTACTCCTATAGCGAGTACTCCGAGCTGCGGCGGCGCGAGCCCGTGGCGTACAACGGCACCGTGCTGCACGAGCTCTACTTCGAGAACCTCGGCGCCAAAGGAGGCGCGGTGCCCCCGGCCTTCAAGAAAGCGGCAGAGCGCGCCCTCGGCACCTGGGATGCCGCGGTCGCCGACCTCAAGGCCATGGCGGAGTCGGCCCACGGCTGGGTGCTCGTCACCTACGACTGGAACTTCGGCGTCGTACGGCACAACCTCGTCCAGTCCGAGCACCACGTCGGCCTGCTGCCCAACCAGACGGTGCTCATCGCCATCGACTGCTGGGAGCACGCCTACTTCGCCGACTACCAGACCAAGAAAGACGCCTACCTGAATGGCCTGTTCGAGCACCTCAACTGGGGCCCCGTCGCCAAGCGTCTGGGACTGACTCCGGCGGGGGAAGTCAAGCGATGAGGCGCGAGGACACCAGGCGCGAGGGCAAGAGGGACGGGCGTGTGAAACCGGTCGAGCCACCGGGAGTGCTGCCCGGCACACCCGCGGGCGAGCCGTCGCGCGGCCCCGGAATAGTGCCCGGCACACCAAAAGAGGCCCACGAAGCCCCTCCGAAGCCAAGGGAGCCGGGATCGCATACATAATTAGAGGGTATGGATTCGCTGAGCCTGGTGCTCCTCGGCGTCATCGCCCTCGCGTCCCTGCTCCAAGCCGTCGCCCTCGTGGTGATCGCCCGGGAGGGACTGCGCATGTTCCGCCGGCTCGACGCTTTCGCCGAGCGCCTGGGGCGCGATCTGCGGCCCGCCGTTGCGGACCTGGAGCGCGCGAGCGAGAACTTCGCCGACGTGTCCGACCTCGCCACCGTGCAGGCGCGCCGGCTGGATGCCCTGGTGGAGGAGGCCGTGGAGAGGATCGAACGTGCTTCCGAGGTCCTGCGCCGCGTGATCCTGCCCTCGGCGGGCCGGCTGCTGGCCGCCGCCGCCGCGTTCCGCGGCATCCGCAGGGGACTCCTGATTCTCCGCCGACGGCGCGGCTGACCCCCGACTCAGGAGAAGCGCGTTGGCGTTGAGCCTGCTCGCTCACCTCAAGCGCCCCGCGCCGCTCGCGGCCGGCCCCATGCGCGGCGAGCTGCTCAACGTCGAGCGGCTCGAGGAGAAGGCCAAGGACCTCGCGGCCAGCCATACCCTCGCGCGTAAGGCCCGGCGCGGCGCGCGTGCCTTCCTGACGCACCTCGACGACAACGCGGCCGTTCTCCGCCAAGCGTACCGCCGGCTCGCCGAGGACGTGCACCAGGGGGCGTTCATCTCCCCGGCCGCCGAGTGGCTCCTCGACAACTTCTACCTGATCGAGTCGGAGATCCGCGACGTCCGCCGAAACCTGCCCCGGCAGTTCTATCTCGAGCTGCCCAAGCTGGCGTCCCGCGAGATGGCGGGAGTGGCCCGCGTGTACGCAATGGCGACGGCGATCATCCGCCACAGCGATGGCCGGCTCGACGCCAACCGCCTCACGCGCTTCATGGTGGCGTACCAGTCGGTGGCTCCGCTGACGATCGGCGAGCTGTGGGCCTGGGCCAGCATGCTCAAGCTGGCCCTCATCGAGAACCTTCGCCTGCTCGGGGAGGACGCTCTCGGGAGCCGCGTCGACCGGGAGGCGGCCGACCGCCTCATGGCGGAGCTGGACGCCGCCGCCGAGGGAAGTACCCCGGAGCTGCCGCCGGTCCTGCGCAGCGCCTACGTCGTCCAGGTTCTCCAGCGCATGCGGGAGTACGGACCGAAGGCGGCCGAGCTGCGCGCGCGGCTGGAAGAGCGGCTGACCGCGCAAGGACTCACCGCCGAAGACGCGATCCACGCCGAGCACCAGCGGGAAGCCACCGCCCAGGTCTCCGTCGCCAACACGGTCACCAGCCTCCGTCTCTGCTCGACGATCGACTGGGCGGAGTACTTCGAGCGGGTGAGCCTCGTCGAGAACGTCCTCCACCGCGATCCGGCGGGCGTGTACCCGAGCATGGACTTCGCGAGCCGCGACCGTTACCGGCACGCCGTCGAGGAGCTGGCCGAGCCGACAGGGGAGGCGCAGCTCCGGGTGGCCCTCAAGTGCGTCGAGAGCGCGCGGCAGGCCACCGAGCAGAACCCGCAGGACCGGGCCACCCACGTCGGCCACCACCTCATCGGCAAGGGGCGGCGCGACCTCGAGACCGACGTCGCGTTCCACCCGCGCCTGGGCCAGCGGGTGCGGCGGTTCCTGTTCGCGCACGCGACCACGGCCTACCTCGGCCTCATCGGCCTTTTCACCGCTCTCGGCATCTACCTGGCGGGCGAGTACGCGATGCACGAGGGCGTCCCGGGCTGGAAGATGGTCGCGCTGGCGATGCTGCTCGCCGCCGTGCCCGCCAGCGAGCTCGCCATCAACGTGGTGCAGCGCGCGCTGGCGGCCCTCGTCCCTCCCCGCCGCCTGCCCCGTCTGGAGCTTCAGCGCGGGATCCCGGAGAGCGCGCGGACGATGGTCGTCATCCCCTCGCTGCTGATGAGCCGCGAGGGCGTCCGGGAGCTCGTCGAGCACCTCGAGGTGCAGGCGCTCGGCAACGTGGACCCCAACATCCACTTCGCCATCCTCAGCGACTTCGAGGACGCCCCCGCTCCCGAGATGCCGGACGACGCCGGCCTCCTCGAGGAGGCCCGCGCCGGCATCGAGGAGCTCAACCTCCGCCACGCCGCCGAGCACAAGGACCGCTTCTTCCTCTTCCACCGCGTCCGGCAGTGGAACGCGAGCGAGGGCGTGTGGATGGGATGGGAGCGCAAGCGCGGCAAGATCGAGGAGTTCAACCGCCTGCTGCGAGGCGCCACCGACACGAGCTTCCACCTGCAGATCGGCGATCTGGGTGTCCTTCCGAAGGTGCGCTACTGCATCACGCTCGACAGCGACACCCGGCTGCCGCGGGAGGCCGCCCGGCAGCTCATCGGCATCATCGCCCACCCGCTGAACCGGCCCCACTTCGACCCGCGGCGGCGCCGCGTCACCGAGGGCTACGGCATCCTGCAGCCGCGGGTCAGCGTCACGATGGCCAGCGCTGCGGGCTCGCTCTTCGCCCGCGTCTACGCCGGCCACACCGGCGTCGACCCTTACACGACCGCGGTCTCCGACTCCTACCAGGACCTCTTCGGGGAGGGTATCTACACCGGCAAGGGCCTCTACGACGTCGACACCTTCATGGCCGCGCTCGACGGCCGCGTGCCCGAGAACGCGCTGCTCTCGCACGACCTCTTCGAAGGCGTCCACGCGCGGACCGCCCTCGTCACCGACGTCGAGGTCGTCGACGACTATCCGTCGAGCGTGCTCGCCCATGCCCGCCGCCAGCATCGCTGGGTACGCGGGGACTGGCAGATCCTGGGCTGGCTGTTCCCGTGGGTGCGCACCCGGGAAGGCCTGGAGCGAAACCCCCTTCCCTTCATCGCCCGCTGGAAGATCTTCGACAACCTCCGGCGCAGCCTGGTGCCGCCCGCGACGCTCACCCTGCTGGCCGCGGCGTGGACGGTCCTGCCGGGGCACCCGGTGGCCTGGACCCTCGCCGCCCTGGCCATCCTCGCGTTCCCCTTCCTGGCTTTGCTGCTCCAGGTGTTGGGCGGACCGCCGCCGCAACAGACGTGGCGCGTCTTCCTCAAGGGGACCCTCGAAGAAGCGGAGACGGCGCTGGCGCGCGCGCTGCTCACGCTGACGTTCCTCGCCTACCAGGCCTACGAGATGGTCCACGCCATCGTCCTCACGGTGGTCCGCGTGGCCGTGACCCAGCGGAAGCTCCTCGAGTGGGAAACGGCAGCGGCGACCACGGCGCGGGCGAGGGGCCTCGTCGGGCGGGAGGGCGCGCGCCTGTTCGTGGCCCAGATGGCCGCCAGCCCCGCCATCGCGCTGACCGCCCTCGCCCTCCTGTTGGCGCGGCGGCCGTCGGCCGCGCCGATGGCGGTGGCCGTGATCGCGCTGTGGCTGATCGCGCCGCTGGCCGCTTACTGGCTGAGCCGGCCGGTGCCGTCGCGGCGCGTTCAGCTCGCTCCCGCCGACGTGGCGCTCCTGCGGAGGACGGCGCGCAAGACGTGGCGTTACTTCGAAACGTTCGTGAACGCCGAGAGCCACCACCTGCCGCCGGACAATTTCCAGGAGTACCCGGGACCCATGCTGGCGCGGCGCACCTCTCCGACCAACATCGGGCTCGGCTTGCTGTCGACGCTGGCCGCGCACGACTTCGGGTTCGTCCGCACCTCCGACATGGTCGAGCGGCTGGAGCGTACGTTCTCGACGCTGGAGGGGCTGGAGCGCTTCGAGGGCCACGTCCTCAACTGGTACGACACGACCAGCCTGGCCGCCCTGCTGCCGCGGTACGTGTCCACGGTCGATAGCGGCAACCTGGCGGGATCTCTCCTGAGCCTGGCGGGCGGGCTTCGCCGCGTCGCTCGCGAGCCGCAGACTTTGACGGCGATCGCCGCCGGCCTGGCCGACGCGGCCGGGCTGCTCGCCGAGGCGCTCCAGGCGCTGCCGCGCGCGAAGCTCGGCACGACCGACGGCGGAGGCACGGCGGAGGCACGCGCGGTACGGCAGCGGCTCGAGGCCCCGGATCTCGAAGATCAGTTCGCCGCGGCCGTCAACGGCGTGGCGGACCTCGGTGCGCGCGTCCAGGCCCTCTCGCTCGATCCCGCCGACCCGGGGCCGGAGGGCGATGCCGCGCACTGGGTGAAGGTCCTCCTCGCCGGCGTGCCCGAGCCGCCGCCGACGACCGCGCCGGATGCGGCCCTGGCCGCGCGGCTGGAGGACCTCGCCCAGCGGTGCGAGGTCCTCGTGAACGAGATGGACTTCTCCTTCCTGTTCGACACCCAGCGGAAGATCTTCGCGATCGGCTATCGGCTGGCCGACGCCGAAGGACCCGGACGCCTCGATCCATCCTTCTACGACCTGCTCGCCTCGGAAGCGCGCCTGGCCAGCTTCATCGCCATCGCGAAGGGCGACGTGCCGCAGTCACACTGGTTCCGGCTGGGGCGCCCGGTCACGAGTGTCGACGGCCGCCCGACGCTCCTGTCCTGGAGCGCCACGATGTTCGAGTACCTGATGCCGCTGCTCGTGATGAAGAGCTACCCGGCGACGCTTCTCGACCAGACGTGCCGGATGGCCGTGCGCCGGCAGCGGGAATACGCGCGGGAGCAGGGCGTGCCCTGGGGCATCTCGGAGTCGGCATTCAACCTCACCGACCGCCACGGCAACTACCAGTACCGCGCGTTCGGCGTGCCCGGCCTCGGGCTCAGGCGGGGGCTCGCCGACGACCTGGTGGTGGCCCCCTATGCCACCGCGCTCGCGGCGATGGTCGCCCCGCGCGAGGCCGTGGCGAACCTCCGGCGGCTGGCGCGCGAGGGCCTCGACGGCCGCTACGGCTACTACGAGTCGATCGACTACACGCCGCGCAAGACGTACGAGGCCGACAGCGAGCCACGGCCGCTCGGAACCCGAGGCGTGGTGGTGAAGGCCTTCCTGGCCCACCACCAGGGCATGAGCCTCGTGTCCTTCGCCAACACGGTCATGCAGGACCCGATGGTGGGCCGGTTCCACCTCGACGCCCGGGTCCAGGCCACCGAGCTGCTGCTGCAGGAGCGCGTGCCGCGGCAGGCGCCCATCATCGAGCCCCGCCCGGCGGAAGCGACCCGGGTGTCCGCGCCGTCCTCGTCGCTCTCGGCCCGCCGCTTCCGCTCGCCCCACACGCTGTACCCCCACGCCCACTTCCTTTCCAACGGCGCCTATACCGCCATCGTCACCAACGCCGGCGGCGGCCACAGCTCGTGCCGGGGCCGGGTGGTCACCCGGGCGCGTGAGGACCGCACGCGCGACGTCGGCAGCCAGTTCGTCTATCTCCGCGACGTGCGCACGGGCCTCGTCTGGTCCGCGGCCTACCAGCCGACGTGCCACGAGGCCGAGGAGTACCTGGTCACCTTCATGCCCGAGCGCGCCGTCTTCCGGCGCCGGGACGACGAGATCGAGACGCAGCTCGAGATCGCCGTCTCACCGGAGGACGACGTGGAGGTGCGGCGACTCGCCCTCACCAACCGCAGCGACCGGCCCCGGGAGATCGAGGTCACGAGCTACGCCGAGCCGGTCCTCGGCCTCGCGGCCGACGATCTCGCCCACCCCGCCTTCGGCAAGCTGTTCCTGGAGACCGAGTACGTCCCCCACAGCGCGGCTCTCCTCTGCCGCCGCCGGCCGCGGGCGGCGGAGGAACCGAACCTTTTTGCCGTGCACGTGCTGAGCATGGAAGGGCGCATGCAGGGGCCCGTGGAGTGGGAGAGCGACCGCGCCCGGTTCCTCGGCCGCGGACGCTCGACGGAGGACCCGATCGCCCTCGACGGCCGCGCGCTGTCCGGCACCGTCGGCGCGGTGCTGGATCCGGTCGTCAGCTTGCGCCAGCGCGTACGCCTGCCCCCCGGCGGCTTCGTACGCATGTCGTTCGCGACCGGGGTCGCGTCCGACCGCGAGGCGGCGCTGGTGCTGGCCCAGAAGTACCACGACCCCGGCTCCGCCGCTCGCACCTTCGCCCTCGCCTACACGCACGCGCAGGTCGAGCTGCGGCACCTCGGCATCACCAGCGACGAGGCACACCTGTTCGAGCGGCTCGCCTCCCGGGTGCTCCACGCCGACGCCTCGCTCCGGGCCGATCCCGAGACGCGCGCGCGCAACATGCTCGGGCAGCCGGCCCTCTGGCCCTACGGCATCTCCGGCGACCTCCCGATCCTCCTCGTGAAGGTCGTCGAGGAGAACGACCTGCCGCTCGTGCGTCAGGTGCTGCAGGCGCAGGAGTACTGGCGGCTGAAAGGGCTGAGCGCGGAAGTGGTCATCCTGAACGAGCATCCGATCGGCTACCTCGACGAGATGCACGAAGCGCTCACCGCGCTGCTCGAGAGCGGGTCGTGGGGAGCGTGGAAGGGCAAGCCCGGGGGGACTTTCCTGCTGCGCTCGGACGGCATGCCGGAAGCCGATCGGATCCTGCTCGCTACGGTCGCCCGCGCCGTGCTGAGCGGCGATCGGGGCGAGCTCAAGAACCAGCTCGATCGGCCCTACCCGGAGCCGGAATGGCCGGAAGAGCTGGAGGTCGCGTCGCCGGCGCAAGGTCCGCCCGATCCGACGGCCGAGGTGGAAGCTCCGGCCACGGTGATGGCCAACGGGCAGGGCGGCTTCTCCCCCGACGGCAAGGAATACGTGATCGTCCTCGAGGGCGACCAGGAGACGCCGCTGCCGTGGTCGAACGTGATGGCCAACCCCCGCTTCGGGACCGTCGTGACCGCGTCCGGCTCCGCCTTCACGTGGTCGGAGAACAGCCGGGAGAACCGTCTCACGCCGTTCCTGAACGACCCCGTGACCGATCCCACCGGCGAGGCCATCTTCATTCGCGACGACGAGACCGGCGAGGTCTGGACCGCGGCCCCCGGTCCCCGGCCCCGGAACCGCGACGACGGCCGGTGGGTCGTGCGCCACGCCGCCGGCGTGACCCGCTTCGCTCATGCGGCCCGCGGCGTCGAGCACGACCTGACGGTTTTCGTCGACCGGGACGAGCCGGTGAAGTTCGCGCTCCTCAGCATCACCAACCGCAGCCGCCGCTTCCGCCGGCTCACGCTGACCGCGTACCAGGAATGGGTCCTCTGTCCGCCGCGGTCCGGCGACCACCTGCACGTCGTCACCGAGCTGGATGCCGAGAGGAACGCCGTTCTCGCCCGCAACGCGTACAACCAGGAGTTCGTCGGCCGGGTGGCCTTCGCCGCGGCCAGCCGCTCCCTCAGCAGCGCGGCCGGAGACCGGCTCGAGTTCCTGGGCCGCAACAGCTCACTGTCCCGACCGGCCGCGCTGCGGCGGGTCGGCCTGTCGGGTCGTTTCGGGGCCGGCCTCGACCCGTGTGCTGCGCTGCAGGTGCGCCTCACGCTGAAACCGGGCGAGAACAGCCGCACCGTGTTCCTCCTCGGGGAGGGCAGCGACCGCGAGGACGCGCGGCGCCTCGTCCAGAGATACGCCAGCGTGGAGGCCGCCGACGCCTCGCGGGCGGCGGTGGAGGCGAGGTGGGACGAGATCCTGGAAACGGTGCAGGTGCACACGCCCGACGACTCCTTCGACATCCTCATGAACCGGTGGCTGCTGTACCAGACGCTCAGCTCGCGCGTGTGGGCGCGCACGGGCTTCTACCAGCCCGGCGGCGCGTTCGGCTTCCGCGACCAGCTCCAGGACGTGCTCGCGCTCATCCCGGCGCGGCCCGACATCGCGCGCGGCCATCTCCTCCGCGCGGCCGCCCATCAGTTCCTCGAAGGCGACGTCCAGCACTGGTGGCACGAGCCGAGCGGGCGGGGCACGCGGACGCGCTGCTCGGATGACCTGCTGTGGCTGCCTTACGCGGCCACCCACTATCTGGAGACGACCGGCGATCGGAGCGTGCTCGACGAGACGGCTCCTTTCCTCGAGGCGCCCCTCCTGGGTCCCGAGGAGCGGGAAAGCTACGGGTCACCCCGCGTCTCGGCGGAGACGGGCACGCTCTTCGAGCATTGCGTGCGCGCCATCGACAGGGGGATCACGTCGGGTCCGCAGGGGCTGCCGCTCATCGGCAGCGGAGACTGGAACGACGGCATGAACCGCGTGGGATACAAGGGCCGGGGCGAGAGCACCTGGCTCGGCTGGTTCCTCCACGTCGTGCTGACGAAGTTCGCGCCCTGCTGCGAGGACCGCGGTGACCGCGCCCGGGCCGAGCGCTATCGCCAGGAGGCCTCGCGACTGGCCGCCGCCCTGGAGAGGGCCTGGGACGGCGAGTGGTACCGGCGCGGGTCTTTCGACGACGGCACACCCCTCGGGTCGGCCCAGAACGAGGAATGCAAGATCGACTCGATCGCACAGTCCTGGGCCGTTCTCTCCGGAGCCGCGCCGCTGGCTCGCGCCGACCGCGCGATGGATTCGGTGCGCACGCACCTGGTCCGGCGGGGCGCGCAGGTGATCCTGCTGCTGACCCCGCCGTTCGACCGCTCCACGCCGGATCCGGGTTACATCAAGGGCTACGCGCCGGGGGTGCGGGAGAACGGGGGACAGTACACCCACGCCGCGCTGTGGACGGTGATGGCGGTGGCCCGGCTCGGAAGCGGCGACGAAGCGGTCGAGCTGTTCCACATGATCAACTCGATCAACCACTCGCGCGCGCCGGCCGCCGCCCAACGCTACAAGGTGGAGCCCTACGTCGTCGCCGCCGACGTGTACGCGCATCCGGCCCACACGGGCCGCGGGGGATGGACCTGGTATACCGGGTCGGCCGGGTGGATGCACCGCGTCGGCCTCGAGGCCGTCATCGGGCTCTGCATCCAAGGTGACACCTTCAAGCTCGACCCCTGCATCCCGGCCGCGTGGCCAGGCTTTGCGCTCTCCTGGCGCTTCGGTCGAACGCGATACGAGATCACCGTCGAGAATCCCGAAGGCCGCTGCCGGGGAGTGGCCGAGGCGGAGATGGACGGCGCGCCCGCCGATGCACGGCTCATCCCCCTGCGGGACGATGGGGGACAACACCGCGTGCGGGTCGTCATCGGCCCTGCGCGGGCGCGCCCGACCGACCAGGATGTTTCCGCTACCGCCGCCGCCCGCTCGGCGCCGGGCAGCCGGGCAAGCTGAAGGGCGGAGTCAGCGCCTTCGGGCAGGCAGAGCGTTATCGTTATCTACCAGCCGCGGCCGCTCGGCTCCCAGGACGCCGTCCGGGTGAACTCGCCCTTCTCGCGGGAGAAGATGCGCCGCACTGGCAGGACGTAGCCGCTGTCCGTGAACCCCATCTGCTCGAGATCAGCGCCGGCCTCACCGCAATCGGCGCACTTGAAGCCGCCGAGCGGATGACGTACGGGATTGTGATGATTACGGATGAAGCAGCG
>QHVJ01000627.1 GCA_003222275.1 Acidobacteriota bacterium | reverse complement strand
GGCCGGCGACGTGATCGAGGTGGGAGTGCGTGATGAGCGCGTGCTCGATGTGGGTCTGCTCGGGCATGGTCAGCGCACCACCAACCGTGCCCGCGTCGATCAGGATTCGGTCGTTGACGAGGAAGGACGTGGGGCGCTGACCGAGTCCTTCGGCTCCATAGGCGCCGAGCACTCGTATCTTCATTCCCAGCCTAGACTAGCATACATTGTCGAAGATGAAGGTTCCGTGGTCCCGGATCCGTAGGATCGGCCGCAAGCATCTGGCCGGCATCCTGGCGGGCGTCGCCGTCGTCGTCCTCGTGCAGTTCGGTTTGCTCGACGCCCAGGAGCACTGGTCGCTCGCCCAGCTTTTCGAGTTGCGCGGCAGCCGCGAGCCGATGCCGCAGATCGTGATCGTGACGATCGACGAGTCCACCTTCACCGAGATGAACGAGCAGTGGCCGTTCGCCCGCGCGCGTCACGCCGAGCTGCTGATGCAGTTGGCGGCCGGCAAGCCGCGACTGATCGGCATCGACCTGATCTTCGATGCACCCTCTTCGCGCGGCCCCAAAGACGACGATGCGTTCGGCAAGGCGATCGCGTTCGCGGGCAACGTGGTGCTCGGCGCCGCATACACGAAGGACATCCAGCCGTACACCAGGCGCGAGACCTTCAACTTCCCCATTCCGGTGCTCCGGCGGGGTGCGGCGGCCGTCGCGCCCGTCAACATGCATGCCGACGCCGATGGCGACGTCCGCCGGGTGCCGCTCATGGTGACGCCGGAGCAGCTGGCGCCGATGCCCGCGTTCGACACGACGCTCCACAGGCTGCTTGCCAAGTCCGGCTTTCCGGTGGCCCCGCTTCCGACGTCGCCGTCGATCCTCATCAACTTTCGAGGCGGTCGAACCACCTATCCGTGGGTCTCCTATCATAGGGTCGTGCGGGGTGAGATCCCGTCGGAGCACTGGAAGGACAAGATCGTCCTCATCGGACCCACGAGTCCGATCCTGCACGACCAGTTCCCGACGGCGTTCGCGCCCGCCGGCGACATGCCGGGCGTCGAGATCCACGCCAACGCGCTCGAGACGCTGGTGCGCGGCAACCCGATCCGCGAGGTCCCACAGGCCGTGTCGACGGCCTTGGCGGTGGTGGCCGGCTTGCTGGGTGCCGCGCTCGTCATACGCCTGCATGCCTTCCGCGCGCTGATCGCGGCGGCGGGGCTGTGGGTGATCCTCACGTTGGCTGCCTACGCCGGCTTCGTCCTGATGGACGTGTGGATGCGCGGGATGGCGGGCACGTGGGCCCTCGTGCTCGGCTACGGCGGCACCGTCGTCGAGCACTTCGTGCGCGAGCAGCGCGAGCGGAGGCGATTTCAGCAGTTCTTCTCGCCCGCCGTCGCGCGCGAGGTCGTGCGCCACAAGGAAGAGGGCAGCCTGGACACCAGCCGCCGCCTGGTGACCGTGCTGTTCTCGGACATCCGCGGGTTCACCACGCTGTCGGAGCAGCTGCAGCCCGAGCAGGTGGCCGAGATGCTGCGCGAGTATCTGACGGAGATGACGGAGATCGTGTTCCGCAACGGCGGTACCGTGGACAAGTACATCGGCGACTGCGTGATGGCGCTCTACAACGTGCCGTTCGAGGACGCGCAGCACGCCGCGAAGGCCGTGCGGACGGCCCTCGAGTTCCAGGAGCGGACGCTGGCCGTGTCCAAGCGCTGGGAGGAGAAGCTCGGCATCGCCATCCGCAACGGCGTCGGGATCAACACCGGCGAGGCGGTGGTGGGCACGCTGGGGTCCAAGCAGCGCCTGGAGTACACGGCCATCGGCGACACCATCAACCTTGGCGCACGGCTGGAGTCGATCACGAAGGACTACAAGACCAACATCATCATCAGCGAGTCCACCTACGTGCTGGTGAAGGACCAGTTCGTGACCAAGGAGCTCGGTGACGTCACCGTGAAGGGCAAGAGCCAGCCGGTGAAGATCTACGCCGTCCTGCCCACGTCGCTCGACCCTGAGTGGGCACCGACGGTCGCCGAGTACCTGAGCACCCGCGCGAAGTGATTGCCGCGCCCGCGGCCCCGTGTTAGAACTCGGCTGAACACGACGATGCGCGCGGGAGGGGCATGAGCGAGCCGTTCGACTATCCGAAGATGTCGCGGGCGCTGATCATCGGCGACAGGGACACCGTGGCCGCCAAGACGCGCGAAGGGCTCGCCCTCTCCATGGACCCCAAGGACCTCATCTTCAAGGGCCTCATCCCGGGTATGGATGTCGTCGGCGAGAAGTTCCGTCGCAACGAGTACTACGTCCCCCAGGTGCT
>QHVJ01000017.1 GCA_003222275.1 Acidobacteriota bacterium | reverse complement strand
CACCTCGCAGCGCAACTGATAGCCGGGACCCCCGTTGCCGTCGCCCCGCGGATCACCGCCCTGGATGACGAAGCCGGGGACGACGCGATGGAAGCTGAGACCGTCGTAGAAGCCGCGGCGGGCGAGGTCGATGAAGTTCGCGGTGGTGAGCGGCGTCTCCACCACGTCGAGGTGGATCTCGATCCGGCCGTACTTCGTGTGCACGATGGCGCGGGGCGTGTAGAGCTTCACGTCCGGCCGCGGGTCGTAGACGGCCATCGCCTCGCGATAGTCGAGCGGCGGCCGCCGGACCGGCTCCCGGCCCGCCCACGGCGCCTCCTGCCCCGTGGCGCGCAGGGCGGTGCTGGCGCGCTCCCGTACGACGCGCGACGCGTCGTTCGCCGCCGCCGCGCGCAGGGTCTCGAGCGCGCGCGCGTCCTTCTGGCCCGCGAGCGCGGCCACGAGCGCGAGGCGCGCGTCGAGGTCGGCGTCGCGGAGCGAGCGCTCGTATGCGGCGGCCAGCACCTCGGACTGGCCGGTCGCCTTCAGCTCCGCGATGCCTTCCGCGGCGGCGGCGCGCACCGCGAAGTCGGGATGCTCGAGCATGCGCCGCAGCGTGTCGAGCGAGTCCGGGCCGCGGGCCTTGCGCAGCGCCACGAGCACGGCGGGAACCACCCGCGGGTCGGGATCGCGCAGCATGCCGTAGAGGATGCCGAGGCTCACGTCGTCGCCCGCGGCGCCCAGAGCGGTCGCGAGCGCCCCCCGCACCCACCACACCGGATCCGGGTCGAGCCCGGAGAGGACGAGGGCGAACTCCTCACGATCCATCCGCGCGAGCACGGGCAGGGCGGAGGCACGGATCCACGGCTGATCGTGGCCGACGAGGTTCACGACCGTGGCGCGCAGCGTGCGGTCGGGCGGGAGCCGGGCGAGGGCCTCGAGGGCCTCCCCCACCAGGATCGGATTCGAGGCGCGGAGGCTGGGCGCGACCATCGCCACCCCCCGGGCGTCGCCGATCGCTCCTACCGCGCGCAGCGCGTTCACCGCCACCTGCTCGTCGCGGTCGCGCAGCAGTGGGGCGATCGCGTCCAGGCCCGCGGGATCCTTGAGGGCCCCGAGGCCGCGGGCGGCGAGGGCACGGGAGAGCGGGTCGGAGGACGAGGTGGCGGCGACGAGCACGGGCCGCAGCGACGGCGCCTCGAGGCGCATCGCCGTCCATGTGGCCGCCCACCAGTCGAAGCGCGACTTGCCGTCGGCCAGCAGCGCGCCCTCCGCCGCGGGCACGTTCTTCAAGCGCACGAGGGCAAAGAGTCCGAGGCGCAGCGCCAGCCACGGATCGCTCGCACTGCCTGGATCGTCGCCGCGTATGGTGAGGACCGCCGCCCCTTTCGGGATGGCCTCGACGACGGCCGCGGCGAGCGCGGGCGCCGCGGTCGCGTCCCCGATCCGTCCCACCGCCTCCACCGCACGCGCGCGCACCGCCGTCTCCGGATCCTTGAGCGCGGCCAAGAGGGCGTCCTTCGCCCGCGCATCGCCGATCAGGCCGAGGGCGAAGGCGGCCATCTGCCGTACCTCGGGCTCGCCGTCGGCCAGCCGCGGCAGCAGCGCGGGAAGGAGCGATCCGTCCCCGATCCGCCCCGCGGCCAGCGCCGCCCGGCGGCGCACGCCCCGGTCGGGATCGGCGAGGGCGCGCTCCAGCTCGCCGTCGCCCGGGCTGCGGGCGTCCTCGAGGGCGAGGATGCGGGCCATCTTGTCCAAACGGGAGGAGGGCGATGGCGGCGCGCCGCGCGAGGGCGCGGGAGCGGCGGCGGCGGCGCAGACGAGCAGGTGGGCGAGGAGGCCGGTCACGGCAGGACGCAATTATACCAGCCGGCTCCGGCGGGGCCGGCCGGTCAGGCCACCGCGATGAGGTCGTCCCCTTCGCGCAGGCCCAGCGCGCGCGCCGCCGCGCGGATGCGGGCGCGGGCTCCCGGCCGCCCGACCGCCGCCAGGTGCAGCGGACCGCGGAAGGCCGCCGCGCCGGCCACGTCCACCACCCTCGCCCCGTGGATCCGCTGGCCGATCTTCCGGTGGTCCACCTCCACGAAGGCGGCGACGTCGTGTCCCCGCGCGCGAAGTGCCCGCGCCCACCCCTTCCCCACCGGGCCCGCGCCCCACACCACCACGCGCCGCGGAGCACGCAGCGGGCCACGCGCGAGCGCGTCGAGCTTCAGGTCGCGGAATCGCTCGGCCGCGTAGCGCCGGTCGGCGCGCGTCAGGCGGCCCGGGCGGTCGCGCCACTCCAGCAGCACCTCCGCGCGCTTGCCGAAGCGCCACCCGCCCGCGTGCGCGCGCAGCCAGAGGTCGTAGTCCTCGGGGCCGTCGAAGGCCCGATAGCCCCGAAGGTCCCGCATGACCTCCGCGCGCATCATCACGCTGGGGTGGACGAGAGGCGACTCCACGAGCAGGTCGCGCACGATGTCCTCGTGGGTGAGCAGGCGGTTGAGCCACGCCACGTAGTCGCGCATGCCCCCCGCCGCGTCGCCGGCGTCCACCCCGCAACCGAGGATCGCGCAGCGTGGATCGTCCTCCAGGCCCTCCACCTGCAACGCCAGCCGATCGCGATGGCAGACGTCGTCGGCGTCCATGCGGGCCACGAGCGCCCCGCGCACGTGGGCGAGGCCGGTGTTGAGGGCGGCCACCAGGCCCCGCGGCGGCGTACGCACGACGCGCAGGCGGGCATCACTCTCGGCGGCGGCGGCGAGGATCGCCGGGGTGGCGTCGGACGAGCCGTCGTCGACGGCCACCACTTCGTGGTCGGCAAAGGTCTGCGAAAAAAGCGAGCCGAGGCAGGCCGGCAGCGTGTCCTGTCCATCGCGCACGGGCAGGAGCACGGAGACGCGCGGGCTAGCCGTAGCGGACGAGGAAGTCCCGGGCCGCCCGGAGGGCCCCTTCGGGGCTGCCCGCCTCCACCACGAAGAACGGGCCGGCGATTCCCGGCCGCCACCCCGCGCGCGTGGCGCGGCGGATCTCCGCCTGCCAGCCGGTGTCCCGCGGCACCGGCTCCAGGATCTCGTATACCCATTCCTCCCGCCGCACGGTCGAGTGGATGCCGAGGGACAGCTGTTGCTTCGAGGGGAAGAGCGGCAGGCGTCGCCCCACGAGCGCGCCCACCACCTCCTGGCTCTCGGGGGGCATGAAGAGGAACTCGACGCCATAGCCGAGGTACGGCCAGCCCACCTCCGGCGCCTCCCGCACCACGCGGCCGAGCGCGCGCAGCCGGTGGGCGACGCCGCTGACGCTGAACTCGAGGTCGAGGTCGGGCGAGGGCCCGAGCTTCACGGGGCTCGCGAGCAGCATCCCGTTGAGGCTCACGTTGCGCGTCAGGCCGCAGAAGTGCAGCGCCGCCGGCCGCGGTGTCCCCACGACCTGGCCCTGGACGGGGATCCGCGTCTCGATCCTGCGCGGCACCGCCAGCAGCTTGGCGATCCAGCTCTCGAGCACGCCGCGCTCCAACGGTCGGCGCAGGGCCGCGTTGGCCCCCGCCTCGATCGCCGCCGCCTCCACGCCGGGAGGGTCGGCCGCCGGCACGAGGACGAGCACGGATACCCGCCGCGTCATCGGCGACGAGCGGATGCGCCGGACGGCGTCGGTCAGCTCGAGGTCCGGCAGGCGCGGCCCGAGCACGACCAGGCGGGCCCGGGTCTGCGCGAGCCGGGGCAACAGATCGCGGCCCCACTCCTCCTGGACGATGAGGTCCTGGTCCCGCTGCAGGACGGGCGCCTCCAGCAGCAGGCTGCGCGCGTCGAGGCCGGCGACGAGGATCGGAGTGGGCAGCGTGGGCATCTTCGGGGCCCGCTGCGCAGTCTACGCCGCGTCCGCAGGCCCGGCAACGGCCGCTTCCCCTCGCCGTGTACCCCCCCGAATATAATCCCATCGTGAAAGTGGGCATCATCGGTGTGGCTTCCTCGGGCAAGAGCACGCTGTTCCAGCTCCTTACCGGCGCCTCCGCCCCGGCGCCCGGCGGGCGGCCGGAGGCCCGCCTCGGCGTCGCGCGGGTGCCCGACCCCCGGGTCGACGCACTCGCCGTGATGTACCAGCCCAAGAAGACGACGCCGGCGACCGTGGAATACGTCGACGTGCCCGGAGTGGTCAAGGGCGAGGGCTCGGCCCTGGTGGACCTGCCCGCCCTGCGCGGGGTGGACGCCCTCGTCCACGTGGTGCGGGCCTTCGAATCGGACAGCGTGGCCCATCCCGACGGGTCGGTCGATCCCGTGCGCGACGCGAAGATGCTCGAGCTGGAGCTGATCCTCGCCGACCTGGGGACGGCGGAGCGCCGGCTGGAGCGCCTGGAGGGCAACATCAAGAAGGCCAATCGCGCCGACGACGTCGCCGAGCGCGCGGTGTTCCTCAAGCTGAAGGCCGCCCTCGAAGCCGAGCGCCCGCTGCGCGAGGTCGTCCCCGGCCTCTCCGACGAGGAGCGCAAGCGGCTGCGCAGCTACTCGTTCCTGTCCGAGAAGCCGCTGATCCTCGTCGTCAACATGGGCGAGGACGAGGTCCGCGACGCGGCCGGCGTGCTCGAGCGCCGCGGCCTCGCCTCCTTCGCGGCCGCGCCCGGCAGGGCGCTCGTTCCCGTCTCCGCGCCCATCGAGGCCGAGATGGCGCAGCTCTCGAGTGACGACGCGCGCGCCTTCCGCGAGGACCTCCACCTCGAGGAGCCCGGCCTCGACCGCGTCATCCGCGCCTCCTACGCGCTGCTCGGCCTGATCTCGTTCCTCACCGCGGGGGAGGACGAGTGCCGGGCCTGGACGATCCGGAAAGGGACGAAGGCGCAACCGGCCGCGGGCGCCATCCACTCCGACATCGAGCGCGGCTTCATCCGGGCGGAAGTGGTCGCCTTCGACGACTTGATGGCGGCGGGATCGCTGGCCGCGTGCCGCGAGCGGGGGACGCTCCGCCTGGAGGGCAAGGAATACGTGGTCCGCGACGGCGACGTGATCAATTTCCGCTTCAATGTCTAGCCCAGCGCTCAACAATGTCCTCCCGCGCGAACGTTCGGCGCGTGGAGCGGAGCGTCTCCTCCGCCGTGTGGGGGCGGATTCACTCCGCCGCCACCCGCTCGATGACGACGACCGCGCAGCGGAGCGCGCCGCATCCAGATTGACGCCGCGCGCCGGATCGGCGTCATGACCTCTCGCCTCCTCGTGCTCGCGCAGATCGGGGATGCCGACCCGGAGGCCCTGGCCCGCGCGCTCGGGCTCGCGGCCGCCGACGCCGTCCACCGGGTGCGCCGCGGCGGCTGGCAGCTCCTCCGCATCGCGGAGCCGGCGGCGGCCCGGGACGAGCACGCGCGGCTCGGCGAGGCGGGCCTCGTGGCCGTGCTCGTTCCGGAGGCGGAGGTCCGGTTGTGCGCGCGTCCGGTCGTGGCGCTGGGAGGCGAGCGGAACGGGCCCGAGCTGTCGCTGCGAACGACCGAAGGGTCGATGCGGGTGGAGGCCTCCCATCTCGTGCTCGCCGTCCAGGGGCCGATTGCCCGCGAGTACCAGACCTCCCAGGAGGTGAAGCGGGCCCGCCTCGCGACGCTGGAGAGCGGGTACCGCTTCCACCTGCACCGCAGGGGCGAAGGGCGTCCGGTCGAGCTGGATCCGGGGGCGTTCGATTTCGGCTCCCGCGCGGCGGGCGTTTCCTCGCTGCTGCAGCTCTCGGCGTGGGTGCAGGAGCTGACGCGGGGCGTGCTCGTGGACGACGCGTTCCGGCGTCTGCCCCCGGAGCTGGGGGTGGCGGAGCCCGCGGCCACGGGCCCGTTGGCCGCGGCCGACGCCCTCGGCGCCCGGGCCGCGGTCCGCGGTGAGGCGGCGCTCGTCCTCGACAACCTCCGGCAGTTCCGCTTCTACTCCGCCTGGCGCGGAGCCGTGGAGCGCCACCGCAGCTAACAGCGCCGCGAGCCCCTGTGCTACCGTTCGGGCGGCCGCCGCGAGCATGAAATTAATCGTCCAGATCCCCTGCCTCAACGAAGAGGCGACGCTGCCGGAAACCCTCAAGGCCGTCCCCCGCTCCATTCCCGGCATCGACGTCGTGGAGGTGCTGGTGATCGACGACGGCTCTACCGACCGGACGGCGGAGGTGGCGCGCGCGAACGGGGCCGACCACATCGTCCGCTTCACGCGGCGCAAGGGCCTGGCCGCCGGCTTCATGGCCGGCCTCGACGCCAGCCTGCGCCTGGGGGCCGACGTCATCGTCAACACCGACGCCGACCACCAGTACCCCGGCCACGAGATCCCACGCCTCGTCGCTCCCATCCTCGCCGGACAGGCGGACATGGTCGTGGGCGACCGCGGCGTCGACGAGGTCGCTCACTTCTCGTGGACCAAGCGCCGGCTCCAGGCCGCGGGCTCGTGGGTGGTGCGCAAGGTGTCGGGCACCGGGGTCGCCGACGCCACCAGCGGCTTCCGGGCCCTGACCCGCGAGGCCGCCCTGCGCATCAACATCGTGAGCGAGTTCACCTACACGCTCGAGTCGATCATCCAGGCGGGCAAGAAGAGGATGGCGGTGGCTCACCTGCCCATCGCGGCGCGGGAGACCCGTCCCTCGCGTCTCATCAGCTCCACCTGGGATTACGTCAAGCGCTCGGCCGCGACCATCCTGCGCATCTACGCCATGTACGAGCCGTTCAAGGTCTTCGTGCTCACGGGCACCCTGCTCCTCACGCTGGGCGTGGCCCTGGGGCTGCGCTACGCCTGGTTCTGGGCGCAGGGAGAGGTTGCGCGGGCCGCGCACCTCCAGTCCGCGATCCTCTCGGTCCTGCTCCTCATCCTTGGCTTCCAGACCCTGCAGTGGGGAGTCGTGGCCGACCTCATCGCCAACAACCGCAAGCTCATCGAGGACCTGCTCTACCGCATCCGCAAGATGGAGCTGGGAGAACGCGGGCGTGGCTGAGGCGGGCACGGTGTCGGTGGTCATCCCTGCCTACAACGAAGAGGACGCGATCGGCGCGCTGGTGGCCGCCGTTCGCAAGGCCGGCTCCTGGGGTGAGGTGCTGGTCGTGGACGACGCCTCCCGCGACCGGACGGCCGAGCGCGCGGAAGCGGCGGGGGCGCGCGTGGTGCGCCACCCGTACAACAAGGGGAACGGCGCCGCGGTGAAGACCGGCGTCCGCGAGGCGCGGGGAGACGTGGTGGTCCTCATGGACGGCGACGGCCAGCACGATCCGGCGGACATGCCCCGCGTCGTGGAGCCGGTGGGGGTCTACGACCTGGTCATCGGCGCCCGGGCGGCCGCCGACCAGGCCCCCGTGCGCGCGCTCGGCAACGCGGTGTTCAACGGCCTCGCCTCGTGGCTGACCGGGCGGCCGATCGCCGACCTCACCTCCGGCTTCCGGGCCGCCCGCCGGGACCGGATGCTCGAGGTGCTGCCGCTGCTGCCCAACGGCTTCTCCTACCCCACCACCTCGTGTCTCGCCTTCCTGAAGGCCGGCCACAGCGTGGCCTTCGTGAGCGTGAAGGCGCGCGCGGGAACCGGGCGGAGCAAGATCCGCGTCGCCCGCGACGGTGTGCGCTTCCTGCTCATCATCCTGAAGATCGTCACCGTCTACAGCCCGCTCAAGATCTTCTTCCCGCTGAGCGCGGCCGCGCTCCTGCTCGGCCTCGCCTACGGCGTCTGGAACGTCGTGCGCTTCGGCAAGATCCCGATGGGATCGGCGCTGCTCATCCAGCTCGCGGTGGTGGTGTTCCTGTTCGGCCTCATCTCGGAGCAGATCGCCGCCGGGCAGGAGCGGAAGTAGCGCGGTTGATCCGCCTCCGCGCCGCGCTCCTCCCGGTTCTTCTCCTCCTTCTTCCCGTCATCGCCTATGCGCCCGCGTTGTGGGAAGGGCGCCTGCTCGGCCCCGGCGACGGGGCCGCCCTTCATTTCCCGCTGCGGGCGGCGGCGTGGGAGTCCTGGCGCGTCGGCGACCTGCCGGACTGGAACCCGGCGATCTTCCTGGGCACGCCGCTGCTCGCCGCATACCGGCCGGGGGTCCTGTTTCCGCTGATGCTTCCCCTCGCTCTCCTTCCCCCCTTCACCGCGTTCCAGGTGCTGGTGATGGGATCGCTGGCGCTCTCGGCGGTGCTGGCATTCGCGTACGTCCGGCGACTGGGCGGCGAAGGCGTCGGCGCCTACTTCGCGGGCCTGTCGTTCGCGCTCGGACCTTATCTGGTCGGGCATCTCGACGACACCGCCACCGTGATCGCCGCTCCGCTTCTCTTCCTGCTGATGATCGCCGTCGAGGCTCAGCTCGCCCGCGGCGGAGCGCTGCGCGCGGCGGGGCTGGCCGCCTCGCTCGCCCTGCTGCTGCTCGCCGGCTCGCCCGAGGCGGATCGGGCGGGGGCCGCGCTCCTCGCCGGCCGCCTGCTGGTGGCCTGGTGGACGGGCACCGCGCGGGCCGCCTGGAGCGAGACCCTGATCGCGATCGGCGCGGGCGCGCTCCTCGCCGCGCCCCAGCTCCTGCCCACCGTCCTCGCCGCCCGGCAGGCCGGGCGAGCCGTGACGGGCCTCGCGCCCACGGGCGAGCCCGCGGTGCCCGGACTGACCGGCCTCGTCCTGCGCTACACCTCCCACACGCCGGCGCCGTCGCTCGCGCTGGCCGCCCTGCCGCTGGCCGTGAGCCAGATCCCCATCCGCGTCCTCGGGGCCGCCCTGGCCATCTGCCTCGCCCTGCAGGTGGGCCGCGGGCCCCTCTCCGCGCCCGGCGCCCTCGCGCTCGTCTTCGACCTCACGCTGTCGGTGCTCGCGGGGCTGTCGCTCTCGGCGCAGTGGCGCTCGCGCCGCGAGGCCGAGGGCCGCCGCCTGCGCGCGTACTTCCTGTTCGGTGCCGTGGCCTCGGCACTGGCGCTCTCGGTGGCCGCGGCCACGCTCGGCCCGCTGCCCCAGACGCTGGCGGGGGCGCTGGGCGTGCTGGCCCTGGCCTTGATCCTCTATTTTCCCAATGCCTCCGCACCCGATCCCGTGCGGGCCGGCATCTGGCTCCTGCCCTTGACCGTCTCCTTCCTTCTTCAGCCCCAGGGCCGCCGGGTGTGGGAGAGCGCCCCGACGGGAGCGGAGCTGCTCCGGGGCAGCGCGACCCGGGAGTCGATCGATCGCGTCCTGGGCGCGCGGCGCTCCGAGCCCATGCTGACGCTCGCGAGTGAGTGGCCCGCGGGGGAGGAGCGCGACCTGGGATGGGACAACCTGGGCCCGCTCTCCGGCCGCCGCAACGTCAACGGCTACGATCCCATGGTTTCGTTCCGCCGCCGGGAGGCGCTGGGGGGCATGGGCCCGGGGGGCACGCTGCCGCCAGGCTTCCTGCGCAGCGACCCGTCGCGGCTGGAGATGCTGGGCATCCGGTGGGTGCAGGTGCCGGCCTCGGCGCTGCACGCGGGGGAGAACCCGGCCGGTGACCGTCTCGACGTCCCGGTCGAGGCCGGCCGTCCCCGCTTCCTGCCCCTCGCGCTCGGCCCCGCCACCGAAGTGCGCCTGGTCAGCGCGCTGTCCGAAGCGGAAGACGTCGTCCAGGAAACGGTGGTGGCCTTCGTTCACGCGCGGCTGGCCTCGGGCCGCGAGATCTCGCTTCCCCTGCGGGCCGGGCTCGACACCGCGGAGTGGGCCTGGGATCGCCCCGACGTGCGGGCCCGGGTCGCCCATTACCGCGCACCGGTGGCCGAGAGCTGGCCGGCGCCCGACGGCTCCTTCCAGGGCCACCGCTACCAGGCGCTGCTGCGCCTCCCGGGCCGCTACTGGGTGGATGGGATCCGGCTCGAGCGCGCGCCGGGGCGAGGCATCTTCACGCTCCACCGCATCGCCGTCTTCGATGCGGTCACTGGACGCGCGGCCGCCGCGTCGCTGACGGCGGGCTTCGTGAGCGACACCGGCCGCTTCCGCGAAGCGGCCACGACGCCGGGCGTACGCCTGTTCGAGCTGCCGGTGACGTCGGGACGGGCCGCCGTCGTCGAGGGCCTGCGCCAGTTGCCGAGCGAGCCGGCGGTGCTGTCGGCCCTCGCCTCCCTCGCCCGCTCGGGAGTCGACGCTCATCGCGAGGCGGTCGGTGTGGAGAGCGACCTCGCCGGCGTGACGCTGCCGCCCGGGAGCCGCGCGTCCCGGGCCGAGGTCGTCCGCTCGCTCGCGGACTGGATCGACGTGCGGGCCGAAGGACCCGGGTTGCTCGTCGTCACCGACGGCTGGGACGGCGGCTGGCGCGCGTCGCTCGACGACGCGCGCGCACGCGTGCTGAGGGTCAACCACGGCGAGATGGGCGTGGTGTTGCCCGAAGGGCGGCACCGCGTCGTCTTCTCCTACCGTCCGGAGGGCTTCTGGACGGGGATCGCGCTGGCCGGGGTCGGCGCCGCCGCGATGGGCCATCTCGCGCGGCGTTCGCGGGGACGCTCGCCGGGGCGAGGGGGGTCTGGGGGGGCCCGCAGGGGACCCCCCAGCTCAAGAGCGAGCGCGGATGGCTGCGCGCCTCCACCAAGTGGAGCCGCGCCCGCGGGACCTCGCTACGCTCGGTCCACATTCCGCGCGAGCGAACGTTTGACCCTCCGCGGAACGGCGTGCTACGGTCACCCGTTGACCCCATCGCGGCCGAGCCTCTCCATCTTCTTCCCCGCGTACAACGACGCGGGCACCATCGCGAGCCTCGCCCTCGTCGCCCACATGACCGCGCGCCAGCTCACGGACGACTACGAGGTCATCGTGGTCGACGACGGCAGCCCTGACCACACGGGGGCGCTCCTGGACGAGATGGCCGCCCACTTCCCGTGGCTCAAGGTCGTCCACCACGGCGGCAACCGTGGCTACGGTGGCGCGCTGCGCACGGGCTTCGCCACCGCGGCCAAGGAGCTGGTCTTCTACACCGACGGCGACGCCCAGTACGACCCCCGGGAGCTGCTCAAGCTGTACGCGGCGCTGGGCCCGGACGTGGACTTCGTGAACGGCTACAAGATCGGCCGCTCCGATCCGCTGCACCGCGTCGTGATCGGCCGGCTCTATCACACCTTCGTGCGCACGCTCTTCGGCCTGCGCCTGCGGGACGTGGACTGCGACTTCCGCCTGATGCGGCGGCAGGTGCTCGACAAGGTGCGGCTCACCCGATCGTCGGGCGTGATCTGCGTGGAGCTGATGAAGAAGGTCCAGGACCACGGGTTCCGGATCGCCGAGGTGCCCGTCCGCCACTATCACCGCACCTACGGCAAGAGCCAGTTCTTCAACTTCCCCCGCGTGGGCCGCACCCTCGTCGACCTGATGCGGCTGTGGGTGGAGCTGGTCCTGCACAAGGAGCACCTGGCGTCCAAGGACGGCGAGCCCGGGATCGCCTCGCACGCGAGGCAGAGCCGGGACTGACCGGAACCATGGACCACCGCGACTTCTACCGGGACCGGCGGGTGCTGGTCACCGGTGCGCTCGGCTTCATCGGATCGAACCTCTGCCGGACGCTCGCCGACCTGGGGGCGAAGGTCCTCGCCGTCGACAGCCTCCTGCCCGACTACGGGGGCAACCTCTTCAACCTGGCCGGCTACGAGGACAAGGTCCGCATCAACATCGCCGACGTGCGCGGCCACGGCATGAGCTACCTCGTGCGGGACCAGGACGTGCTCTTCAACCTCGCCGGGCAGGTCAGCCACATCGATTCCATGACCGACCCCTTCACCGACCTCGAGATCAACTGCCGGAGCCAGCTCTGGATCCTGGAGGCGGTGCGGCAGAACAACCCCGCGGTGAAGATCGTCTACGCGGGCACGCGCCAGGTCTACGGCCGGCCCACTCGGCTGCCCGTCGACGAGACGCACCCGCTCAACCCGACCGACGTCAACGGCATCAACAAGATCTCGGGCGAGCTCTACCACCTGGTCTACCACTCGGTGTACGGCATCCGCGCCTCCTCCCTGCGCCTCACCAACACGTACGGGCCCCGCCAGCTCATCCGGCACAGCCGCCAGGGGTTCATCGGCTGGTTCATCCGCCAGGCCGTGCGGGGCGAGACGATCCAGCTCTTCGGCGACGGGACGCAGAAGCGCGACTTCGACTACGTCGACGACGTGGTCGACGCCTTCCTGCGGGCGGGGGCGATGGACGCGGCCGACGGGCAGGTCTTCAACCTCGGGGGCGACGAGCCGGTATCGCTTCTCGAGCTGGCGAAGACGATGGTCGAGATCGCGGGTGAGGGCGCCTACGTCCTCACCCCGTTCCCGCCCGAGCGGAAGCGCATCGACATCGGCGATTTCTACGCCGATACCACGAAGATCCGGAAGGCACTCGGGTGGGCCCCGCGAGTCAAGCTGCGCGAAGGCCTGCAGCGCACGATCGACTACTACCGCCGGCACCAGGACCGCTACCTGTGAGCGTCGTCCCCTTCGTGGATTTCAAGGCCCGCGTCTCGGCCGTCCGTGGCGAGCTGGAGGCGGCCGTGGGGCGCGTCCTCGACTCGGGCTGGTTCATCCTCGGCCGCGAGGGCGAGGCCTTCGAGCGCGAGCTGGCCTCGGCCTGCGGCGCCCAGGACGCGGTGGGGGTCGCGAGCGGGACGGAGGCGATCCAGCTCGCCCTCTCCGCGGTCGGCGTCGGCGCCGGCGACGAGGTCGTGACCTCTCCCCTCACCGCCGCGTTCACCGGCCTCGCCATCCTCGCCGCCGGCGGACGCCCGGTTTTCGCCGACGTCGACCCCGCCACCCTCAACGTCGCGCCCGAGGCCGTCGCGCGCGCGGTCACGCCACGGACGAAGGCCCTCCTGCCCGTGCACCTCTACGGCCACCCTGCCGACCTCGATCCGCTCCTGCAGATCGCCCGTGACCACGGCCTCCCCCTCGTCGAGGACGCCTGTCAGGCCCACGGCGCACGATACAAAGGGCGCGTGGTGGGGGCGCTGTCGGGGATCGGAGCGCTCAGCTTCTACCCCACCAAGAACCTGGGCGCGCTCGGCGACGCCGGCGCCGTCCTCGTGAACGATCCCGCCCTCGCCGTCCGTTTGCGCCGCACACGCAACGGCGGGCAGACGGACCGCTACCACCACGCGGAGCCGGGAATCAACAGCCGCCTCGACGAGATGCAGGCCGCCGTCCTGCGCGTCGGCCTGCGGCACCTCGAGCGGGGGAACGCCCGCCGGCGCGAGCTGGCCGCGATCTACCGGCGAGAGCTCGCGAACGTGGGCGGGCTCGTCCTTCCCGTGGAGCAGCCCTACGCGCGGTCGAACCACCACCTCTTCGTCGTCCGCCATCCGCGGCGCGACGCGCTCATGGCCGGGCTCGAGGAGCGGGGGATCGCCAGCCTCATCCATTACCCGGTGCCCCTGCACCTGCAGGGCGCTTTCGCCGCGCTGGGGGGGCGCCGCGGCGATTTCCCGGTGGCGGAAAAGGCGGCGGGGGAGATCGTCTCCCTGCCCCTGTATCCCGAGATGACCGACGCGCAGGCCCTCGTCGTGGCCGCGGCGGTGCGGGAGCTGGCCGCGCGGGAAGCGTGAGCCCCGTCGCCCCCGGGCTCGCCGTCCTGGCGGGGCTCGTGCTCCTCCTGCTTCCGGGCCTGACCCTGTTGGCGCTCCTGCCGGCGCGCGAGCGCGACGCGACGCCTTTCGACGAAGCGCTGTTCCTCGCCGTGTCCGTGAGCGTGATGGCCGCGGCCTGGGTGGCCCTCGTGCTCGCCGAGCTGGGGCGCTTCTCGCTCGTGCGGGCGGCGGCGATCCTCGCCGCGGCCTGCGCGCTGGCGCTCCTGCTCGGCCGCCGCCGCCTCGGGGCGCCGGTGCCGCGTCCCCGCTCCGGGCGCGAGGTCCTGCCCGCGGCCGCGATCCTCGGCCTCGCGCTCGTCCTGCAGGCCCGGCCGACCGAGTACCTGCTCGGCGGGCGCGACCCCGGGACGTACGTCGCCGCCATGGCCGTCATCGCGCGCACGGGCGGCATCGCCTACACCGATCCCGGCGTGCTCTCGATCCCGCGCGAGGACGTGGAGCTGTTCTTCCGCGAGGCCGGCGCCGGCGACTACAACTGGGGCCGCTTCATGGGATTTCCTCTCGAGCGCCCCGAGACGGGCCGGGTCGTTCCCGAGTTCTTCCACCTCTTCCCCGCCTTCGGCGCCTACCTCTTCCAGGCCATGGGGGTGAAGGGGGCGCTGGCGACGCCGCCCATCTTCGGCGTCCTGGGAACGCTGGCCGTCTTCTTCGCGTTCCGCCGCGTCCTCGGTCCCGCGCCGGCCCTGCTCGCCGCCTTGCTCCTGGCCGTGAACGTCGTGCAGGTGTGGTTCGCGCGCTACCCGGTGTCGGAGGGGCTCTCCCAGCTCCTCGTGTTCACCGCCTTCCTGGCCGTGGCGCGCTGGGAGCGCTCGCGCGCGGCCGTGTTCGGGGCGCTCGCCGGCATCGCCCTCGGTCTGTCGCTCCTCGTGCGCATCGACGGCGTGCTCGTTGCCGCTCCCCTGGCCGCGTACCTGCTCGTCCGGCGCGCGCGGGGCGACCTCGACGGGAAGCAGTCCGCCGCGCTGTTGTTGCCCTTCGGCGCGCTCTCCCTGCACGCCGCCCTCCACGCCGCCCTGTTCGCGCGGAAGTACGTGGTCAGCATCGCGACCCGGCCGTATTGGCGGCAGCCGGTGGAGGTGTGGCTCGGCGTATCCATCGCGCTCGCCGCCCTCGGCATTGCGCTCTACCGCTTCGGCCCCCGCCTCGTGCGGCGCGCCGAGGCGCACCAGGAGGCGCTGCGAACGGCGGTCGCGCTGACGCTCGTGCTCCTCGCCCTCTACGCGTACTTTCTCCGGCCGGCGCTCTCGGCCTGGGCGGGCGCGGACGGCAACGATCCCTTGCGGGCGGTCACCTTCGGCCGGGGGATCCTCGACGCGTTGGGCTTCACGCACCTGGCCGCTCACGACGCGCAGAGCCTCCGGCGCCTGGGCTGGTTCGTGACGCCGCTGGCGGTCGCGCTCGGGGTCCTGGGCCTGGTGGCGCTGGTGCGCGATTGGCGGCGCGAGTACGTCTTTTCCGTTCTCACCGCGCTCTCCTTCTCGGGCTTCTACTTCTACAAGCTGCGCGTCTACAACGACTACTTCTTCGCCCTGCGCCGGTTCGTGCCCGTCATCCTTCCCTGCCTGCTCGCCTTCGCGGCGTACTTCTTGAGCCGGATGGCCGCGGCCGGCGGCGGGCGGCGGCTCATGGCGGGCGGCATCGCGCTCGGCCTCGGAGGGAGCTATCTCGTCCAGGTGGCGCCCGTCGTCCGCTACGTCGACTGGAAGGGCTCGGTACGCTTCGTGGCCGACGTCGCGCGCCGGTTCGGTCCCGACGACGTGGTGATCTTCGAGCAGAAGGAGAGCATCCACCTGCTGTCGCTGCCCCTGTGGGCGGTGCACGGGGTGAACGTGCTCGAGCTGGGCCGCTTCCGTCCCGACCCCGAGCGCCTGCAGCACCTCATCCGGTCGTGGCGGGGCCGCTACCGCAACATCTACTTCGTCCACACCTGGCGCGAGCCGGTGTGCGGCGTCTTCCTCCAGAACGTGGAGGGCAGCCCCTACCGGTTCGGTACCCACGAGTGGGAGCGTGCCTACAACCGGCCCCCGCGGGGCCCCGAAGCGCGGGGGCTCGAGTTCACGATCTCGCGCGTCGTGGAGCCCGAGGAGCTGCAGGTGCCGGCGCTGCCCGAGGTCGACATCGGGGGATCGGACGACTTCCAGGTCTCCGGCTTCTTCCAGAAGGAGCGTGATGCCGACGGCCGCTCCTACCGCTGGACGGGGCCGTGCGCCGAGGTCTACCTGCCGTCGGCGAAGGAGGGCGGCACGGTCTCCATCACCGCCTCCGCGGGCCAGCGGCCCGCGAGCCTTCCCCCGGCCGAGGTGCGCGTGTCGCTCTCCGGCGTGCCCCTCGGCCGCTTCACCGTCGGCCCCGAGTGGTCGGTGCACACCCTGGCCCTCCCCGAGGCGCGCGGCAGCGGGCCTCCGCGGCTGCGCCTCGACGTGGTGGATCCCGTGACCGGGCGGCCCCGCACCTGGCGGCCCGCGAACAGCCTGCGCGGCTCCGACGACACGCGTGATCTCGGGATGAAGGTGGACCGCATCCAAACTGATAGAATCGCGGCTTCCACCCCCGGAGGTGCCCCATCGCCGTAGGCTCGGCGCCCCACAAGATCCTGGTCGTGGTCCCCACCTACGACGAGCGCGAGAACGTGGGTCCGCTGATCCGCGAGCTCCTCTCCATGGCGATGGGGGACGAGATGCACGTGTGGGTAGCCGACGACGGCAGCCCCGACGGAACCGCGGCCGCGGTGCGCGAGGCCATGGCCGCGTTCCCTGGGCGGGTGGACCTGCTGGAGCGCCCGGAGAAGGGCGGCCGCGGCGCCGCCGTCATCGCCGCCTTCAAGAGGGGCCTGGCCGACCCGTTCCACTACGATTACCTCTTCGAGATGGACGCCGACTTCTCGCATCACCCGCGGGAGATCGGGAAGTTCCTGCGCGCCCTCAAGACGCACGACATGGTCATCGGCTCGCGGTACGTGCCGGGAGGCGGGACCTCCGAGTGGGGCGTCGTGCGGGCCGCCCTTTCGTGGCTCGCCAACAAGTACGTCGCGCTCGTGGCCGGGATCCCGGTCAAGGACACGACGAGCGGGTACCGCGGCTACCGCCGGGCCGTCCTGGAGGCCACCGACTTCGACCGGATCCGGATCAAGGGCTACGCCGTCCACGGCGAGACGGCCTACCAGGCCTGGATCAACGGCTTCCAGCTCGTGGAGGTCCCCATCCACTTCCACAACCGGCGGCGCGCCGCCTCGAAGCTGACCTTCGAGGAGATCTACATGGCGCTCGTCAACTTCGCCGCGCTGCGCTTCCGCTACGGCTTCCGCCCGCGGGTCCGCGAGGTCCCGCCGGAGCCGGTCTGAGATTCGGATGCGGCGCGCTCCGCTTCGCGTGATCCGAATGCGGCACGCTCCGCTCCGCGCGGGGCGTCGTCAAGTGTCTCGCGTCGGAATGGATCCGCCGCGAGACGATCGAGGAGACGTTCCGCTGCGCGTGCCGGACGCTCGCGCCGGAAAGTGCCCTCCGCTCCGCGCGCCGAACGCTCGCGCCGGAAGAGACTCTTCAGCGGCCTGCTAGCATGAAGGTCTTGATGGTGACGTCCTCCTATCCAAAATTCCCCGGAGACATGACCGCGCCCTTCGTGGAATCGATCGCCCGCTCGGTGGCCGGGCGCGGCCACGCGGTGGACGTGGTCCTGCCCCATCACCCCGACCTGCGCCGGGGACGCGACGAGCCCGTGCGCTTCTTCCCCTACCGCTATGCGCCGCACGCGTCGTGGGCGCGGTGGGGCTATGCGCAGAGCCTCCACGCCGACGTGAGGGTGCGGCCGGAGGCGTGGCTCCTCGCCCCCCTGGCCTCCCTCGCCCTGCGCGGCGAGGTGGCCCGGCGCCTCCGCGAAGAACGCTATGACGTCGTGCACGCGCATTGGCTGGTGCCGAACGCGGCCGTGGTGGCGGGGATCGTGCGCGCCCACCGCACGCCGTTCGTGGTGAGCGTGCACGGCAGCGACGTGTTCCTCGCCGAGCGGCTGGCGCTCGCGCGGATCCTCGCCCGCCGCGCCTTCGCCGCCGCGGGGGCGGTCACGGCCTGCAGCGCCGATCTGCAGCGGCGGGTCCTCGCTCTCGGCGCCCATCGGCCGCGCGTCGTGCCCTACGGCGTCGACGTGGACCGCTTCTCACCCCTGCGTGCGGACCGCACGCTGCGCGCGCGCTGGGAGATCCCGGCGGGCGCGACGATGGTGCTCGCGGTGGGCCGGCTGGTGGCGAAGAAGGGCTTCACCCATCTCATCGAGGCCGCCCGCCGGGTGGAGGACCTCCACGTGGTGGTGGCCGGCGAGGGCGACCTGCGTCCCGCGCTCGAAGAGCAGGCCCGGGCCGCGGGCAAGCGGGTGCATTTCGTGGGGCCCCTCGACCGCGACACGGTCGCCCGCGCGCTGGCCGCCGCCGACGTGGTCGCGGTCCCGTCGGTCGTGGATGAGGCCGGCAACGTCGACGGCCTGCCCAACACGGTGCTGGAGGCGCTCGCCTCCGGGCGCGCCGTCGTGGCGAGCCGCGTCGCCGGCATCCCGGAGGTGGTGGAGGACGGCGTCACGGGCCTGCTCGTGGCCGCGGGGGACGCGGAGGCGCTCGCGGGCGCGCTGCGGCGCCTCGCGCGCGACCCGGCGGAGCGGGAGCGTCTCGGCCGGGAAGCCCGCGCCCGCGCGATGCAGCGGCATGGCTGGGACGGGGCGGCGAGAAGCTTCGAGGAGTGCTATGCCCAGGCGGCGGCGCTGGACGCCGGTTAAGGGCACCGCCAGCCGGGTCTACGACCCCGGAGAGCGGCTCCTCCTCGGCGCGCTGGACGTGCCCGGGCGGCTCGTCGCGGGCGCGTTGCGCCGCGCAGGATTGCGGCGGCCGAAGCCGCCCATCGATCCTTCCTGCCTTCGCGAGGTGCTCGTCCTGCGGCTGGACCGGATCGGCGACGTGATCATGTCCCTCTCCGCCCTCGCCGATCTTCGCGCCGCGCTGCCCCTGGCCCGCATCCGGCTCGCGGTCGGCAAGTGGAGCGCGGACATCGCCCGCACCGCTCCCGTCGACGAGGTGCTCGTCTGGAGCGCGCCGTGGGTCGGACGCCGGAGCGAAGGCGCCGAGCGCTTCGCGGACCTGCTGCGCCGGGCCCGCTGCCTCCGGAAGGAGGGTCTCGACCTGGCCGTCGACCTCCAGGGTGACGTGCGCGCGGCGCTCCTCATGGCCCTCACCGGCGCGCGCCACCGCGTCGGCTA
>QHVJ01000016.1 GCA_003222275.1 Acidobacteriota bacterium | reverse complement strand
GGTCTGCTCACGAGGCCGGTGCGGCTCGATCCTGCACTGGACGTGATCCAGGCCCGCGGCTACGAGCGCGAGGCGGGCTTCCTGGCCCGGCAGCGTGAGACCGGCAAGCAGGTGTGCGAGTTCTCTCCCGAGCCCTACCGGACGATAGAGGCGTTGCGGCAGGCGGACTGCCTGACGCTGGAAGCGATGGGCTCCGGCGTCGACGTGATCGCCCAGGCCACCTTCTTCGATGGGCGGTGGCAGGGCCGGGCCGACTTCCTCCTTCGCGTCGAGCGCGCGAGCGGGCTGGGGACGTGGAGCTATGAGCCCGCCGACGCCAAGCTCTCGCGCATCGTGAAGGGTGCGGCGATCCTGCAGCTCTGCCTCTACGCGGACCAGCTGCGGCGGTTGCAGGGTGTCGCGCCGGAGAACATCCACGTGATCACCGGAGATGGGCGCACGCATGCCTTCCGCCTCGACGACTACTCCGCCTATTTCCGGCGCGTGCGGCGGCGGTTCGAGGCGAGCCTCGCTTCCGAGGCGCCCGCCGACACCTACCCGGAGCCGGTCGAGCACTGTCGAATGTGCCGCTGGTGGGCGGGGTGCATGGACCGCCGCCGGGCGGACGACCATCTCTCCCTCGTCGCCAACATCTCACGTGTGCAGATGGCGCGCCTCCGCGAGGCCGGCGTGGCGACGGTGACCGCTCTGGGCCTCGCCGGGGCGGACGCTCCGCCCGTCTGCGGGATCAGGCCCCTTGCGCTGGAGACGCTCCGCGCACAGGCCCGGCTGCAACTTCAGCAGTACGCCGACGGTGTCGTCCGGTACGAGCTGATCCCGCCCGGGACGACCGCCCACGCCGGCGGCCTCGCCGCGTTGCCCGCACCGTCGCCGGGCGACGTGTTCCTGGACCTCGAGGCCGATCCGTTCGTGGACGAGAACGGGCTGGAGTACCTGTTCGGCATCCTTATTGAAGAGGAGGGCCAGGCGGTCTATCGGGCGCTGTGGGCACATTCGCCCGAGGAGGAGCGCAGCGCGTTCGACCAGCTCATGGCCCTCGTCATCGAGCGGCGACGGCGCTGGCGCGACATGCACGTCTATCACTACGGCGGGTACGAGTCGGGGGCTCTCAAGCGCCTGATGGGCCGCCACGCCATCCGCGAGGACGAGCTGGACGTCCTCCTGCGCGGCAAGGTGCTCGTCGACCTGTACTCGCTCCTGCGGCAGGGACTGCGCGTCTCGGACGAGTCGTATTCCCTGAAGAGGGTCGAGAAGCTGTACATGCCCCGGCGCGAGGGCCCGGTGACGCATCCCGGGTTTGCGCTGGTCGCCTACGAAGAGTGGCTGGCCTCGCGGCGGCCGGAGGCTCTCGCCGGCATCGAGGCGTACAACCGGGACGACTGCCTGTCGGTGTGGAAGCTGCGGGCGTGGCTCGAAGAGCGGCGGGTGGAGGCAGCGGGGCGATTCGGCGGGGCGTGGCCGCGGCCGGAGCCGCCGGCCAGCGAGCCCAGCGAGAACGTCCAGAAGGTCAGCGCGCAGATGGTGCAGCGGATCGAGCGGCTCCGGGAGGGCATTCCGATCGCCGCGGGCGAGCGTACCGAGGAGCAGCGCGGGCGATGGCTCCTGTCGACGCTTCTGGAATGGCATCGCCGCGAGGACAAGCCGCAATGGTGGCGTTACTTCTTCCTGCGCGACCGCCCGATGGACGAGCTGGTGGCCGCCTCCGATGCGCTCGGCGGGCTCGAGCACGAGGGCATCGTGGATGAGGTCAAGCAGTCCTACGTGCACCGATACCGCTACGACCCGGAGCAGGAGCATCCGTTCAACGTCGGCGACCATCCCGTAGACCCCTCGGACGAGGGAGGCCCGGGCGAGGTGGTCGCGGTCGATCGGGTCGGAGGAACGGTCGACCTCAAGCGCAGTCGCAACAGCCCGCGTGCGCATCCGCGCGCGCTGATCCCCCACGGCCCCGTCGGGCACGAGGTATTGCGCGATGCGATCTGCCGGGTGGCGGAGTACGTCGTGGAGGCTGGAATCGATGGCCCTGGACCTTACCGGGCCGTCCGGGACCTCATCCTTCGGCGGGCTCCACGCGTGCGCGGGATCGCACTCGGTGGATCCTTGGTGAGTCCTGCGGAAGAGGTGGTGGCGGGGGCCCGCCGCGTCGCCCTTTCACTCGAGGACTCGTACCTTCCGGTCCAAGGGCCGCCCGGCTCCGGCAAGACCTACACGGGCGCGCGCATGATCCTCTCGCTCGTGCGGGAGGGACGGAGGGTCGGCGTCACCGCGAGCGCGCACAAGGCCATCACGAACATGATCCACGCGATCGCGGAGGCCGCCGAGGAAGAGGGGGTGCTGGTCCGCATCGCCCAAAAGGCGGATGAGGGGCAGGCGGCAGAGGCGGATTGCGTCGAGGTCCTGGCAAAGAAGCAGGTCGCTGAGGCTCTGGTCTCGGGCCGCTGCTCGATCGCCGCCGGCACGGGCTGGCTGTTCGCCGCGCCCGAAATGCAGGGCCTCGTGGATACGCTGTTCGTCGACGAGGCGGGCCAGATGTCGCTGGCCACGGCGGTCGCCGCCGGAAGCTGCGCCCGCGCGCTCGTCCTGCTCGGCGATCCCAACCAGCTTCCGCAGGTGACGCAGGGGATGCACCCTGACGGGGCCGAGAAGTCGGCGCTCGAGCACGTCATCGGCGACGAGCCGACGATCCAGCCTGACCGGGGCCTCTTCTTGTCCGAGACGTGGCGTCTCCACCCGGACGTCTGCCGGTACGTGTCGGAGGCGTTCTATGCGTCGAAGCTGGAGGCCCACCCCACCACTCATGGACAGCGCCTCGGTGCCGGCTCACGGCTGGGCGAGGGTGCCGGGATCGTGTTCATCCCCGTCGAGCACGCGCGCCGGGCGGCCCGCTCACCGGAGGAGGCGGCTCTGGCCGCGGAGATCGTCCGAGAGCTGCTCTCGTGCGTGTGGACCGACGAGAAAGGGCGAGAGCGGCGATTGACGATCGACGACATCCTTCTGGTGGCGCCCTACAACGTCCAGGTCGCGGAGATTTCGCGCACGCTCGAAGCCGCCGTCGGGCTCAAGCCGCGCGTCGGCACCGTCGACAAGTTCCAGGGCCAGGAAGGAGCCGTGGTGATCTACTCGCTGACGACCTCGTCGCCCGAGGACGCCACGCGCCAGCTGGACTTCTTGTATTCACGGAACCGGCTCAACGTCGCCGTGTCGCGGGCGCGGTGCTTCGCGGTGGTGCTCTGCAGTCCCAAGCTGCTGGACGTTCAGTGCCGGACGCCTGAGCTGATGCGGGCCTTGAACGCGTTCAGCCAGCTCGTGGAGGCGTCAGAGGTGGTCACAATCTGTGACCACCTCGCGACACGGCGAGAGTCGTAGCGGCGCTTCTATCGCAGCCGCAGTGGGAAGGTGTAGCGTCCACCCCGAGGATCGCGGGCGGTGACCTCGAGGCGTGTGGGCACGCCTGCAGGGTCGACCGGCGGCGTGAAGTCGTCGAGAGCCAGATGCAGCTCTTCTCCAGCGGCGATCCCCTCAGCGGCGGCGGCGTCGTGCCGGACGCCGGCCGAGTCGATCAGGACGATGCGCAGGTCGAGGAGCGGCTGCGGGCTGGAGTTGGCCAGCGTCAGCAGCTCCCCGCGAAATGACGCGCGGAGGGCGGGGGCGGCGGCGGGAGAGATCGCAGGCGCGGCGCGGTGTGGACGCGCGGGAAGTAGCTCTGGCGTCTCGCGGGCCGCCGGAATCGGGCTCACCGACGTTTCGGGGCGCGGAGTCGACGCCGGAGTCGGCGCGCCACCGTCAGGTGCGCTCTGCCGCAGGAAGATCGCGGAACCGGCGAGAAGAACGACGGCCGCACCCGCGGCCAGCGCCACCAGCCGGACTCTCTTGCTGCCGGAACGCCGCGGCACGACCACCCCTTCGAATGTCCGCCCCTCGAAGGCCGCGGCCACTTCAGCGGCCGAGGGGCGGTGCGCAGGGTCCTTGGCCAGGCCGCGGAGCAGGAGCCCCCCAACGGGCGGCGGCACCGAGGGATTGAGCACGCTGATCGGAAGGACGGGAGCGTCGGTGTGCGCCTTCAGCCACTGCGCAACGTGGCCGTCCTCCGCCATCTCGAAGGGGAAGCGGTTCCCGGAGAGCATGAGGTACACGCACAGCATGAGGCCATAGACGTCGGCGGCGGGGCCTGCGCTCCCACCTGCGACCACCTCCGGAGCGACGAACTGCGGTGTGCCCGCCAGGAGGCCCGTGTGCGTGATCCGAGCCGCGCCCGCCAGCCGGCTGGTCCCGAAGTCGCCGAGCTTGGCCATCGGGCGCCGGGACCGCGGCAGCAGGACGTTGGCCGGCTTGACGTCGCGGTGGAAGACGCCAGCCTCGTGGGCCGCCGCCAGCGCATGCGCGACGGCTGCACCCACCGAGAGGGCCTCCGGAACCGCGAAGGGGCGGTCACGAAGCGAGAGCTCCCGCTTGAGGTCCGGGCCGTCGACGAGCTCCATCTCGATCCAGGCGACGGACCCGCGCCGGAACGGGCTGTACGTCCGGACGATGCAGGGCGACACCAGGGCCTGGGCGTTCTGGACCTCGGCCTGGAAGCGCGGCCAGTCCTCGGCCGCGGTCCGCAGGAACACCTTGAGCGCAATGTCCTGCCCCGCCACCTTGCTGTGGGTCCTGACCACCGTGGCCGAGCCCCCGCGGCCCAGCTCCGTCCATCCTTCATACCGATCCGCCCACACCGGATCGGCCCGGCAGAGGTCGTGCAGCGCGCCGCTCACCCCTCGTCGCCGCCCTGCCGGAGCCCGTGGCGTTGGAGGTAGCGATAGAGCGTCGCGGCGGAGATCCCCAGGCTCATGGCCGCCTCGGCCACGTTCCAGCGGTGCAGCTCGAGGCGGCGCACGAGGAGCTCCCGTTCGAAGCGGGAACGGACCTGCACGAAGGAGCCGGACAGGGTCTCCCGGGCGTAGCCCGACCCCCGGGAGCTGGCGGAGCCCAGCACCTCGGGGCACCGCTTGCGGACGTCGTCGAGCGTGATCTCGGCGCCCGGTCGGGCGTGGGTGACGAGCGCAGTGCACACGCCGGCCAGCTCCCTCACGTTTCCCGGCCACGCGTGGGCGAGCAGGGCGTGCACGGCCTCCGGCGTCAAGCCCCGCGTCCTCTTTCGGAGGGTCTTCTCCGCCTCGGCCAGGAAATGGATGAGGAGCGGCCGGATGTCCCCCCGGCGCTCCGACAGCGGTGGGAGGCGGAGGGTCAGGGGCTTGAGTCGCTGGTAGAGATCGTGACGGAAGCGCCCCTCTTGGACGAGCGCGGCGAGGTCCCGGCCCGTCGCGGCGACGACCTGGACGTCCACCGGATACGCGCGGGAGTCTCCCTGGGGCTGGACCGTGAAACGGTCCAGGACCTTGAGGAGCAGCTCCTGGCCGCGGGCTGGCATCTCGCCGATCTCGTCGAGGAAGAGCACGCCGCGGTGGGCCGACCGGAAAAGACCCGGAGCGGCTTCGGAGGCTCCGGTGAAGGCGCCCCGCACGTGGCCAAAGAGCGTCGTGTGCGCGAGCTCCGCCGAGAGCCCCGCGCAGTTGTACTCGACGAAGGGGCCCCGGTTGCGGGTCTCCGAGTAGTAATGAAGATATCGGGCCAGGAGGTCCTTGCCTGTTCCCGTCTCCCCCAGGATCAAGATGGGCCGGGGGTTCTCGACGGCGGTGCCGGGCAGATAGCTCTCGTGAAGATCCGCGCGGAGCCGGGAGGTCTCCTCGGTCTCGCCGATGATTTCGGGGGCGCGCTCCTTCTGGAGGCGCTCGAGCGTCGCCCGGTAGCGCCGCTCGCCACTCAAGAAAAGGCCGAAGGCATGGCCCAGGGCCGTGGCATACGCGCGCAGGAAAGGGAGGTCCGCGGGCGTGTACGCACGGGGGCCGGCGGCAGTCTGGAAGTACAGCACGGCCAGGACCGAGCGCGTCCACGGATCCGTGACGGGCGCACAAAGGACCGAGTGGGGCCGCCCGGTGAGCGCGCCGGTCTCCGCGGAGTGCCTCCCCTCGAACTGCGAGTTCTCGACGAGCTGCGGCTCCCCCGCTTCGACGGCCTTGCGGATGAGGGAGGCGCTGACGCCCTCCACGGAGTCCCCCGCCACCGCGGCCTCTACTTGTGAAGGCTCGAGCCCAACGGCGCTGAGACTCTCCATCTCGAGCGGCACCGTCTGCTTCACACGAAGGAGAAGCGCCTTCTCTGCGCCAAAGGCCTGGACGGCGGCGGCGAAGGATTCGCTGAGGGCGCTGGTCTCATCCTGGCGCGCGGCCAGCACCTCGAGGGCGCGGGTCACCGCCCGGAGAAGGTCACCGTGGCGGGCTTCTCCGCCTTCGCGGTCGGAGTGGGGCGCGGCTCGCGGCATGCGGCCACTATAGGAGCCGCGGCGGAGGTTGACAATCTCGGACCTGCGTCGCATTCCTGAGAAACGAGGCCGGCCGGTCCGCTCTCACCCCAATGCAGTGAGCGACTTGCCGCGCGCAGCGGCGGGTTCGTTCCTTGCACACGCGCGCGTCCATGAGGAAACTCGCGCGCTTCCCATTGGCCACCGTGGCTCTGCTGGCCCTGTCCTGCGGGGACAAGCCCGAAGACGGAATCAGGGACGACGTGGCCCTGCGGGACTTCAGGAGCTGCTCCGAGCTGGAGGACCACATCAAGGGCCAGGCCCTCGAGGACATGAACGCGCAGATCGATGAGCTCATCAAAGGCATCTACTACGACTCTCGCGGCGGAGGGTTGCCGACGGTTCCCGGTGCTGCTCCCGCGGGCGCGCCTGTCCCCGCCCCCGCGCCCCCAGAGGCGCGCGATTTCACCACCACCAACACGCAGGAAAGGGACGTCGACGAGGCCGACTTCGTGAAGAACGACGGCTCCCGCGCCTTCGTGCTCCACGATCGCCAGCTCGTGAAGCTCGACACCTGGCCCCCCGAGTCGACGCGAATCGCATGGACCCAGCCCCTCGAGGGTTACCCCATGGAGATGTTCCTGGAGGGTAACCGCGTGGCGGTCTTCTCGCGCGTGAACCTGAGCCCGGTCCTCTCTCGCGCGGGCGTGGCGCTCAAGGCCCTTCCCTGCCCGCTCGCTCGCAACGTCGGTTGCGCCGACGGGCTCAAGATAACCGTGCTAGACGTGGGCGGGCCCGATCCCAGCGTCACCTACGAGCTGTACCTGGAGAGCGGATACGTGAGCTCGAGGCGGGTCGGCTCTTCCGTGCGGGTCGTGTCCACCGGCGGGCTCCGGGGTCCGCAACTGACGTACTACCTGGACTCCTACGCACACGATCGGGAGTCGCTTCGCAGAGCGTACGAGAGGCTCCGCAGCCGCAACGCGGGCATCATCAAGTCTTCGTCTCTCGACGACTGGCTGCCGCCGAGCGTGGAGGTCGTGGACGGGCGGCCACGGACCTTGAAGCCCGATTGCGCCTCCTTCCATGCCTCCACGGCGCCGACGACACTCGGGCTCACCACGATCACCGCGCTGAACCTGGCCCGCCCGGACGCGGGTGTCCTGTTCACTTCCCTCTTGAGCCCGGCGGACGAGGTCTACGCCTCGCGGCAGTCCCTCTACGTGACCATGCGCCACTACTGGCGGCCGGGAGCGAGGGCCGATCAGGAGCATACCTACGTCCATAAGTTCGACACGGCCTCCGATCCCCTCCGCATCCGCTACGTGGGCTCGGGCGGCGTGCCGGGCCGCATCCTGGACCAGTTCTCGCTGAGCGAGGACAAGGGCAGCCTGCGCGTGGCCACCACCCAGCGGCTCCTGGGGACGGTCACGAACGGCGTCCACGTCCTTCAGGCGCAAGGGGGACGGCTGGAGCAGGTGGGCTTCGTCGCCGGGCTGGCCCCCGGTGAGCAGCTCTATTCCTCGCGCTTCCTGGAGAATCGCGGATACCTGGTGACGTATCGCGTCGTGGACCCCCTCTTCACCATCGACGTATCGGACCCGCGCCAGCCGCGTCAGGTCGGCGAGCTGAAGGTGCCGGGGTTCTCGACCTACCTTCACCCCATCGACCAGGACCACCTGCTGGCCATAGGCCGCGAGACCACCGAGACAAACGGCCGCGTCCGTGTGATCGGCCTGGCCCTGCAGGTGTTCGACGTCTCGGACTTCGCGAGCCCGCGCCTCATGCACAAGCAGGTGTTCGGGACCTGGGCCTCTTCTTCGGAAGCCGAGAACGATCACAAGGCGTTCAACTACTTCCCCGCCCGCGGCGTGCTGGCCATCCCGTTCTCGGACTGGACCCAATCGCGCGCCGACGGGTTTCAGTCGACGCTGGAGCTGTTCCGGGTGAGCCTCGCGGGTGGGATCGTCCCCGCCGGTTCCGTGGACCACAGCGACCTCAATCGGCCCGCGGCCTATCAAGGCTATCCATGGCCCTACTCTCCGCGAGTGCGGCGAAGCATCATGATGGAAGACTTCGTCTACTCGATCTCCATGGGCGGCGTGAAGGTGAGCCCGCTGGAGAACCCGGGGAGGACGCTGGTCGCGCTCCCCCTGCCCGACCCCCTCCCGGCCTTTCCTTGATTCCTGCCGCAGGTTTGCGGGGGACCGTCGTGCCGACTAGCATCGGGGCGGACCAACCTTCACAGGGAGCACGCCCACGCTCAGCCCCCTCACGCTTCTCCTGGCTCTGGCGTCTGCGTCGCCGGTCGAGGCCATCCGCGTGGCTTGTCCCGTGAACCAGACGACCACGCTCGTTTTCCCGGAGCCGCTGAAGCAGCTCCGTAGCCAGAGCCGCGAAGCGGCGCTCCTGGGGCTCTCTGTGGAACAAACCAAGCCGATGGGCGTGATCACCGTTCGCCCCACCACTCTCGCTGCCCGCGGGACGATCGAGTTCCGCGGGCCGACGCGGGTGCTGAGGGTGATGCTGGAGGCAGCCGCGGAGGGCACGGGAAGGGAGGTGCGGCTGGGCGCGCCGCCTTCGCCCCCGGTGGAGGAACGATCTGTCGCGGCCCTTCCTCCCGCGTCACCCGCTCCGCCGGCGGCCCAGGGCCCTCCCCCGCTCGACCTGCAGGGTCTCCTGCGGGCCACGCCCCGGACGATCGACCGTCGAGAGGGCCTGCCGGGACAGCGACCCATGATCCTGAAAGATGCTTTGTTCGGAGACGACCTGGTCTGGCTGCGGTTCCATCTCGAGGGAGGCGCGTCGGATCGCGTGGACCGCGTGTGGTGGGAGAAGGGCGACATCACCACCTACGTTCAGGAGGCGAGCGGCAAGGACCTGCGGATCGTCGTGCAGATCCCCCGCGCCGCGGTCTCGAAGAAGACACGCGTGTCCTTGAAAGTTGCCGCGGGCCCGGCGTACAGGTTCGCGCTCACTCCCAGCACGCTGACGAGCTTCTTCAAGGAGCTGTTCAAGTAGTGCCGCGCACGACCGCGCTCGTCGTCGCCTCCCTCTGGACGGTCACCTTCACTGGCGTGGCCGAGGCCCAGGACGTCTTCTATCGTTCGTGGCGCTGGGTGAAGGAGACGTCGGCCGCCCGAGCCGCGGGTCTGGGCGGGGCCATGACGGCCGTTCCCGACGATGCGAGCGGCGCGGAGTCCAACCCGGCCGCCCTGACCACGCTCGTCAAGTCCGAGCTGCTGGGAAACGTCCTCAACCGGAGGGACGGCAGGACCGCGGAAGGCGACGCGCTCCGGGCTCGGACCGGGATGGGATTCCTGGGTCTCGGGGGCCGGCTCAGCTCGCGTTGGGCGGTGGGCGTGTACCTCGTGGAACCCCAGGCCGTGCGCCTCGAGAGCGGTTCGAGCCTGCTGCGAGAGGGTTCCACCGGAGCGGGACGGGTAGAGGGGACGCTGACCGAGGCCGGGGCTTCGGCCGCGTGGCGTCCCGTTTCGCGCCTACACGTGGGGGTGCGCCTCGCCGCCACCCGACTCACGCTGGACGGGAGCTACCGCCTCCAGCCCGCGAGCGGCTCTTCTGTCCTCGATGTGCAGACCGAGGGAGGAGCCACCAACGTGACCGCCGGCATCGGCATCCTCTACGAGGCCAGCCCGCGCGTGCGCATCGGGCTGGCGAGGCTGGGAGGAGCGCGCTTCGAGATTCCCCGCACGGCGCGGCTGAACGGCGTCCCCGAGCAGGCGCTGGACGGCGACGGCCCGTCCTCGGCCCGACAACCGAGCGTCGTCTCCGGAGGCCTCGCGCTCCTCGCCGGGACTCGGGTGCTACTCACGGGCCAGCTCGACTACGTGCGCTACGGCGAGATCCAGACCCCCTTCGCCAGCCTCGCTCCGGGCGGCAGTCTTCCCCGCTTCGCGGTGTTCGCGTGGGAGCCGCGCGTGGGGATCGAGCTGTCTCTACCCTTCTCGTCGATGAGCCTCCAGCTCCGCGCCGGACTCTCCGGCCGAAGCGCGGCCGGAGCCGAAAGGGGCGGCGCGACGGGTGCCGCGCCGCTCCCCACGACTCCTCCGCTACCGTCACCGTCGCCGTCACCGCCGATCGCCCCTGCGCCTACGCGCACGGCCCTTCAGCAGATCACCGCGGTCCTGCCCGAAGCACCCCGCGGCACCCAGACAGGCTCGCTCCGGGCAGCGGTCGGCGGCTCGCTCGTCACGGCGAAGGGATGGCGGTTGGACCTCGCGGTGCGCTTCGGAGCAGAGGGAGGGTCCGTCCTGGCCGGGACCGCCATCCGTTTCTGATTCGCGCCCCGCCCTGGGGCGGCTCAGTCAGGAGTGGCCCACCACTCACGAAGCCTCGCGCGCTTCTCCCGGTTCACCTCGCTATTCATGCCCTCACTCAGCCGGCGGACGTCGTTCGGCTTGATGTGCCAGCTCAGCGCGACCTCGTCTTCGGGCGTGGCGCAAGCGCCGCACTCCGGGCGCTCGTACGGAGGCTCGAAGGCGATCGACTGGAAGCGTTCCGGCGCCTCCGGCGTGTTGAAGGTGGCGGACAGCACCTCGATGAGCTCGTCGTTGTCGTAGGCCGATACCGCGTCGCGGCCGGAGAGGATTCCTTCGACCGGTGTCGTCAGGGCCCACAGCCCACTCATGATCCAGGAGCGCCGCGCGTTGCAAGGTCCCGGCTTCGCGAGCGAGGCCAGGCCGTCGGGGATCTCGATGAGGATGACGCGCGGCACGCGCTTGCGGATGAGCGCGGCGTGGTCGAGCAGCCACAGGGCGGCCAGGTTTACCCCGTGCTCGTCGTAGTAGCCGGCGTCGACGGTGCGCAGCGCGGGGCTCGTCGGGATTTCGACGGCCGGCATCACGTACGGGAACGTGGCGCTCATCCGGACCGCGGTGCCCAGATGAAGCGCGGATGCGTCGTGGAACATGCGCGCGAGCTCGATGGCGCTGCGCGACAGAAATCTCGGCGGCGTCGTTTGCGTCCCTTCCGTCGCGAGGTTGTCCAGCTCGAGGTTGCTGATGAAGAGGCGGCGACCGTCCTCGACGATCATTGGCGACAGCACGAGCGAGGGGCGCCATCCCTCCCGCTCGCCCTCCTGCAGGGAGCGGACGGTTTGCGTCAAAACGCCCTGCGTGGACCTCTCCCACGCCTCCTGGATCGCGTCTCCCCGGTCGCTTCCCAGGTACGCGAGGCCCGGGATGAGATCGTGCAGCACCAGGCGCTCGGCGAGTGGCGTCAGGGAGTCTTCGGCGATCCCCTTCAACAGCGCCTGGCGATCGAGGGGGTCATTGGCGGGGGTCCGGTGGCGGACAGGGCCGCTGGCCGGTGGCTGCAGGGAGCCCACGTAGTGGGCGGCACCCAGCATGCCGCCCGAGGCGCCCGCCACGAAGCGCACCTGCTCCGGAAAGCGCCCCTGGAAGTCGTCCTCGAGCTGGGTCAGGACCGACATGATCCAGGTGGCGGCGCGGACTCCCCCGCCATCGGCGGCCACCACGACGAGGGGTCCGCGCGGGCCGTATTCGTCGATCCAATGCTCGAGCACGGCCGCATCGTCGGCGAGACCGCTGGCCTCGGGCGAGACCTGGTCGACCGTGCCGGGTGCCGGGTGCACCGTGTCGTAGGCCAGCTCGTGGATGCGGTGATGCGGCCCGCCGATGCCGTTCGTGGCTATCCAGAGGAGGAGAAGGCCGGCCAGCAGTCCGAATCGGCGCGCAGGAAAGAAGAAGACGAAGAACCCGTAGGTCGAGGTCAGCGCGCTCAGCATGAGACAGATCGCGAAGCCGGGCGGTACCGTCGTCGAGGTCCCCGGGAGGGCGACACCGATCAGCACGGCCAGCAACGTCAACCGAACCGCCATGAACACGAGGGCCAGGCCGTCCAGGTCTTTACCGCCGACGCCGCGCGGACCGCGCCGTGCATCGCTCGCGGTCTTCAGCCAGGACGGAGAATGCCGGAGCAGCCAGTCGCGAACGGACCTGATCCGCCAGATGGCGATGATCAAGAAGCTGTACGTCGCGAGGCCCATCAAGACGCCGGCGGGAAGCCAACAGGGCTCGACCTCGGCGACCCAGAACGAGGCGACCGCTCCCACGGCGATCACCCCCGACGTGACGAGCAGGTAGCGGATGATGGCCCGCCCCACGTGGTCCTTCATCGGCGGGAACCCGGGATAGTTGGCGATGCGGCGCATCCAGGGCTCCGGCGCGTCGAGCAGGAAGCCCACGAGCCCCAGATCGGCGGCGAGCAGGCCGATGCCGAGTCCGGCGAGGAATTGGTAGCGCCGGACGTGGTGCCAGAAGAGGTCGGGTATTCCGAGCGCACCGAGGAAGACGCGCCATGTGACGAGGACGATGATCACCGCCACGCCCAACAACACGGGATACGAGAGGATCCAGTTGCCCAGGGGAACGCTGAAGAGGAGCGGCCCCGGCCAGGTGGCGACAGGCCGGCGCAGCCTCCGCACGACCAGGATCGCGGTGCCGACGAGCACGAACAGGATGCCCGCCGCGATGATGGCGATCTTCGGCCACGCGCACAGGCTGGCGACGAGCGGCCATGGGCGCACGACGCGCTCAGACGTCATTCGCCACAGCGCCAGGTTCTCCGCCACGTCCAGCACGGCCGCGACGAGCGGCAACGACGCGAGGAAGCGGCCGAGCCGAGAGAGCCAGCCGACTCCCCTGGCCGCCGCCACCACGGCCAGGCATGCGAGGCCGATCGCCGACGCGTACAGGGGTATGAAGGCAAAGTCGTACAGGATGGCCTTGCGAAGCTCGTCACGCAGCTGGCGGAAGCCGAGGCTCGTGGCCTGCGACCATTCGAGGAGGATCTGGTTGGCCTTGGCGACCGAGCCCGTGAGCTCGAAGGCCATCATCGAGGTGATGCGATCGCATCGGTGCGGACCACCGGTGTGCGCGGCCGTCAAGATCATCGGCGGCAGGATCACCGCGAAAGCGACCACCCAGAGCCACCACGGCATTCGACGCTCAGTCAAGGCTGGCCTCCCGTCGCCGCTCGCCGCCGAAGCACGCGACTCGTCCCGGGAAGGGTAGCGCGAATGAAAGTCAGTCCGCGCCGCCGACGCCCAAACCGGTACAAAATGGCGGCCACCGCAGGAGGAGAGACATGATCCGCACGCTGAAGCTGGGCGGCGCCCTTGGGGCAGGCCTGATGCTCATCGCCGCTACGCAGAAGCCGCCGCTGCACGGCCGACACTGGGTCGCCATCACCGGCAAGCCGCTCGGTGCCACCGCGGGCGCGATGACCTTCCAGAAGGGCGGCAACGCCGTCGACGCCGCCTGCGCCATGCTCGCGGCGACCACCACGATGTGGGATACGCTCGGCTGGGGTGGCGAGACCCAGGCCCTCGTCTACAACCCGAAGACCGGCAAGGTGATCGGTGTCAACGCCCTCGGCGTCGCGCCGACGGGAGCCACGCCGGACTTCTTCAAGAAGAAGGAACTCGTCGCGCCGCCGGAGTTCGGTCCGCTCGCGGCGGTGACGCCCGGGACGCCGGGCGGCCTCATGGTCATGCTCGCCGAGTGGGGACGGCTGTCGCTGGCCGACGTCCTGGCCCCGGCCATCGAGATGGCCGACGGCTACGCGATCGAGGGCCAGCTCACCAACACCATCGAGCGCACCAAGGCGCGGACCAAGGAGTGGCCGTACTCGAAGGCCGTCTTCCTCACCCACCTCGGCGAGAAGCGCGAGGCGCCCGAGCCGGGAGAAGTCTTCAAGCAGGCGGACCTGGCGGCGACGCTGCGCAAGCTGGTCGAGGCCGAGAAGCAGGCGCTCGCCAAGGGGAAGAGCCGCAAGGAGGCGATCCTGGCGGCGTACGACCGCTTCTATAAGGGCGACATCGCGGAAGAGCTGGTCCGCGGCATGCGGGAGCAGGGGGGCCAGATCACGCGCGAGGACCTCGCGGGCTGGAAGGTGCGGCTCGAGGAGCCGGTCAGCACCAGCTACAAGGGGATCGACGTCTACAAGCTGAACGTCTGGACGCAGGGCCCGGCGATGCTGCAGGCGCTCAACATCCTCGAGGAAGTCGACCTCAAGGGCATGGGCTACAACAGCGGGCGCTACGTCCATGCCGTCTACCAGGCCCTGAACCTGGCCTTCGCCGACCGCGATTTCTACTACGGCGACATCTACTTTCCTCCCGAGGAGCCGGTGAAGGGCCTGCTCTCGAAGGAGTACGCGAAGAAGCGCCGGGAGCAGATCGACTGGGAGCGCAACGACCCCGACGTGCGGCCCGGCGATCCCTACCCGTTCCAGGGCGGGGAGAACCCGTATCGCGACGTGCTCGCGGCCTGGCGCACGACCGGCGCGCCCAAGCCCAAGGCCGAGCCGTCACCGGCCGCCGGCCAGCAGGACAATCCGGGCGGCACGACCTCCATCGAGGCCGCCGATGCCGAAGGCTGGGTCGTCTCGGTCACGCCGAGCGGCGCCTGGGTGCCGGCGGTGATCGCGGGCAAGACCGGGGTCGGCATGAGCCAGCGCGCACAGAGCTTCGTGCTCACCCCCGAAGAGAACCCCTTCAACGTGATCGAGCCCGGCAAGCGGCCCCGCGTCACGCTCACGCCCACCCTCGCCCTCAAGGACGGCAAGCCCTACTTGTCGTTCGCGGTCCAGGGCGCCGACACCCAGGACCAGAACCTGCTCCAGTTCTTCCTGGACGTGGTCGAGTTCGGCATGACCGTGCAGGAGGCGACCGAAGCGGCCAACTTCAACACCTACCAGTTCCGGAACTCGTTCGGCGTCCACGAGTCGCAGCCCGGCCGGCTGACCCTGAACGCGTCCATGCCGGCGTGGGTGCGGAGCGACCTGCAGCGCCGCGGGTACCGGCTCGACTACCAGGAGCGGACCTCGGGGCCCATCAACGCCATCTTCTTCGATACGAAGCACGGGACGTTCTGGGGCGGGTCCAGCAACCACGGGGAGGACTACGGGATCGCGTGGTGACTCTTCCCGGGACGAGTTCGCGTGATCGCCGACGCTCGGAAATGAGTAGGACAGCCGATGTCGGAAGAACCGATCAGCTTCGACACGCTGGGATCCCGAGCACCGGGATCTGCTGGCCGCGGTACATCGCCTCGACGAGCGCCTGAGCCGGGTCGAGAAGCGCCTTGAAGAGCTGCTGGGAGGCCGAACGCGCCTACGCATTGCGGTCCGAAGTGCTGGAGCTGAGGGCGCGGCGACGATCCTGCTGGCGGTGGTGGCCCTGGCCAGCTTCGTGCCGGCGCTGACCGCAGCGCGCGTCGACCCATTGCGCGCGCTGCGGAGCGAATGAGCTGAGCCGTCCGCGTTCGCTTATGGCGTTACCCTGACCGCATCGCTGCCTTCGATGTTCAGGCCGGCATCCGTCCGGCCTTTGAGCGTCACCGTGACATCGGAGGCGGCGAGGATCATGGCGTCCGTCTCCACGTTCACCACCAGGTCGGGCCGCCCGTCGCCGTTCACGTCCCTGACCTCTGACATTGGACGGCCATTGCCGCCGATCCGCACGGGAGCACCGGCAAGGATGACCGTCACCGGGTCGACATGGGTGGCGTCGAAGCTCGCATTGCTCAGGATGGCCACCGGGAGCACGCCGTGTGAGGTGAGGTTGATCGTGTTCTCTGGAGACCCGGGTTTGATGTCGATCTCCACGATGATGACCGGCGGCGACATCTCCCAGAGCATGGCGACCGTTTCGTCATCCGGCGACGTGGAGCGTGCGACACCGCGGGAGCCGACGATCAGACCATGTGAGTTGATGGCCACGGCTTCGCTGGAGGTATTTGGCTGGGTGGCGAGGCTCACCATGCCGCCGGACGGCGTCCACAGAAACCCCTGCTGGAACCCGGATGGAGTGTCGCTCTGGCCGACGACCTGACCCGCGTCGCTCAACGTAAAGGCGAAGGAATTCATCCCGCCGAGCGTGCCCAGATCGACCATGCCGCCGGCCGGCGTCCAGGAGAAGACGTGGGATTCGCCGGAGGCGGTGCTGCTGGATCCGAACGCCTGCCCGCTGCTGCTCACGCCTGCGGCCGAGGCATAGAGACCCCCGAGGGTGCCGAGATCGATCAGGCCGCCCGCCGGCGTCCACGAAAACGCGTGTGATTGATCGTCCGGCGTCGAGCTCGTTCCGACGACCTGTCCGGCGCCGTTCACCGCGACGGCCGTGGCTCCGAATCGCCCGCCCAGCGTGCCGAGGTCGATCATCCCCCCGGCTCGTGTCCACGAAAATGGGTGAAACGGCAGACCGAGCCTCATTGGAGGTCCGGGAGAAACGGTGCTGAATCCAACCACCTGGCCGCTGTCGTTCAGCGCCCATGCCCGACTATAAGTGCCATCCGCGAGTGCCCCGAGCTCAAGCGCAACGGGGACGGTCTGCGGGTCCGCGTCACTGGCGGCCGTCACCAGGGACAGGCACGCCAGCGCACCGATCACAAGACGCTTCGTTCCCAAGAGCCACGTCCTTACTGCGGGTCCTGCTCAGCACGCGGCATGCCGAAAGTGGTCTTGCCTCCCCGGCTCCTGGAACTCGTTCATGTCACTCGGATTGAACGTATGGTTCGGCGGACGGGCGCGACGTACTCCTGGGCGCTCGCCAAGCGAGTGCGCGAACAGCTCAGCCGGTGAGCGTCAACGCCGGGCGAAGTGCTTCTCGTACCACGCGACGCTGCGGTCCATGAGGTCCACGGCGTGTTTCGGCTCGGCGAGGCCGTGGCCCTCGCGCGGATACCGCACCATCACGGCTTCGACGCCGACGTCCCGCAGCGCGACGTAGAACTGCTCGGACTCGGCAATGGGGACGTCGTTGTCGTTCTCGCCGTGGATCAGCATCGTGGGCGTCTTCACCTTCGCCACGTGCTTCAGGGCCGACCGCTCCCACAGCACGTCCATGAGGTTGCCCTGGTGCGGGAGCATCCCCCACTCCATCTGCTCGTACATGTTGTAGTACGTCATGTAGTTGTAGCTGATGTTGTTGGTGATGGGGGCCAGCGGGATCGCGGCCCGGAACATCGCGGTCTGCGTGATCAGCCAGCAGGTGAGCTGCCCGCCGTAGCTGCCGCCCTCGATGCCGACGCGGTCGCGGTCGATCCAGGGATTCCGCCGAAGGGCCGCGGAGACGCCGTACAGCACGTCCTGCGCCTCGTTCCCGTTCTGGTCCGCGTAGACGGCGTCGGCGAACGCCTGGCCGTAGCCCGTGGAACCGCGGAAGTTCACCTGGAGCGTGGCCCAGCCGCGGTGCGCATAGTACTGGGACTTGAAGACGAACAGCGTGCCTTGTTGCCCGTGGGGACCGCCGTGGATCATCACGATCAGCGGGTGCTTCGTCCCCTCCCGGAGGCCGATCGGCCTCGTCAGGAAGGCCTCGACCTCGTACTTGAAGTCGTTGCTCGCGAACGTGAACGACTCGACCGGTGCGATCTCGACGCCTCTCAGCACCTCGGCATTGAGATCGGTGAGCCGGCGAGGGGCGCCGCCGGCAGGGCGCAGGTAGAGCTGGGCGAGGTCGCTGCCCCCAGTGGACGCGTACGCGATGGCGCCGTCGCCACCGACCGAGTAGTCGCCGATGCGGCCCTCCTCCCCCACGACGATCTGCGGCTTTCCCGCCCGCGGCAGGCGGTAGAGGCGGACGTGGCCGCGCTCCTGCACGGTGCAGAACACCGCCGAGCCGTCGGCCGACCAGGCCGGCGATTGCTGCCGGTTGTCCACCTCTCGCCCGAGCTCGCGCCGCCCGCTCCCGTCCGCGGCCATCACCCAGACGTGCGTGTCCTCCATCGTGGTCTCGAGGTCGGTGAGGCCGCGTCTCGTGCCGAGGAAAGCAATGGACTGGCCGTCCGGCGACCACCGGGGCTGGAACTCGGCGCTCTCGGTGGCGGTGAGCCGGCGGACCTGTCCGTCCTCCACGCGAAGCACGAACAGGTCCGGGTTGTAGAAGAGGTCGGGGTCCGCCTCCCGGTTGCTCACGAACGCGATCTCGCGGCCGTCCGGCGAGAAGTCGATCGAGTGCTCCTCGAAGTTGCCCGTCGTGAGCGGGCGGGGCGGCCCGCCCTCCACGTCCACGATGAAGACATGCCGTCGCCGGTTGTCGTTGAAGCGCGTGAGCCCCTCTTCGGCGTCGGGCTTGTACAGGTAGCGCGTGATGACGACCGGGTCGCCGCCGGCCAGCGCCGTTTCCGGACCCGCGGTGGCGGAGACGAATGCGATCCGCTTCGAGTCGGGCGACCAGGCGATCGCCCGTCCCTCGAAGGTGAGGGGGCTGTTGGTGCCCGTCATCTCGGCCAGAAAGCGCAGCCCGCTCCCGTCGGGTCGCGAGACGGCGAGGCCCTTCTTGCCGCCCACCACTCCCTTGAACGCAACGAGCCGGCCGTCGGGTGACCACTCGGGAGACGACGCGGGCTCGGTCCCGCCCAACCGCACGTTGCGCCCGTCTGCCACCGTCACGACGAAGAGCTGGCGCTGCGGCCGCCCGGGCTGGTCGTTGATCACGACGGCGTAGGCGATCCGCGCGCCGTCGGGCGAGAGCCGGACGCTGTCGACCGAGCGCATCCGCAGAAGGTCGGCGCTCTCGAGGCTCCGCGTCTCTGCGGTGGCCGAGGCCGCGATCGCGACGATCACCAGGATGGGGGCCAAGGATTTCGTCCCGCGCGGGGTTTACAGCGGTCCCGCGCTCCACGGACCGGTGATGGCCACCGTCATGCCGCTTCCTCGCAGCCCGTTGCCGAAAATGTTCGCGAACAGCGTTCGCCCCGACGGGCTGAAGCAGGCGCCCGCGAACTCGGCGCTGTTCAGCCGGTTGACGGCGAACTCGAAGGCCTCCCCGGCCGGCGAGACTCCGATCAGGCGGTTGACGTTCACGATCCCGGGCGCGAGCGGATGCGTGTCGTTGTCCGTCCCGCCGGCGTCGTCCTCGCAGAGCATCAGGCCGCCGCGCGGGGTGATCGTGATGTTGTCGGGCGAGTCGAGGACCGCCTGCCCGGGTGACTCGAACAGGAGCCGGAGCTTCCCGCTCGACGGCCCGTCCGGCGTGTATTGCCAGATCTGGCCGTATCCCTCGTGGAAGCCGTCCGCGTTGACGTCGCCGTTCTTCGCGTCGCCGCCGCTGGTGGAGACGAAGAAGATGCTGCCGGCGTCCCACCAGCAGCCCTCGAGGCGGTTGAACTTCGCGCCCCCGTTGACGTAGCCCTGGTTGAACGTGCGCGTCGGGCTGCTGTTGCCCGCCGCGGCCGGATCGGGATCCGCGATGTCGAGCCAGACGGCCGTCAGGACCGCGCCCGTCGTCTGGCCCTCGCGAGCGTCGTATTGGGGGTGGCCGGCAATGCCGATCATCTGCAGACGGCCGCCGGCCAGAAGGTCGGCGGGATCGTCCGGCAGGTAGCGATAGAAGCCCGAGCCGACGCCAGAGCCGGCATCCTCGGTGAGGTATACGACGCCGGTGTCCTGATCAACACCGACCGCCTCGTGGGCGAAGCGGCCCATCGACTTGATCGGCACGGCCTTCTGCAGCTCGCCCGGCTCCACATTCAGCGGGACCGCGAACACGTAGCCGTGAGGCTGGCCCCAGGGCGGGGTGCCCGCCGTCGTCTCCTCGCACGTGAGCCAGGCCTGGGAGCCGAACCCGATGCCCCCGGCGCAATTGACGATGGTGCCGTTCAGGCTGACGTAGTCCTGCACGAGCCCGTGCCGACGCTCGTCGTAGTCCAGCGTAACGTTGCCGCCGCGGCCGAGCGGATCGTAGCGCGTCTCGGCCGGCCCGAGCACGGAGCCCAGGCCGGGCGCGCTGCGGTCCTCCTGGTTCCGGATCAGCCGGACGACCTCGAGCTCGGTCGGGTGTGCGAAGGCCGCCATGCCGTCGTGATTCACCGGTACGGGATTGCCATCGGAGAGCACGCCGCCAATGATGCTGAACGCCCGGTAGTGGAAACCGTGCGGGAGCGCGAGGATGGGGAACGCCGCCAAGTCCGGGAAACCCGCGGCGGCGATGTCGCCCCCGTTGCTCGGCGTGACGGGGGCCAGCGGACCGTAGCCGTTTCCATGCCGGTCTCTCCCGCTCGCCGCGAGAGCCAAGCGCGCGTCCAGGCGCCCGAGCGCCGACAGGCTCAGCACGGTACCCCCGGTGGCGAGCGCGGAGCGGCCGAGGAAGGCGCGTCGGGTCAGGAAAGGTCGGGCGTCATTCATCGGCATGTTTCGCTCCTTTCAGTGGGGACAAGGGAATTCTATCCGGCGGCGTGGCGTCTCGGGGCGTGCCATCGTCACATCCCGCTCTTCGCGCATCTGTCCACGAGCTGGCTCTTGACCGAGCCGGAGTGCTCGATCGTCCGGTAGAAGTCCTCCAGATAGTCTCTCGCCTTCCGGCGGGAGGTCTGGTCGAGATCGGGGACGGCGTCGACCGCGGCCATGACGTCGGCCTTCCGGGCCCGGAAGGCCGCCAGGAACGGCCGCAGGTCCTCCCGGCTGCGGCACGGGCCGCGATAGAGCCGATCCAGCACCGTCGCGATGGGGAGCTGCCGGTCGGGGACCGCATAACGGGCATTCACCACTCCCGAGAGGTCGAAGTCATAAGGGATGGGATAGAGGACGCGCGCCTGATCCTGCACCAGGCGCACGTTGTGCAGGGCGAAGATGGAGAAGTCGGTATTCCCGATCATGTACTCGAAGAGCATCATCAACGTGAGCGTCTCCGGGTCGAGGTCCCGAAACAGCGTCCGGGGAAGCTGGACCACGCGTCCTTCCAGACGGCGCGCCACGTCGGCTTCGGACTCGATGAACATCGCATAGCGGATAGCGAGCGTCTTGCCGGTCGACGAATCGACATGGGTGGCCTTCGCCAGCCGGGCACGAAAGGAGCGTGGCGTGAAGAGATTGAAGATCCGGTAGGCCAGGTACTCGCGCAGCGTGTACTGCTCGTACTCCTGGTCGCCCGCGCAATGCGTGCCCAGCTTCAACGACCCCACGCCTTCGAATACCGTCCCCTCCACTTCCTGCCGGGGGAACTCGACTCGGAGCGGGACGAAGGAGCAGTTGCGCGACATGAGGCGAAAGTGGCCGCGGGTGCGCAGCTTGACGGGAATGGAGCGGCCCTCGCCGTCGCCGCCGTCGATCCGCATCACGGCCGGAAAGCGTCGCGTGCTCGACGGGTCGCGTTCTTTGTTGACCGCCTTGAAGTCGGCGGTGAGCGTCAGGCGGAGCGGATCGGAGCTCTGGAAGAGCCGACGGTTCTCCGCGGCCCGGCGCCGCTCCCCTGTCTTCTTCGCATCGGGCCAAGGTTCGGCGAGCCTGGCCAGCGGGTTCTTCTTCTGCTTCTTCTGCTTCGCGTCTTCCTGGGCGATAGCGACGTCGACCGTGACCAGCAACAGGACGAGGAGCGTCGGGACGAACCGCGCCCGCTCCCCCAACGAGCGCGCTCCGTCAAGAAGGGCGCGCGGGACCGCTGCCGGCGCCGGTCCGCTCGATGGCGGCCGCCACCTCGTCGAGGTCCGCATCGGTCAGCTCCAGATCCGCCGCCGGCAGCCATCCGTCGATCTGCGAAGGCCGGCGCGCGCCCACGATCGCCCCCGTCACCCCCGGCCAGGCCAGCGTCCACGCCACCGCCACCGCGCCCACGCTCGTGCCGTGGCGCTGGGCGATCGGGCCCAGCGCGGCCGCGAGGCCGAGGTTGCGATCCAGGCGTTCGCCCTTGAACTCCGGCGAGCGCGACCGCCAGTCGTCGGCGGGCAGGCGGGCCGCGCGTTCCTGGCTGAACGTGCCGCTGAGCAGGCCCGCTTGCATCGGGCTGTACACGATCGCTCCCGTCCCGTGCGCGGCGCACCACGCCAGCTCCGCCGCCGCGGCCTGGCGGGTGATCGCGGAGAAGGGCGGCTGCAGCGTCTCGACGTGGCCCACGCGCTCGGCCGCGTCGAGCTGCGAGGCGCCGTGGTTCGACAGGCCGACGGAGCGCACCTTGCCTTCGGCCTTCAGCTCCAGCAGCGTCTGCCAGTACCGCTCGACGGGCGTGCCATCCTCCGCCGGCCGATGCATCTGGTAGAGGTCGATGCGCTCGACCCCCAGGCGCCGGAGCGAGGCCTCCACCTCGCGGCGCAAGCTGCGCGCCTCGCCGACGCGGCGCGGCAGGGCGGAGCGGTCCTGCCCCTCCCACACGAGCCCGCACTTCGTGAAGACGTACGGCCGGTCGCGCGGCGGGATCTCGCGCAGTGCCCGGGCCACGACCTCCTCCGAGTGGCCGAGCCCGTACACGGCCGCGGTGTCGATCCAGTTGATGCCGCTCGCGACGGCGTGCCGGATGGCGGCCACGGACTCGGTGTCGTCCTGGCTGCTCCAGCCGAAGGCCCATCCCGCCCCGCCGATGGCCCAGGCGCCGAAGCCCACGCGGGTGATCTCCATGCCTGTCGTGCCCAAAGGCCGGACGGGAAAGGGTGAGCTCACAGTCGATGGCGCCGGCCTACTTCCCCGCGACCGAGTGGTAGTAGCGGCCCAGGTAGCCGACGATGGCCTTGCGCAGGGCGAGCGGGTCGAAGGCGCCCCGGGTGCGGTAGACGACCCGGCCGCCGGGGGCCACGAGCAGCGTGTGGGGCAGCTCCCCCTGCCATTCCGCATCGACGGCGTTGATCATCGCGTCGTGATCGTCGGCATCGGCGGCGAAGTAGTTCCGCGTGGACGCCTGCTTGTCCTTGAGGAACTTCAGCACGTCGGCGCGCAACGGGGCCGGATCGGCGCTGACGGTGACGATCTCGAACGCCCGGCCGCGATACATGCGATTGATGGTCACGAGCTCGGGGAACTCGACGACGCACGGCCCGCACCAGGTGGCCCACGCGTTGATGAGGCGTAGCTTCGGGGAGTCGTTCTTGGCCACGGCCGCGAGGCCCACCGCGTCGATCGGAGACACGGTCACCTCTTCCTCCGCCCACTTCTTCAGGCCCTCGGCCAGCCAGCCCTTCTTCTCGGCCCATTTGATCGAGCAGCCGAAGACCTTGGTCTTTTCGACCGGCACCGGGCGTGCGTCGAGGAGGGCCTCGATCGCGTTGCGCGTGTCCGGGACCTTGATCTTCTCCGGGTTCTCGGCGTCGTCCACCCGCCCGACGAACCTCAGCTTGCGAGCGCGATCGAACACGAACACGTGCGGCGTCGCGACCGGCCCGTACTGATGGGCGACGGCCTGGGTCTCGCCGTCATAGAGGTAGGGAAACGTGAAGCCCTTGTCGTGGGCGCGGACCTTCATCTCCTCGAGCGAGTCGCTGAGGTCCGTGTAGCCCAGCTCGTCGAGCCTCACTGCCTTCGGGTCGTTCGGGGAGATCGCCACCAGCGCCACGCCCTTGCCGGCGTACTCGTCGTGCAGCTTCTGGATGCGGTCCTCGTAGGCCTGGGCCGTCGGGCAGTGGTTGCACGTGAAGACGACCACCAGCACGGGAGCGGAACCGAAGCTCTCGAGCGAGTACCGTCGCCCGTCCACACCCGGTAGATCGAAGTCCGGGGCCGGCGCGCCGATCGCCAGCGTCGGGATGAGGGGAGCTTCGTCCGCGCGCGCGGAACCCGTGGTCCCGGCCAGGCCGAGAAGGGCGAAAGAGAGGAGCCAGCTCGTCTTCATGGCGACGGATCGTAGCACGCGCGCCCTACCGCTTCCCCACCCACTGGTCCAGCCAGCCGAGCACCGTCTCGTGCCACAGGATCGAGTTCTGCGGCTTCAACACCCAATGGTTCTCGTCCGGGAAGACGAGCAGCTTCGAAGGGATGCCCTTGCGCTGGAGGGCGGTGAACGTGGCCAGGCCCTGGGGGAAGACCACGCGGTAGTCCTTCTCGCCATGGACGACGAGCATCGGCGTCTTCCAGCTCCTCACCAGGTTGATCGGGCTGTGCTTCGTGTAGCCCTCGGGGGTGTCGTAGGCGGGCCCGCCGTGCTCCCACTCCGGGAACCACAGCTCCTCGGTCATGTAGTAGGCGGAGTGCTCGTCCAGGTTGCCGTCGTGGCTGACGAGGCACTTGAAGCGGTCGGCCTTTCCCGCGATCCAGTTGATCATGTAGCCGCCGTAGGATGCGCCCAGCGCGCAGACGCGGTCGCCGTCCAGGAAAGAATACGTGGCGAGGGCGTAGTCCAGGCCTTTCATCAGGTCTTCGTACGGGGCGCCGCCCCAGTCGTTGCGGATGCGGTCGGTGAAGGCCTGGCCATAACCGGTGGAGCCCGCGAAGTCCACGCTGACCGCGGCGTAGCCCGCTCCCGCGTAGGCCTGGGGATTCCAGCGGTAGTGGAAGTTGTTTCCGAAGGAGCCCTGGGGCCCGCCGTGGATCAGGAAGGCGACCGGGTACCTCCGGGCGGGATCGAAATCGACGGGCCGCGTGATCCATCCGTGCACGGTGGCGCTCGCGGAGCCGGTGAAGGTGAACGGCTCCGGCTTGCCGAAGCGGGCCGCGGCGACCTTCTCGTCGTTCAGCCTCGTGATTCGGACCGGCGCGATACGCGCGACGCGGTGAACGACGTAGAGCTCGGTCGGGCCCAGGAACGAGTCGCGCCCGTAGAGCACGTTGCCTCCCGGCATCGGTTGCGGGCCCGTCACGTGACCGTCGCCGACCAGGATGCTCGCCGCCCCCGTGGCCGCGTCGACCGCGAACAGCGGGTGCTGGCCGAGGTGGTCGGCCGTCGCGTACAGTTCCCGGCCATCCAGCGACCAGCGGATGTCGTCCGGCGAGCGATCGCCCGTGGCCGACGTGTCGCCGCGCAGATCGATCGAGCGCTCGGTGCCGCTCGTCCACTCGCGCAGCACGATCCGGAAACGGTCCGCTTCGAAGCCGGGGCGGCTCATCGCCAGGTAGGCGAGCGTCCTTCCGTCGGGCGAGAAGCGCGGCTGAGTATCCGTGGCCGGGTTCGTGGTGAGTTTCCGTGGCGCCGCGGAGCCGTCGATGGGGACCGCGTAAAGATCGAAGTTCGTCGACCAGGCCTCCTCGCGTCCGACGTCCTTGGTCGCGAACACGACGGTGCGGCCGTCCGGGGAAACCGCGTACTCCTCGCTGCCGCCGAACGGCTTCGAGGGTGAGTCGGCGTCCATCCCCGGCATGAGGTCGACGAGCTTCGCCGTGGCGACCTCGTACGAGAAGAGATGATTCCGAGTGCCGTTCTCCCACGTGTCCCAGTGGCGCACGAACAGGTGGTCATAGAGGCGCCCGCTGGCCTTCCGCTTGGACTGCACCTCGAGCATCGCGGCGGTCTCGCCCGGCGTCTTCCCCGGGAAGACGGCCATCGCGAACAGCAGGTGCCGCCCGCCGGGCGCCACTTCCAGCGCGTCCAGGTCCAGGGGCAGCTTCGTCACGGCTTCGGGCTCGCCCCCATCCTTACTAATGTGGAACACCTGGGCGGAGCCGGTGCGCGTGGAGACGAAGAAGAGGCGCTTGCCGTCCGTGGCCCATCGGGCCTGGGTTCCGTCCGCCTCGTGGCTCGTGAGGCGCCGGGCCGCTCCCCCGGCCGTGGGGACAATCCAGATGCCGTTCCGGCCCTTGTTGGCCTCGAGGTCGGTGGCGCGGACCGTGAAGGCGACGCTCTGGCCATCGGGCGAGACACGGGGATCGGAGATGCGGTCCATGGCCAGCATGTCGCGGACGGAGAACGGGTGGGTGTCCGCCGCCAGAGCTGGACCGGCCAGGAGCGAGACGAGAGGCATCATCAAGCAAATGCGCATCGATTTCTCCGTGTGGCCCATTGTGGATCGGATCTGTGTGCCGGGTCACACCGGCACGTATTCCGTTTTACACCCCGCAGGCGTCACGCTACCGTGCGCACGGCTCGACGGCCCCGGTGCGGCCGCCGGTGCAGGAGGCGAGATGCCCTACACCCTCAACGGCGTCGGGACCCGCTACTACGGCCGGCGCAACGCCTCGCAAGCGAGCGGCACCTGCCAAAGCTGCAACCGATGGGTGACACTCTCCTCGTACGACACCCGCGAGTGTTTCTGCGTGTTGTTCATCCCGCTGATCCCGCTCCGGCGGTTCCGCATCCAGAGCGATTGCGCCTCATGCCGCCGGCATTACCGCGTCCCCCTCGACGCGTTCCAGGAGCAACTCGGGGCCGCGGTGGATCCGCTGCGCCAGGCGGTCCGGCGCTCGCCGCGCCAACCGGACGCCCACCTCGCACTCGTGCGCGGCCTGATCCGCTTCGGCGTGCTCGTCGAGGCGGAGCAGGCGGCCACGGACGCCGTGGCCCAGATCCCCAACGACGCGCCGCTCAACCTGCTCGCCGGCAGCCTCGCGGCCACCCGGGGCGATCACGCGGCGGCGACCCCCTTCTACCGGCGGGCGGCCTCCGCGGTGCCACAGGACGCGGCGGCCAGGGTGGCCCTCGGGGGCAACCTCCTCGACGTCGGCCTCTTCGACGAGGCCGCGCGCGAGCTGGAGGCGGCACGGCAGCTCACCCCCGACGACCGCGTCGTGCTCTCGCTGCTCGCCCAGTGTTACGAGAGCCTTTCCCGCTGGGGTGAAGCCCTGGATCTGCTCGAGCGCTTGCGGTCCGGCGAGGCGGCGGCGGCCACGGACGACGATCTCCTCGCCCGCATCAGGAAGTGCAAGCAAGCCCTCAGCTATCCGCTGTCCGACGACGAGCGGCGAGCGGGCCGGCGCTGGTGGCCGTGGCGGGCGAAGGCGCGCGGCGCGGTGCCGGCGGGCAGCGTCAAGATCGGATGGCGGCCGGCCGTGCTCGTGGTCGGCGGCCTGGTGGTCGCCTTGGCAGGAGGAGCGTCGGCGGTCGCCTACTGGGAGCAGAATCACGTCCCGGTCTGGTTCGACAACGGCCTCACCACGCCCGTGTCGGTCGCGGTGGACGGAGACGCCTTCACGTTGCCGCCAGGCGCGCCGCTCGAACGCCGGCTGGCCCCGGGCACGCACGCGGTCGTGGTCTCGTCCGGCCGCGGCGAGCTCGAGCGCTATCAGGCGGAGGTGGTCCGGCAGCCGCTCTGGCTGGCGCTGGACTCCTCCGACTTCTACGTCTACAACGTTGCCGAAGCGCACGTCTACCGACACGAGAAGCTGGGTTACAGCGCGGACCCGAACTTCCGCTCGCATTCGGAGGTCTTCATAGGCTTCGAGCGGTTCCACCACTACTCGGGAGTCGACTACGTCTTTGCGCCGCCTCCCGCGTCCTTGTCCGACAGCTCGTCGACGAGCGTCACCTCGAAGGCGGCGCTCACGGTGGCCGCCGACGTCGACTACAACGGCCTCGCGAACATGCGCTACGCCGAGGGCAAGCGCGAGGAAGCGGAAAGGGCGGTCCGCAAGGCCCTGGCCCTCGCTCCGTGCCATGCCAACGCGCACCGGAACATGGTCACGCTCCTCCGGATCACCGGCCGGGCCGACGAGGCGGTGAGCGACGCGCAGCGCTGGATCGCGGAGTGTCCCGACGCCGGCGTCGAGGCCCACCGCGCGTACCAGGACGCCGCGCTCGCGGGCGGAGGCCGCGCGCGGCTCGTGGCCGAATACGCCGAGCGCCGGGCGCAACGGCCGAGCGACGCCCCCAGCCATTACCTGCTCGGGCGGGTCATGGACGATCCCGAGCGCGCGCTGGCCGAGCACCAGGAAGCGATCCGGCTCGATCCCCGGCTGGCCTGGGCCTACGTCGCCCTCGCCTACAACCTCATGGCCCTCGAGCGCTACCCGGAGGCCGCGGCGGCGCTGACCGAGGTCCTGAAGAACCCGGCCCACGACTCGAGCGCGCCGTACCTCTACGCCGTCGCGGCCGTCGGGGCCGGCCAGATGGAAGACGCGGCGAAGAGGCTGGCGCCGGTGGCGCGCACGCACGCGGACCATGAATCGGTCTGGAACGCGCGCTGGCTCCTCGCGCTGGCGCTCCGCCAGTGGCCGGCGGCCAACGCGCTCCTCCAGGAACGCAGCGCGAGCGGCGACAACTCTCCCGAGGAGAAGGAGGAGATGTGGAGCCGCCGGGTCGAGCTGCTGCGGGCGCAACGGCTGTTCTCGGACCTCGATCCGCTCCTCGCCTCCGCCGCCAGCCCCAAGCCGCACGCGGCGATCGTCCGCTTCGAGAGACTGATGGAAGAGGGCCGATACGCCGAGGCGGCCGACTGGTTCGACCAGGCGCTGGCCAAGGAGCCGGCGGCCCCGTCGATCTACCGCCTGTATGCCGCGGCCGGCCTCCTCCTCGGCGGCGAGCGTCGCGTTGCGGCCCAGCGGTTGCAGGCCGCGGTCGCGGGCGGAGGCGTGTCGGACGGACAGGACGTGGACGACAGCGCCTTCGCGGCGCTGGCGGCGGCGCTCGGCGGCCGGGGCAGTGACGAGGAGGTGCTCCGCACCGCGCGTCAAGGCCACTTCATGCGGCTGAAGCACGCGTACTTCCTGCTCGGCGCGCGCGCCGCCGCACAGGGCGACGTGGCCCGGGCCCGGCGCTTGTTCCAGTCGAGCGCCCGCGCCTGCCTCGACCTCGGCTTCCCGCTCGAGGCCGCGCAGCGGGCCGTCGGCGGCCGGCCCTAGAACACCAGCTTCAACCCGAGCTGGATCTGCCGCGACGTGGTCACGGTCGAGGTGATGCGCCCCCAGGTGGGCGCCACGATCGGCGAGCCGTCGGGGTTGACGCCGGTGAAGGCCGTCCGCCCCGAGGGGACCGCGAAGTTCGGGTGGTTCGG